>JANQJJ010000122.1 GCA_028281725.1 Pirellulaceae bacterium | reverse complement strand
AGCAGTGTGGAGGCTGCTGACGACTCGGCCGACCAAGCTGGCTCGATTCCGGCGGCAGTAGACCAGCTATGCGAACTGCTCGGCTGCCGCAGCGTTTCGTCGATCGTCTTGGAGCCCGCGACACAGACCGTCGCGCTGATCGCCTACGCCGGTCCGGAGGTGACGACAGCGCAAACCGACTCGCGGCAAGCCGACCGAGCAGAGCGACTTGCTCGCGCGATCGGTAGTTTGCTCGTTTCGGGGCAAGCGTTCGGCTCGGCTTGGCGACGATGGATTCCCGGAGCAAGGCCACGGGCTGTGCCCCTGACGAATCGTGGTCAGAGGCAAGTCGTCCAAAGCTGGATTATGCGGGCGGCGTTATTGGGACTGGTGATCGCAATTACCATGTTCCCGGTCACGCAGCAAATCTCCGCCACCGCTACGCTCCATCCACTGAGCAAACAACCCTACTACGCGCCCATGTCGGGCATCGTGTCCGAAGTCTTGGTCAGCGAAGGCGAGACAGTTCAGGCGGGACAATCGTTAGTGCGACTGACCAACCGGCAATTGGAAGCGCAGATCGATCAGCTGACCGGCGAACAACGCATTACCCAAGACCGATTGGCCCAACTGGTAAACGCTCGCAACCGAGGTAGCGACCTGACAGCCCGCGAGAATGATCGTATCGAAGGCGAAATCGAACAACTGCGGATCTCCAGCAAAGCGATTCAGCAGCAATTGCAAATCCAACTCCAGCAGCAGCGCGAGCTGACCGTGGTCGCCAGCGCGCCAGGGCAAGTCGCTTCATGGGATCTGAAAAACCGCCTGATGAATCGGCCCGTCTCAGCGGGGGACCAACTGGTGGCAACCTTTATACCGGACGGTTTCTGGCGGCTGCAGATCACCATACCCGACTACCGCTCGGGATTAGTCAACGAAGCCATTGAGCGATCAGACAAGGGGGCTCGCGTACGTTTCGCGCTCAGCAGCCACCCCGACCAAATCCGTGAGGGAATCGTCCGCCGGATGGCCTCTCAGGTAACCTCGGCCGGTGAACATTCGCCATCCAAGATCGTCTACGCGGACGCGGTGATCGAGTCCGATGCGTTGCCACTGAAAAAGGATGGAGCGATTGCCCGGGCCACGATCGATTGTGGCCGGGTGCCGGCTGGATGGCTCGTGCTGCGCGATGCGTACTGGGCGGTCAGTTCACGGCTTCGCATGCTTTGGTAAGGGGCGGGTCCCGATGGGACGGATCGAGAGGATACAGATGGTGATGCTACTATGATTTCACACAGGTTCGAGAGCTGGCTAATGATCATTCGGCGAACCTATGTGTTCGCCTGGGGCGTCGCCGCCTGCCTTGGTTTGTCGACGCGGCTGCCCGCCCAGTCGCTGCCCGCCCGGGCACTCGCTGCCCCAACGCCAACTGCCTCGGCGCCGGCGGCCGGTTGGCTCAAACTCGAAGGTTGCCCTGTGCTCGTCGAGCACTCCGTCGACATTCCGGCTCTCGAAAGCGGAGCCCTTCGATCGATCGATGTGGAGCTGAATCAGACGGTTGCCGAGGGGGCCCGCGTTGCCCGGCTCGACAACGAGCTCGCAAAAACGGAATTGCGACAAGCTCAACTGCAGTACGACGCGGCAACCAGAGTGGCTGCCGACGACTCCGATGTCCAGTTTCGTCAGTTGGCATTGCAGGAGGTCGAAGAGGAACTGGCAAACTACCGATCCATCAGTTCGAGTGTCAGTGATTCGGAGATTCGCAAACTCAACCTAAGTGTTGGCATGGCGAAATTGGAGTTGATCGGCGCGCAGCAAACGCAGACGCGAGCCAGGCTACAAGCTCAACTCAAGGCCGCCGCGCTGGATACGGCCAAGCTTCGCCTGGCTCGTCGCGAAGTGAGCACTCCGCTGGCCGGCGTGGTTTCTGCGATCCTTTTGCAACCTGGACAGTGGGTGGAGGTGGGCCGCCCCATCTTACGAGTTCGCAACCTGGAGCATTTGATCGTGGATCGTCCCGTCCCCATCAAGCAGATCGATTTGACGAGTATCGTGGGCGCTGAAGTCCGAGTGGAGGTACGTCAACAGACCGGCAGAGTGGAACGCCTGGCCGGCGTCGTCAGCTCCTATGACCACGAGGTCAGCGCCCAAGGCTACGTGCGACTGCATACACGGATCAAGAACGTTCAGCGCCGCGGACATTGGTTGTTGCTTCCCGGAATGAATGTTGACCTGTACGTGGCCACTCACTCGGCTTCCACCAGCTCCGCCCCGAAGCTAACGAAGTAACCGTCGCAGATCTTTACCGATAGCAATCGCCCGATGGATCACGTGTTGCCCAGCCAACAGCCCGACGCTCCCGCCGCCTCGCCGGATCCGGCGGTCCGTCCAGCCGAAGCCGGCGCGTCGGATGAGCTTGAGGCTTTGCTCAAGGTACGTTTTTCCAGGCGGCGCGATCTTCGGTTTACGCAACTCGATTCCCCAAAACACGAAGCGACTTCGCCCATCGGCCAGGCCCGTTGGAATGTGCTCGATCCGATCTCGCGGCAGAGCTTCCGTATCGGCTGGGTGGAGCACTGGATTCTGACTCGGATCGAAACGCGACGCACGCTGGGCGAGATCGCCGCCCAGTTTCACGAAGAAAATCCTTCCATACCACTAGCGGATCACCGGCTGCTGACAATCGTTAATAATTTCTGCGCACACGGTTTGATTCGAACAAGCGAGAAACGGGCCGATTCGGAATCCGTCCTGCTGCGTACTCAATCGGCGCTGTCGAGTCTCGTTGTGTGGCAGATTCGGGGCATTCAGCCCGACCGCTGGCTCGCTTGGCTGGCGCCCCACACCAGTTTCCTGTTTTCGAGCCGGGCCGTTCAATTCTGGCTAGCTGCGGCGCTGTTGACCTTTGGCGCCGTACTCCTTGAATTCCAGCGGCTCCTCAGCCAATCGCAGAATTGGACTTGGCAACTAAGCCCGACCACCGGCGGTATGCTGATGGTGGTGTTCGTGCTCACACGGGCACTCCACGAGCTGGGGCACGCTTTGGCTTGCAAGCGATTTGGTGTCCGTTGTCCTGATATCGGAGTCTTCTTGATTCTTGGCGCTCCGTGCGTCTATTGCGATGTGAGTGAAAGCTGGCAATTGTCGCGGCGCTGGCAACGTGCGGCCGTCGCGGCGGCCGGCATGTATGTTGAGTTGGTCGTCGCTACCCTGGCAGCCTGGGGTTGGCTGCTGACGATTGATGGAGCAGTCAATACCCTGGCTCTCCAGACCATGTTTGTGTGCTCGGTCAGTACGGTGCTCATCAACGCCAACCCGCTGATGAGATTCGATGGCTATTACATACTGGCCGACTGGCTCGACGAGACGAACCTGCGGGCAAAGGCCGACCAAGTCGCCACGGCGTGGCTGCAGCGGATGGTACTCGGAGGGGGCTCCACGGAGGAACCTCTTCTCGTCACCCCTGGCCGTCGCCGCTTTTTGCTGATTCTCAGCATCGCCGGATGGATCTACCGAGCCCTTCTGTCGGTCACCATCGCGACGGTGGTGATCGCGCTCTATTCAAGTTGGAACCTGGTTTGGATCGGTCGCTTTTTGGCCGTCGCCGTTTTGGTGTCGTGGTGGGGAGTACCCATGGTAAAAACATTCAAGAATCTTTATCGTCGTGCTTCTCAGTCGGGTCGTCGCTGGAGACTGGCAATTTTTGCGGCCGGCTTGGTGCTGATCGTCGCCTGGCTGCCAATTCCCAGTCGACAATTTGCTAGTGGCTGGTTGCAACCCCGTCAGATGCAAGGCGTTTTTGCCAGCACGCCGGCGCGCCTGGTCCGTTGCCATACTGAGGACGGCCAACAGGTCGAAGCGGGGAAGCCTCTTTTCGAGTTGCAGAGTACGGCCCTGGCCGTTCGTCAGATCGAACGCCGGCGCGGGGTGGATGCCGCGCTGGCGCGACGAAACGCCCAGAGGCGGAGCCGCGACATGCACGGTCAAGATGTCGACCTGAGCCCATTTGAGAGCGACGTGCACGCTGCAAAGGTATTGGCTCGCAACGCACAGCGCGACATCGACGGTCTCACATTGATTTCGGCGACGGACGGGCGCTTCGTGGCCAACCTGGCCGCCCCTCCGGGAGGACCGCTGCGCGACTCAGTTGCCAATCAGGCGGCCACCTGGTGCGATCCCGGACAGATTGGTCGTACCCTGCCCGAAGGAACGTTGCTCGGCACGGTCTGTAGCTCACGGGCGATCGCCGTCATTCCGCTGAGCGAAGATCAGCTTGCGCAGATAGCCGCGGGTACCGAGGTACACCTTCACGTCCCCCAACAACCCGCCGCCGTCGCCTCCACTCGTGTGGACTCCATCGTTCAAGTCGATGAAGTGATTCCCCTGAGACAGGGCGATCAGTTATCTTGGCCATCGCAGCACGCCCCGGCATCCAGCCTCACGACTGCCACCGCGGCCGGGCAGGTGCCTCCAGCGCGATTTGCAGCGGTTGTGGATCTGCCCGACGCACTCGATGGACTTCCCGGGGCAACCATTCACGCCGTGTTTGTCACACGCTCGCGTACCCTGGCCACGCTAATGTTCGGATGGCTCAAATCCAACCTCCGCCTCTTCGCGTCGTGCAAACTCAATCCAGCGCGATGAGTCTGGCGTTGGTAGCTACCGTTCGAACGGCACTCTTAAACCCTTCCAAAGACCAATCGTCTTCGGCAACACTGAACTTGGGAGGGATGCTCAAACACATGGGAACATGGTCGGGCATCGTGTGGCCCTCCAGCAGATCATTTCCACGTTGACGACACAATTCTCGACGAACCGGGGCGATCTCTCGCCGCGAAACGGCATGGCGACCTTTTCACCAGCGATGGCGGTTTCGTAGCCGTGCGAAGTTGGCTCGTCGGCATATTCCAAGGAATAGAAAGGCTCGGGTAAGTGGCATCATTGTTGCACTGCCGCCTTGTATCCAACGAGTTCGCGGCTGAGTCCTATTGGTGGATTCAAACTCCGCGAGCTTGATGGTTGCCCTCGTCTATCCCATTGCAATCCTGCCAGCCAGCCAGAGCATCTTCGGTGTCTCCAGCAAGCCATTTTCAGATTGTGCAACCCATGTCCCCAATTGAGTACTGGAGAAGTTTTAGTGAGGTTCAGGTCGGTGCGTCGTGCGTTTACGTTGGTCGAGCTGTTGGTGGTCATCGCGATAATCGGCATCCTCGTAGGACTGTTGCTTCCCGCGGTTCAGGCTGCCAGAGAAGCAGCGCGAAGGATGAGTTGCTCCAACAATTTTAAGCAGATCGGTTTGGCGATTCACAATTACGAAAGTACGTTGCGCGCGGTCGCTCCAGGCAGACTCATTTGGCCTAAACCGGGTGGTGGCGTTGTCATGAATGGAATTCAGACTTCGATTCTGCCATACCTTGAGCAGACCAACTTGGAGAACGAGTACGACTATGCGCTGGGGTTTGACGCGCCGGAGAATCAGCCTGCGGTAAACACGCACGTTTCCGTGTATACCTGCCCCTCGACTCCCAACCGGCCTACCACGATGCAGATTGACAATTTCTTTAATGCCTTCTACGGCGGACCTCCGACTCCACCGGGAATTACGGGCTCGGCCACCGACTACTTCGCGGTTCGCAATGTGCGAAACGGCGCAGGCCAGAGGCTGGATGGTTTCTTTGGACTCAAGAATCCAAAGTTTCGTGACATTACGGACGGCCTATCCAACACGTTTTGGTTTGTAGAAATCGCGGCACGTCCCGACCACTACATTCATGGAATAAGGCAAGCGACAACGCCTTCGGCGTTCAACGGATACGGCCCATGGGCAGGCAACAACGGGATGGCGCTCAACACCTACACCGCCGATGGTCTTCAGCGGCCAGGGCCGTGCGCCATGAACTGCAATAGCCAGTTTCAGCCCTATTCGTTTCACCCCGGGGGCGCCCAATTCGGATTTGCCGACGGCTCCGTTCAATTTCTCAGTGAAAACATCAACCCGGATACGTTCCGAGCACTTGGTTCCCCTCAAGGCGGCGAGGTTGTCAGTGAATACTAGACACTGCGGGCTGTGTCGCACCTTCGTCGCAGTTCTGGCGATATCGACCACATTGGGTTGTGGTCGAAAAGAGTCAAGCGGCCCGTTGCGTCTGATACCAGTCAAGGGAATGGTAACCGTCAAAGGTCGTGCGGCCTTGGGTGCGATCGTGACACTCTACGCTGTCAGCGGCCCCGCCGTTGGCACGGGCGTCTATCCGCACGGCATTGCCGATGAGACGGGGCAGTTCGCACTGACAACCTACACGGCGGACGACGGTGCACCGGTTGGAGAGTATCAAATAACGGTCGTGTGGCCTGATTCTGAGTTCCAGCCGAAAACGGTTGAGCAAATTGATGCCGTAATGTCCGGTGACGACCCACCCGACAAACTTGGCGGACGTTACGGCAACCCGAAACAGTCTCGGTTGACAGCCGAGATCTTGGAAAACACGACTGAGTTGCCTGATTTGGAATTGAGGTAAGTCGCGCTGGATGTTCTATCTCGACCGTCTGTCGCGCCGATCGGCGTGGTACCGGTGTGGCAATGTCATGCCGGCTGCCAGTCGTTGTTACGAGTCCCCCCTGTTTTGAAACTAGCCCATGCAAGTCCCCACTCGAATTCTTGGTCGATTTTTGCTCGGTCTTTTCCTCTTGGGCTCTGGTCCCGCAGCCCGGTCGCAGACGAGCCCCGCGGCGGCGCCCAAAGTGATTCGCTCTGCCCAAAGTGGGTCCTGGTCTGATCGGGAGACTTGGGACGGAGGCCGCGTGCCTGGCGATGGCGATCGAGTCCTGATACTCGAAGGACATCAGATCCTCTATCAATCGCAGTCCGAAGAGGTGATTCGCGCGATCTGCATCTCCGGAGAATTGAGGTTTAGCGCGAAATGCAATTCTGTCCTGAACGTGGGTTTGATCCGCATTGAAGAGGGGAATGTCTATAGTGAGGAAGGCTTCGACTGTCTTCATGTGACGGAGCATTCGGGCGGCACGTCTCATGCCAGCGATGCTCACCATCATTCTCATTCTGCCAAAGGGCATTCTGTCAGGCCGGCTCTAATTGTCGGCACGCGGCAGAATCCTATCCCCAGTGAATTTTCAGCAAAAATCCGGCTGCACTTTGTCGCGGGCATGGATCGAGAAACGTGCCCAGCCATCGTTTGTTGCGGCGGACGGATGGATATTCATGGAGCCCCGATGGAACATACGTGGGTCAAGTTGACTCGTACGGCAGACGCTGGAGCAAACCGCTTGTTTTTAGATCGGCGCGTAGAAGACTGGCGGGTTGGTGATAGAGTCTTGATCACCGGCAGTGGACGCCAGGAGTTCTCCGCTGGTCGAGCCGCGGCGCATGTCAACGAACTTCCCGCGTCAGAAGTGAATACGATTCAGCGGCTCAGTGCCTATGGATCGCGAAAAATATTTGGATCTCCGCAGCTGCTGGAATTGAGCGATCCAATCCACCGCAGCCACACCGGCGGTGAGGAGTTCAGTGTCGAAGTTGCCAATTTGAGTCGGAATGTGGTCATCGAGTCCGCCAACCCTGACGGCCCACGCGGTCATACGATGTACCATCGGTCGTCGACGGGCTCGATCAGCTATGCGGAGCTTCGCCACCTTGGCAAGCGAGGCGTCCTGGGAAAGTACCCCATTCACTTTCATTTGGTGGGAGACACGATGAGAGGTTCGTCCATCGTCGGCGTTTCCGTCTGGGATAGCCATAATCGGTGGGTTACGATCCACGGTACGCAATACATCGTCGTCCGCGACTGCATTGGTTATCAAAGCATCGGGCACGGCTTCTTCCTCGAGGACGGAACAGAAGTCTACAACGTCTTGGATCGCAACTTGGCCGTGCAAGCCATGATTGGGGAGCCGCTTCCGAAACAAGCTTTGCCCTTCGACTTGAACGATGGTGCCGGATTCTGGTGGGCCAATAGTCTCAATTCCTTTACACGCAATGTCGCCGTGGAGTGCGACCAACATGGCTTTCGATTCGAGGCTGAAAAGACTCCCCAGTTCGATCCCGTACTTTCCATTCGGCAGCCCGACGGTAGCCAGTCGCCACAAGATATTCGCACTCTGCCTTTCGTCTGCTTCGCTGACAACGAATCGCACTGTCAACGGCGTTTCGGTTTCAACTTGGGCGGCATTCGAGGTATGACTCACGCCACTTTGAGAGATCCCAAGTTGCGTTCAGGTTACTTTCCTCTTTCGATCGGTGGCAGTGTCGGTGGGGTTGGGCCCGACAAACAACATCCATTCCAAGCGCGAAACATGAAGATTTGGGACACCCATTGGGCTCTCCATAGCGGTATACCTACCTTAAGCGTGGACGGGCTGAATATCTTCGACTGCAACTACGGCATCTGGCGATCGATCATCGACCTCCATCAATACGATAACCTCAGGTTTCGGAAGATCCATGCTCACGCGATTTTCTTTCCCACTGGCGGACACGGACCGGACATCCACCTGCAAGACGATGGCCAGCCTTCCTATCCAGCCACCGATCCCCAGGATGACCTACCGCCCATTACGATTGTCACCCAGGCACACGTTACCCCCGCGGGTCGCATTCAGATTCGTGGCTTGGCAGTTGACAACGAGACCGTTCGCTGCGTTCACGTCAACGACCAGGTCATCCCCATCGAGCGGCCGGGTTGTTCTCGGTGGTCTATCGAATTGCCGATGCCGCTAGACACGATTTCGGCTTTCTCGGAAGATTCCGGTGGAAACGTGGAACAAACACCCCACTCAATTAAGCGTCCGTGGCACTGAAGCCGGCTCTGCGAGAGCATTTTTAACTTTGGGTGTAGCCAGTTTGCCGCGAGTTCGCGCCAGAAACCGCCGGATAGTACAAGCTACGTGAGTGTGCGAGCTTGCACTAGACCGCATTGGTAGCAGAGGGGGACAAAGCTCCGTGGTAGATCTGTCAACGATGACTCTGCTGGACAACGTATCCCGCTGGGGCAAACGGCACACAGAAGGAAATCAAACGCCCTGCGCGTCGGTGCACGCAGTAGCTTGAAGGATACGATACAATGATCGAAGCGTGACGAACTGTCAGTACGCAAGGAGCTTCGGGGAGCAATGCGATTTTCACTGCGAACGATGTTGTTGCTCATGCTGGCACTTGGTGCACTGCCCGCGTGGTACGCAAACCCACTGATACCGTTCGTCGTGATCTTGATCATCAGCGTCGTCATGTCCTTGCGCGGCTTTCCAACACCTAAGGATAACGACGTTAATTTTTCTTAGGGGCCAGTCGCCACTCGATGATTCGCACATGCCTGCGAATCCCATCGTCTATCGCTTTCTGGAATCATGTTAGTGTTTCACGTGCTGCTCATTTTTCTCGGACTTTCCGTCGTCGTGTTCTTTCGAACCATTCGGTGGTTAAGGGCGGGTGCTGCCCAACCTATGGTACACGGCGATCGTTACCTGCTGACCGGTTACATCGGGTTGTTGATGGTCGTGATCCCATGGTTGCTACTGGAATCGATCGGACTGACGCGCGAGTTCTGGACGATCATTCCGCGCGCGACCTATCCTTAGAGGCGGCGGCGAGGCCAGTACCCGTGGCGGGCGCCTTTGCGGTGGGAAGGCAGGTTGCGGAGAGACTTGGCAACCAGTGCGTCTCCAAACCCGCGCTATGGCCTGTGGGGTGCAGGCTTCGTTAGCTCGCGGAACCGAGCGAATGGGCCCTTTTCGGCCCCGCCGTCTTCAGGCTCACACCGGGCCCGCAGAGGCCAGTTTTCGTCAGATTTGCGGTCGAGAGCCGATCAATTCCGCTCGGGTGTAACGGCAGTTCGTTACCCCCAGTAGCTCCAATTTTTGGATTTTTCTACCAACCGTCCAGCCGCCCCGATTGGGCGACCGGTGCAGAAATCCCGCCGTTCCTCGGAGACGGCCTGCAGAAGGCCTGAAATCCGCCTCTCGGAGGGCGAACTTCGGGAAGCAGCGGGACCTGACTTCGGGCAGGTAGAGCAGCTGCGACCGCTTGTTTGCCCGGGGTATTGCCGTGACAATATTGGTTCGTCCGCGCGGCGACAAGCATTGACTACTTAGGAGAAATTGTCGGATGAGTACGATCTACAGGGTTTGCGTGAGCGTGTTTGTATGCACCCTCGTTTGCCTGACTACGGGCGCTGTGACAGGCTCCGAACCGAGTTCTTCAACCGTACCTCTCGGCCTCAAGAGGCTGCCCAAGGTCCGTGATAACGAGCCGACTCCAGCGAAGATATCGCTCGGAAAGCAGCTTTACTTCGACAAGCGCCTTTCGGCAGACAACACCGTTTCTTGTGCCAGTTGCCATGATCCCAAGCTGGGCTGGTCCAACGGTGAAGCGACTGCCGCAGGCGTCGATGGTCAAAGAGGAGGGCGGAGTTCCCCAACCGTGATCAATACGGCCTATCAACGTTTCCAATTTTGGGACGGACGCGCCGGATCGCTGGAAGAGCAGGCACTCGGACCGATCGCGAATCCCATCGAGATGAATTTGCCGATTGACAAAGCGGTTAAGAAAATTGGAGCCATCAAGGGTTACGAGCGGCAGTTTCAGGAAGTGTTTGGCGAGTCCGTTACGGCGGAAAACCTGGCCAAAGCCATTGCCGCATTTGAACGGACGGTGTTGTCCGGCAATGCTCCCTATGATCGGTACAAGGCGGGTGACAAAGACGCGTTGTCAGAACAGGCTCAAGTCGGCATGAAACTTTTTTTTGGCAAGGCGAATTGCTCGGGCTGTCACTCCGGGGCGAATTTTACCGACAACGGCTTTCACAACTTGGGCGTCAGCTTTCTCGTGGAAGATCCCGATATAGGGCGTGAAGCGATTAGCAAGTTAGGCGGGGACCGTGGTGCATTCAAAACACCAACGCTCCGCGACATTGCGCGCACCGCACCCTATATGCACGATGGCACTCTGGCAACACTCGAAGATGTGGTCGAATATTACAATCAGGGTGCAACGCCCAACGAGTACTTGGATGAAGAGATCTTCAAATTGAATCTCAGTGACGAACAGAAGGCTGCGTTGGTTGCTTTTCTCAAAGAGGGACTCAGCAGCGATGACTACCCCGATGTAGAACCACCCCAACTACCGAACTAGGCCCGTCACCACCGGCCGTTTCAAGCCGTGCGTGGGGCGCTAGATTGCAAACCACAACAATGACCCTTTTTACTATGGAGTTAGTTTGCCGTGAAAATGTCTCGATTTGCAGTGCTGTTGGCCTTGATCGCTTTCAGCTTGCCTGCCGTAGCGCAAGAAGAAAAGAGTAAAGATGGCGATGCCGAGGTGAAGTCCGAGGAAACGTCCGGCGATAACGCAGATGCGGATGCGAAGGAAGATGCCAAGGACGATGCGAAGGAAGACGAAGAGAAGCCGGCAGCCGAAGAGTCTGAGGACTCGGAAATGGAGGCCAAAGTCGTCTTGGAAGGGCTCAACAATCCCTGTGGTGTTGCCATCCAACCGGAAACCGGCGTGGTTTTCATCGCCGATTCGGGAAATCATCAGGTGGTCAAATACGTCAACGGCAAGTCGGAGCCGGTGATTACGGACTTCCCTAAAGATGTCTACGGCAAGGGCCCCAAGGTGAACATCGGGCCGCTGGGCTTGCTGTTCTTGGACAAAAACACGCTGATTGTTGGCGGAGGCGGACTACCAGACGGCCAAGAGCTGCTGCGAGTCTACGAACTGCCCGAAGACGGCAAGGCAATCAAGGCGGATGCGATGAAGAAGTCGTTTTCGCTGGAGGAAACGGACGAGGTCAAAGGTGAAGGCAATTTCTATGCACTGGCCGCAACGCCAGAGGGTGTCTACGTGACTTGCAACGGCGATGACACCAAAGGCTGGGTATCTCGAGCGGCGCTCACCGATGGCGAAGTCGGATCCTATGAGCGGTATCTTGCGACCAAAGAAGCAACAGAAGTTGACGCGCCGGTCGGTATTACGGTCAGCCCGGACGGATACCTGGTCGTAGGGCAGATGGGTGAAATCAACGTTCCCGGCGATAGTCTCATCACGTTTTATGATGCGACCAGCAAAGAGATGTTGATGAACCTGGAAACCGGGCTGCACGATATCGCCGCGGTCGCGTACAGCCCGCGTGGTCAAATGTACGTGCTCGATTACGCTTGGGCTGACGCCAGCCAGGGCGGGTTGTTCCAGATATTGGAGGACGAGGAGAGCGATACGGGCATCCGTACCAAAAAGATTATGCCGCTCGACAAGCCGACAGCGATGGCTTTTGACGCCGACGGATCCCTGTATATAACCGTCATCGGAGAAGCCAAGGATGCCGAGAGCAAGGGCGAACTGATTCAAGTGATGCCAGGTCTGTAACTCGCATTCCCCATAGTTTGGCAAATTCGAGAACTCCTGGCCCGAGCCAGGAGTTCTTTTTATATCGGCTGGACGCGGTGAGAGATTTGGTGTCGGAACGGCCACCTGGGGCGGCGGTTCCACTCGCCTGGGCTAGCAAATCGTCCTGAGAAAAATGGAGGAACTGGTATTGGGCTATCGCAGCCGCGTGTGGTACGGTTTTGCGACAAACCAAGAAACCGCGCTGTAACCCCAGAAACGCAGTGCGTACAGGAGTATTGTATCTAGGCATAAGGAGGAGCCTTCATGCAACTGATCAACATGGATGTGGATCGCTACGGTACCCATCAGCGGTGCCAGCTTGGGCCATTCTCACCAGGACTCAGCGCTGTTTGCGGTCCGAACGGGGCTGGCAAGACTACGTTGCTCAGTTGGCTCCGGCAGATGGCTGCGGACGAATATGGCCGTGGATATGGGGTTCCTGATCTGCGCCAGAATCACTCCGTTGCTCCCGTCTCAGGTAGTGTCGAGATTCGCAATCGCGGACGACACTTCCGGTTCAGCAGCGATCGGAATGGGAAAACCCAACTGGATTGGTTCAGTCCCGTCGAATCCGCTTGGGCATCTAACATCGATCGCGGCCATTTTTCCGGCGGTTCATTCGATCCGACCTACGCCTTGACGCCGCTTCAGCGGAATGTCTTCGCTGCGCTGGCCGCCGCCTCCGGCACAGCCGACACGCAAGCCGAACTCGAGCAGATGGCGCGCAAACTGGACTTAGATTTAGTGGACGTGCGCGATCAACAACGAGAGACGTTGCTCTCGCGGCAGCGCGACCTGGAGACGCGACTCCATCGGCTTCGCACGGGCGAAGCGACGCGCGAAGCATTGCTACTCCGGCACGAGCGGCTGGGGGCCGAATTGCAGCGAGCCGAGTCGGCAGATCCTGGCCAAAGGTATCGAAGGCAGGCCGAGTGCGATCGATTGGATGAGCGGCTCGACGCGATCCGGGCTGACCTCCGGCACACGCTGGCCCGGATTGACGCCGCGGACCGGGAGCTGGCGGAAAAGCGTGCTGAACTGAAGCTGCTCGAGACGGGACTAGCCGGCGTGGACGTAGGACCGTCTTACCGCAAGCAACTCCAGCAGTTGGACGATCATCTAAACCGATGGCGCCAGACCTTAAGGGATCTCAAATCGCATCGAGAGCAGATCGACCGCAGCGCCACAGACGCTCGGCTGGACAAACAGCTTGGCGACCAGCTATCAGCGACGAAGCAATCCGATCCACGAGCCGCGCTGCGCTCGCTTGAAGCCCAAATCCTCGATACGCGTCAGCGGCTCGACGACTTGGTAGGACGGCACGAAGTGCCCCACGGAGACATGGCCGATGGCTACACCGGGTACGACGTCCAGCAAGATTCCTACGGCAGAACGCGGATTGCTTATACCGGTTCGCATTCCATCGTGCAGCCAGGTAACCTGCCCGATAGTCTGAAGGCGATGCAGAAGGAGCTTCACGAGGTCTGCCAACAACTGGCAAGGCACGAATCGCACGCGGCCAGCGAAACGCTCATTCAGCAATCGCAGCAACTGCAGCGGTGTGAAACCGAACTGCTGCAAGCGGTTGAAAAGCTGATCGAGCAGCGCGGGGCATTGCTTAGGAAGATCGCCGACGAATGCCATCTGTCGGTTGAGCAGCTGACACGGGCCTTTGGCGAGTGGTGTCATTACCGGGACCACCTGCAGCTTCACGAGTGGCTTTTGCAGGAGCCTGATTCTGGCGCAACGGGTCGCTCTAGCGACAATCCGGAAGCTCGTGAGCGGTTGCTGGAAGAAATCGAATCTCTGGAAAAGGCGCGGCGACAGGCCAATCGGCGCCTTGAAGACCTTCGCCGTCAGTCGCGCGATGCGGACATTCAGCGCGGCGGAGTGCGTTCGCGGGCGGTGGAATCGCAAGAGCGGCTGGCAAGCGATATCCAGCGGGATTTGGACAGCACCGCGGCTGAGCTCCGCGATCTGGAAGAGGGCGATCGGCTGCGAACCGAGCTGGACGAAGTTCGCCGGCAACTTCGGCAGCTTCCTCGCGATGGCACCAGTCCATTCCGCATGCAAGTCGATCGTCACATCGCCGCGATGATGGACGGTATGGTGCGCACCGGCGCCAGCCAAGCTTACCGCGGACCGCGGCACCGGTACGACCTGGTGGATGGGATTGTGACAGACATCCGTGAAAAGCGAGTCGAATATGAGGTGCCGTCTGCGATCGTACGGATTGCCATGCGGCTGACGATTGTCGGCGCGATGGCCGACCGGCACGAACCGGTCAGCCTGATTCTTGATGAGTCGCTCGATCACCTTCCGGTAGAGATCCAGCAGTCCGCGGTGGCCCACGTTGCGTCGATCAGTAAAAAGGGACAGCAGGTTGTCGTGTTGACCAGTGACGAACGCGTCGCCAGTCTCGTGCGCAGTCATGACGGTTGGGTCGGCTACATGCACTCGGCCACCCGGCCGGTGGTGATCAACGCGGATGTGAACCGGGAGCTATGCGGTTTTGCAAACGACCATGAGGCAGACAAATGGTATCGGCCGAACACCACGCGAGAGATAGATCGCGGCGGCGGCGTACGTGGCGAGTTCTATTTGAACGACCGCTCCCTGATTGAAGACTCTCCGTCAATCGATCCAACGGCCGCAGCACGTTGTCGGGCTCTGGGAGTCGATCGAGTTGGCGATCTGCTCGATGTGGATCCTCAGTGGTTGGCTGATCACGTTCGGTTAGATGGTGTATCGAGTTCTACGGTCCGGCGCTGGCAGGCCGAAGCCAGTCTACTGTGCTCAGTGCGGCAACTGAGGCCATTCGACGCCCGCGTACTGGTCGGGGCCGGCGTACGGACACCACGGCAACTGGCACAGATGCGCCCCAGTCAGTTGTTCGATCGCGTCGAGAGATTCCTGGCGACCCAGCGCGGGCGAACTATCCTGCGAAGCGGCAACAGCTACGAACTATCGCGCATTACGACCTGGATCGCCTCGGCGAAAGGCGGGGCGAACCGATACCGGAGATCGAGTCTGGTGGATGAGTTCGATGGACCTATCGAGCCGGACACCTTGCGAGAAGGTCATCCGTATCAGATGGATTGGAACGAGGACGAAGCTCGATCGGTCGACCTGGATCGAGCCTATTCTCGGCGGCGGACGCGTTCCGGTGGTGCCCGCCGCTTTACCCGCGGTTCTGATCGGACGTCTCGCCCGAGTCGTCGCTCCGGGCCGGAATCTGGCGGCGGCCGAACTCGCCGATCTCGCCGGCTTGAGAACGGTTCCGATCGCAATCGAGCGCGCCGAGAGAAAAGGCGCGACGCGCGTTCGGCGCATGAGCGGGTTCGCATTGCAGACACGCCGGTGCGACGCAAATTCTACTTGGAGCTGACTAGCGAAGTCGTGGATGCACCATCGATCGGTCCTCGTATGGCGGGCCGGTTGAAAAAACTCGGTGTTTACTCCGTGGATCAACTGCTATCAGCCGATGCCGAGACGCTCGCTGAGAAGCTCGATCATCGCCGGGTCGACGCCGAGTCGATCCGGGCCTGGCAGAAGCAGACACAACTCGTGTGCCGGATTCCCAACCTGCGTGGACACGATGCCCAGTTGTTGGTCGCCTGCGATTTGACCTCACCTGAGGAATTGGCCACGATGGATCCGGAATCGGTCTTAGCGCAAGTCCAGGTCGTAGCCCAGAGCAACGAAGGACAACGTATCTTGCGCGGCGGCAAGGAGCCTGACCTGCAGGAGGTGACTGACTGGATCAACTGGGCTGCTAGTTGCCGTGCGCTCGCGGCCGCCTGACTGGTCGTTGCCCCAACCGGAGCAGCCGATCAAGCTATGTCTCGGTGAGCTGGGAACGTTGTTCGGCGTACCAACTGGAAAACGTTCCCGCGGCAATCTGCTTTCGCGCCTCGGCCATCAGCCGCTGATAGAAAGTCAGATTGTGGTGTGACAGCAGAATAGGCCCAAGCATTTCTTTAGCGATGAATAGATGCCTGAGATAGGCCCGGCTGTGCCGGCAAGCCAGACAGGGGCAGCCAGCTTCGATCGGCGATGCATCATCTGCGTGCGACGCGTTGCGCAGTCGCAGAGTGCCGCTGCCGGTAAACGCTAGCGCGTTGCGCCCGTTGCGTGTGGGCATGACACAGTCAAACATATCAATGCCGCGAGCGATTCCCTCGATTAGATCGATGGGGCGTCCGACCCCCATCAGATACCGGGGTTTATCTGCCGGAAGGTAGGGCGTGGTCTCGGCGATCACGCGATACATGTCTGCCGGGGCTTCGCCGACACTTAGCCCGCCTACTGCGAAGCCATCGAAAGGCAGCACGGTCAGACTTTCGGCACTCGCCTGGCGCAGCTGCGTGTCGAGTCCACCTTGGACGATGGCAAACTTGGCCTGACAGTCGTCTCGGGCTGCTTCCAGGCAACGCTCGGCCCAGCGCGTCGAACGCTGCATGGCGAGTTCGACCAGGCTGCGGTCGGCAGGCAGAGCGACGACGTGATCGAGTACCATTGCAATGTCGCTACCGAGCTGCTCTTGGATCCGGATGGACCCTTCCGGCGTCAGTTCCAGTTGGCTGCCATCAATGTGCGACCGAAAACATGCGCCGTGTTCTGTGATCTTGGCGCGATCCGAAAGGCTAAAGATCTGGAAACCACCGCTGTCGGTGAGAATCAGATCATCCCAGCCCATGAACTGGTGGAGGCCTCCCAGCCGCGCGATGCGTTCGCCGCCGGGCCGCAGCGCCAGATGGTAGGTATTGCCTAAAATCAGCCTTGCGCCGCTGGACTTGACTTGGCTTGCGGTCAGGCCTTTGACCGTACCCTGTGTGCCAACCGGCATGAAACAGGGC
Source organism: Pirellulaceae bacterium (assembly GCA_028281725.1). Taxonomy (GTDB): domain Bacteria; phylum Planctomycetota; class Planctomycetia; order Pirellulales; family Pirellulaceae; genus Aureliella. The sequence goes on along the minus strand of JANQJJ010000122.1, from coordinate 4,123 downwards.
GTATCGACAGAGCCTCGCCGGGTAGTCAATCTCCCCAGACGCGCAGCGGTTTGGGTGTCCTGCGCTCGAAGCTCAAATCCAAAACCGCTGGTCATATGCCTGGCTCGGCGATCAGTCGCCCCGGAGCTTCAGGCTCATCACTTCGAGCTTGGCACGCACTTCGTTGAGACTCGTCACACCAAAGTTCTTCGATTCGAGCAGGTCGTCGCCCGTTTTGCGAATCAGTTCTGAAATCGTATTGATGCCAAGACGCACCATACACTTGCGAGCCCGAACGGAAAGATTCAGATCCGAGATCGGCCGATCCAAGACCGCTTGCTGGTCCGGGGTCATACCGGATGTATCCAGAGGTGGATCCGGTTCGCGTTGCTGTTCGGCAAGTTGTCCGAGGGAGAGCCCCTTGGAAGTCAGCATCTCGCGAATCTCGACCAGGCTGGTTTCGCCAAAGTTCTTACTGGAAAGCAGTTGCTGCTCGCTGGTGCGCACCAAGTCGCCGAGCGTATCAATGCCCATCTTCTGCAGGCAGTTGCGACTACGAACCGACAGTTCAAAATCGTTGACCGAAATGCTGAGCAATTGGCTCAACCGTTCGTTCTGTCGAGCGGAATCTTCATCGTAGTAAACGCTACCCGAGGCCGAAGCGTCCTTCATGTACAGTTTGGCCCGAGGGTGATCGGGGAAGACGTCCAACACACGCTTGTAGCAAGCCTGAGCTTTGGCGAACTCGTTGCGATCTTCGTAGATGACTCCCAGGTTGATCAGTGTGCCGATGTGAGCCGGAAAGCAGGAAGCGGCCCGCTCGTACAGGTGCAACGCCTCTCCGTCATTGCCCTTGCGATCGTTTTCCAGTGCTAGGCCAAACAAGGCGCCGGGATGATGGTCGTCATACTGCAGAGCACGATTGTAAAGCCGCAGGACTTCGTCAAAGTTGGCATCGCGGCAGGCAACCGTTGCGCCTCTCTGGTAATTGTATTCTGCCGTCTGCTCGGACGGCCCAAAGATATTGTCAAGAATATCCATCGCCTCTTGCAATTTGCCTTGGTAGCGGAGCACTTCAGCGGAGGCTACCTGGCACTGATCCCCATCGTATCCCGCAGTCTTAGCCGCATCGAAGTTTTCCAAGGCGTCTTGATACATCTCCAACTGAAAACACGACTTTGCCATGTAAAACAACGCGAGGGCACCGCCATCGGCGTGCGTCAATGTCTCCCGAGCGTCGGAGAACCTTCCGAGCAGATACTGGCTGACTCCTAGCCTGACCGCCTGCGCGGGACTGCGCTCGGACAACTGAGCCAGTTCGCCGACCGCATCACGTAAAATCCCTAGTTGACTGTAGTCTTCCGAGATGGTCTTGCAGATTTGTTGAATCTCACCTGGGCCGAAGGATTGGTTCGAGACAACCATATCCCGCACGTCAAGCACCGAAGCGTCCGTCATCCTAAAATGACTCCTGGGTGTACAAAGGTGAATTAGGAACGAGGCTCGTCAAAACACAGGACCGCGTTCGGCAGAAATCGAAGAGCCAGCGGCGGGAGTCGAACCCGCAACCCCCGCATTACGAATGCGGTGCTCTGCCGATTGAAGCTACGCTGGCGACCTTAAGCCAAAGCTACGCGGCCACTTATGGGAATCCAGGAATTTAACCTCAGACCCCTAAAACGGTCAATAGGATGCCTGGATCCGTCTGCTTAACAAGCCGTTAGAAAGGCCGCTTCGCCTCGAGAAATCTTGGTGTCTCCGCTGCCCTGCCGTACTGGTTGGTCGTGCGCTAATGTGCGTGAAAACCGCGAAATGCGCATGTTGTGTAGAATGACGACCCCTTAAGTGATACTTTACGGCCGCGAGACTTCAGATTACTAAACATTAATTTTCGATGATGCTTGTCTTTATTTTTCAGGAGGTCGGATATGCCTGTGCGAACGAATTTCGGCAGCGCCAAGTCGAGTGGGTTCACTCTGGTCGAGTTGCTCGTGGTGATCGCCATTATTGGGATTCTAGTCGGACTGTTATTGCCTGCCGTTCAAGCCGCACGTGAGGCGGCCAGGAGAATGTCCTGCTCGAACAACATGAAGCAGATAGGGCTGGCCCTGCACAGCTATGCCGCCACCTACAAGCGGTTCCCTGCTCGAAAGGGGGGTACGAGGCACGGGCCAAGACACTGTAAGAATCATGGTCGTCTGAGTGGGCACATCGCGCTGTTAGCGTTCGCCGAGCAGACGGCCATGTACAACCAAATCCAAGCGGGTGATCCGAGCCACACCAACTGGTGTAGCACCGGCATCCCGCCTGGCGGCCCCGCGGCATGGAGAAACTGGGTGGTGTGGCGTCCTGCCCCGGCTTACCTACGCTGTCCGTCGGATCCCGGTCCACGCCCCGGACAACGTGAGATCAGTTATGGAATGAGCGTCGGTGACAGCATTTTTCGGGTTCGTGGCGACCAACATCAGATACGCGGTCTGTTTGCGAATCGAATCTTCCGCAGCTTTGCAGATATTACCGATGGCACCAGCAACACAGTTGCCTTTTCGGAGCTTCTCAACAGCAGGCCGTTCCCGGCCGGCGGGCGCAACGGAGCCACAGCAGAAGCCCAGACCGTTCCGCACAACAAAGTCTACGTGCGCAACGTCAGCGGGATTCATAAAAATCCCTCGCTTTGCTATTCCCGAACCGACGGGCGGTTCGTCCTGGGCGGCGAGATCTTTGCCGGCCGGAGGGGGCGCAACTGGACGGACGGCCAACCAGCCTACGTTGCCATTTCGACGGTCCTGCCTCCCAACGGTCCCGCATGTGCCGGGCCTGCTGGCAATTTCGGAGACCAGAGAGATATGGTCCTTCCACCGGCCAGTCAGCATACCGGAGGTGTGAACGTGGCGTTGGCGGACGGATCGGTGCGGTTTATTACCGAGAACATCGACACCGGGAATCTCAGCGCAGGACCGTCAGGAAATCGTTTGCGGGGCCCGAGCCCCTACGGTGTGTGGGGAGCGCTCGGAACCATTGGTGCCACCGATGTCAGCACGCTAGACTAGCGGTCTGTCAAAGCTTAATTTTGGGTCGGGTAAAGGGGTCAGGAGTCAGTTGCCGCCAGCGGTCCTTCGGGTGCTGTGCACAATTGACTCCTACCCCTTTACCCAAATCTCTGAACGGAAGCGTCATGAATTTTCTTCGTTGTATTGGCAGGCTGTCGCTGATTGTACTCGCTGGGAGCCATTGCACAGGCTGCGGCGGCCCCGAGCATCCAGCCACTTTTCCTGTCGAAGGTACGGTTACCTATCAAGGCAAACCAGTGGATGGTGCCACCATTTCCCTGATTCCTCTGGAGATCGGTAGCCGTGGTGCCGCGGCGACGTCCGGCGCCGATGGCAGTTTCAGTATGTCGACATTCGCCCATGGCGATGGCGCCATTCCGGGTGAATACCTGGTAACCGTGTTTAAATACGACGAGGCGATGCTTGATGCTGCCGTTGCTGACGCCGCGATGACATTGGAGGAGGAAGAGGAAATGTATACAGATGATGAGGCAGAGGGAGGCGATGCAGGACCACGGAACCTGTTACCGGCCAAGTACGCAGACGCGATGACCTCGGGGCTGTCCATCGTCGTTTCCGAATCCCCCAATGTGCTGCCGATTGATCTGGAGTAGATCCATCAGAGTAGATAAACCTGATGGAGTGGAGTCGGCCGCAATGGAGCCTTACCGAAGTACCAAGATCTGACAGGTGCGACTGGAATCCCCAGTCGCGCAAAGCCCGCGTTGGACCTCCCTAGTCGATACGTCCGCTATCGCGTTCAATTGAAGCTTCTCAGAGACTTCAGGAACACGACATGCCCCTTGTATCGATTAGTGACCTATCCATTCAATTCCGCGGCCCGGCTCTGCTCGACGGCGTCAACTGTCTCCTGGAGCCGGGGCAGCGAATCGGGCTTGTGGGCCGAAACGGCGCAGGCAAGACCACGTTCCTGAAGATCTTGTCCGGTGAGATCGAACCGGACGGTGGCAGCGTACAGTTTCATGGCGGTGTCCGTGTTGCCCTGCTGCCGCAGGAGGTACCCCAGAAGCTGGACGGCTCGGTGGCTGAGATCGTTCGCCAGGGGGTTGAGACCGGGCCCGTTGCCGATGAGG
>JANQJJ010000038.1 GCA_028281725.1 Pirellulaceae bacterium | reverse complement strand
TCCTTTGTACTGGGGGGCTGGCGAGGATGCGGATCTGGCGGAGGAACGCAGGCTCTTTTTCGTAGGCATGACCCGAGCTCAGAGACGGCTCATTATGTCTTACGCGCGAACGCGATTGCGGCACGGCCAGGTGACCGAGTCGCGCAAGTCACCGTTTTTGCAAGACATTCAAGAGCGGCTTTTGTCCCGACACGAGCATCAGGCAAAAAGGACGGCTAAGAGCCAAGAGCAGATGACGTTGTTTGACATCTGAGCGACGACTGAAGTCCATCAGCAGCGATGCTAAAGCCAGCCTTGGGCTACGGCGCTGAAACGAACGACCAAGCTGGCAACCACGACGCTGACAATGCTCATCAGCTTGATCAGAATGTTCAGGCTCGGGCCGCTGGTATCTTTGAATGGGTCCCCAACGGTGTCCCCAACGACGGACGCCTTGTGCGCAGCGGAGCCTTTACCACCGAACTTGCCGCTTTCGATGTATTTTTTGGCGTTGTCCCAGGCGCCTCCCGAATTGGACATGAAGATGGCCACGCAGAAGCCGGTCGACAGCGAGCCGGCTAGCAACCCCATCACCCCTCCGACGCCCAGCAACAGGCCGGTTAACACAGGCGTCGTCAGTCCCAGCACGGAGGGCAGGATCATTTCCATCTGTGCCGCTTTGGTACTGATATGGACCGGACGGGCGTAGTCGGGCTTGGTTTCGCCGGTCAGGATCTCGGGAGATTCTCGCAATTGCCGCCGAACTTCTTCGACCATACCGTGCGCGGCACGTCCTACCGCCTTCATCGTCAAGGCACAGAAAATGAACGTGGCCATTGCTCCGATGAACAGGCCGATCAGCACACGCGGGTTCATTACCGACGCATCGTAGTAGTTCGTAAAGTCAATGAGCGTTGCCAGATGAACATCGATTAGTTGTCCGCCGCTGGGAACGAACGTGGCGATCGAGCCGTGATCGCCGTCGCGGACCGCCATCAGCGTCTCAGAGATTTTGACCGGGCCAGATGAGAAATCAAGCGACTGCCAAGCTTCTCGAACACGAGGATCTTGCTGAAGAAAAGGCATGGCCAGAAAACAATGCGCCTCGTCGCCTTCTTTGGAAACCACAAACCCCGGAGAGACCTTGTACAGGCCATCATCGGCGAGCGTGACGACCGTTTCTTGTGCCCAACGCTCGAAGCCGATGCGCACCTCTTCAACGTACGCCGCCAGCAGGGCCAGTGCGGTCAGTGCGGCCGAACCGATTGCGAATCCCTTGCCAGTCGCCGCGGTCGTATTGCCAAGTGAATCGAGGGCGTCGGTTCGCTGGCGCACTTGTTCCTCCAGGCCGGCCATTTCGGCGTTTCCACCGGCGTTGTCCGCGATTGGACCGTAGGCATCCGTGGCGAGCGTGATTCCGAGCGTACTGAGCATACCCACCGCTGCAATGCCGACTCCGTACAGTCCCAGTGCAAAGTACTGCGGCTCGCTCCAATTTCCGCCGCAGGCAAAACCAAAGGCTAGTAGCGTCGCCGCGCAGATGACCAGGACCGGAGCCCAGACGCTGCCCATGCCGTCGGCAACACCGCCAATGATAATGGTTGCGGGGCCTGTTTCCGCTTCAGCCGCCAGTCGCTTCGTCGGCTTGAACTCGTCGCTGGTTGCATATTCGGTGTACTTGCCAATCAGCCAGCCGGCGGTGATGCCGACAATCACGCTAATCGCAACTCCTGGAATCCATCCAAAGATCAGGGTTCCAGGTACGCGGGGCATCAGGAACCAGGTGAGCCCCACGGTCGCGATGCAGACCGTGACTGCCGATAGATTGATGCCGCGCGCCAGAGCTGCCAACAAGTTTTTCTGGCTGGCATTTTCCGTGGTGCGGACCATATAGATGCCAGCGATCGAAAGTAGAATGCCAATGCCCGCTAGTGCCATGGGAAGCAGCGCGGCGCTCAGCTGATTCGCTTGTCTGACCTCCCGAGCAATATCCGGAATCAGGTATGGGTTCGCAAAGGCAGCAACGCCCAGTGCAGCAGTTGCCAAAATAGAGCCACAATAGGATTCGTAGAGGTCAGCGCCCATGCCTGCCACGTCGCCCACGTTGTCTCCCACGTTGTCGGCAATCGTCGCTGGGTTGCGTGGAGAATCTTCGCTCATGCTCTGCTCGATTTTGCCGACCAGATCGGCACCCACGTCAGCGGCTTTGGTAAAGATCCCGCCTCCGACTCGGGCAAACAACGCTTGAGCGCTAGCTCCCATTCCAAAACAGAGCATGGCTACGGTAATGGCTTCGAGCGACAGTGCGTTGTCTTCGCCGGCTACCGCGGGCCAGCCCCAGTACAGCAGCGCGAACCAGACGGTGATGTAGGCCAGTCCCAGGCCAACGACGGTTAGACCCATCACGGCTCCGCTACGAAACGCAACGCGGAGTCCTTGATTGAGCGATACTCGGGCGGCTGCTGCCGTGCGCGCGCTCGCTTGAGTGGCAGTCTTCATGCCGAGCCAGCCGCTCAGGCCGGAGAAAAAGCCGCCGGTCAAAAATGCGATCGGCACGAACTTACTTTGAAGTCCATACCCGAACGCAGCGATTGCAAGCAGGGTGGCAATCACCAAAAACACGATCGTGACCACGATGTACTGTTGCCGAAGATAGGCGTTGGCCCCATCTCGCACGGCTGCTGCGATAGTGCGCATCTCATCGGTGCCCTCATCGCAAGACATCATCCATCGAAAGAAGAAGTAGGCTTGTATGAGCGCACAGAGGCTTGCAGCAAACGCGATCGACCAAACAAAGACTTCCATGGCTTATTTCTTGTTCCAGAAGGAAACGGTGGGGACGAAGCTACCCGCCAGATGTGCTCAGAATAACATCCAAGCCGGCGTCTGGCGAGAATAGACGGAGTGTAATTTTCCTCAGCGGGGCTGCAAAGGTGTTTAGATTTCCTTTGGTCCGTTTATATCATCCGCCTAGAGGTTTGCAAACGAGATCGACCGACCTTCCCCATTTGTGGAGTATTTGTTCGGCGGCGCGGAAACCACTAATGATGGCACCTTCCATCGTCGCAGGCCAACCCGTCTTAGTCCAGTCGCCAGCGAGCACAAATTCATCATTCGGCGTCGCAGTCGCAGGCCGGTACTGGAGCGCACCTGGTACGACAGAAAAAACGGCGTGCGGATCGGTGACGACCTTGTGGTGCACCAGACGAGCTGATTTGACTCGGGGGAAGACCGCCGATAGATCATCGCGGATTAGCCCGGCGACCTTCGCAGTGTCCCCCCTGGGAAGTGAGCGGGAGGCGCTGATGACGATCTGATAGTAGTGCAAGTCGGAAAGGCGCTGCTGCGGAGGCGTGGTATCTCCCGCGCGGTCGTGGTCCGCGTCATTTTGCCCAGGGCCATTTTTTGGGGGAGCCTCACCAGTGTGGGGCTTCTGGCCAAGTTTGGGGAATACCCACTGGCAAAGCCGGCCAACGAGGGTCGCGTGGGGACTATCCAGCCACGGACGATCCCACCAGGTGTGAACGCCAGTGATTGGCGAGTTTTGCAGGTTCTGCGCGTCGGAGGCGATCGCCGTCAGATGGTCCAACTGAGATGCTCGGCACAGACGCGGCAGCTGTTGCCACGCGACGGCCAGCACGACGGCATCCGCGCCGTACGTCTGCTCAGTCGATTCAACACGCACTCGCGGAATCTTCGAACGAGAAACACCCGTCACCGCGGCGCCTAGCTCGACTCGCACGTTTGCTTTCTGCAGTTCCTGTAGTGCGAGAGAGCCAAACAGATCTTGCAGGGGCCGCGACGGAATCAGCAGGTGAAAGGCGTCGCGGTGATTCAGAAAGCCATCTTGCAGGACTTTCGCGGTGGCCGCCAAGCTGACACGCGAGAGTTCTTCACCGAGCGCACTGACAATGATCGTGCTCCAGAAGTGGTCCAGGGCGCCCGTGGTTTGACCGCTGCGACGTAACCACTCGAGTGCTGACAGGCGATCCAGCGAGTCATCCAGGGTAAGTCGCCGGATCTGGTGCATTCCGCGAGCAATGCTGATGCGGTCTGTCAGAGAAAGACCAGGCCAACGCCAGAGCCAGCCGGCCAAATGGTAGGGAGCCGGCAACCAGGGGAGGGCCGCGAGTCGTTGGTATCGCCCGCTAGGTCCGTAGAGATGCAATTCGCGGTGCCGGCACCAGTAGGGCTCCTGTCCCAGCCAGCGAATCAGCTGCTGGAGATTGGTGCAGCACCCCATGCCCACATGTTGGCAATAGTCTACCAGCTCGATTTCACCCGTCTGATTGCTTTCGGCGGCAAACGATCCGGCGCGGCCACCGAGTCGACGCTTGGACTCCAGCAAGGTGACGTCGGCACCCTGCTTGGCCAGTGCCAGTGCGGCCGAGATACCGGCCAATCCACCGCCCACGACGACGACCGCCTTGCCCGCCCCAGCCTCGTCGACTGGTTCGCCTGTCATGGAGCCGGTAGCCTCGCGTAGAGCGGGGGCACGAAATGTGTCGCCAGCAGACTGAGCTTGCTACCGACGGGCAGGCAGATTTTGGGACCGGTCCATAAATCGTTTTTGGCGGCTACCACCTGATCGAGCAACGACCGGTAGCTGCGGTACATGAGCGAGAACATCCGCTGGCTGCGGGGTGTCAAGAAATCGATGGTCGCCCAGCCTCTGTCATACAACGCGTACGCCTCTCCGGCGACATGCACGATCAACTCCTGCCAGCGTCCCCCGGGGGCTCCTGCCAGCCAGTTTCGCGGATCGACATCGAACTTCTTCAGTTCTGATTGCGGCACGTAGATGCGTCCCATGCGAGCATCCTCCGCGACGTCACGGAGAATATTGGTTAGTTGAAATGCGATGCCGCAATCGGTCGCGTGCTGAGTCGGCAGTTCATCACCGGCGCGCCAAATGTAGGTACAGGCTAACCCCACACTGGAAGCGACATAGTAGCAGTATGCTTTCAGTTCGTCCCAACTGGCGGGCGTCTGGTGATCGATGTCCATCATCACACCGGTGATAATGTCTTCAAGCAATCGAGGAGGGATGTGGAAGCGATCGACGCTGTCTGCGAGCGCAGGCCAGAGTCCCGAGTACTGGCACAGCGAGTCTCGGGCGGACCCGACGTTTCTCACGGGATGGGCCACGTCGGCGCCGGGAGAATCTACTTGCAGGTGCTCAGACAGCAGGCTGTGCCAGCCGGCTAGCCGCGCTGTTCGAACTTCCGGCGGATCGCTGCTGTCGCCCAGGTCATCCGTGATGCGTGCAAACGCATAGAGAGCGTAGATCGCTTGGCGGCGCGGGCGGTCGAGCAAGGCAAACGATCGGAAGAAGCTGCTGTTGCTGCTTTGGCACAGCTGTCGACACCAGTGGTAGCTGGCACGCTCGGGCGAGTTCGCGTTTTGGGCCGAATGCGATTCAAGCATGCTCGCTCGGCTCCGCCTTGGGGCCCATGATGCGCCTGCCGAGAAATCGTCCCAGCAAGGAACGCCCGAGCAACTGAAGCTTCTTGACTTTGGAGACGCTCGGACGCTGCGTCCAGACGTCGCATCGGGCATCTTCGATCTTCTCCAGGATAGCCAGACCACCCCGGGCGAACAGGTCTACATCGGTGGCCAGCCAACGCGGGACTCGATCCACCAGCGGCCAGCCGGCATAGAAATGGCTGCGGGCCGTGGTTACCCAGTCGCCGAGCATGGCCTGCAACTGGACGGTCGAACGATTGGCCAGCAGCATGGCCTCGGTCACGCCGTGTTTTTGCCACCGAGACCGAGGCGCGTAGATGCGACCGATGGCCGTGTCACGAGCCATGTCTTGGCAGAAATTGGCCAGTTGCAATCCGGTACAGATGTGATCGCTGAGCGGCGTGGTTTCCTCGTTATCTGCATCTGCCAGTCGCAGGACAATGCGACCGACTGGATTGGCAGAGCGGCGGCAATAGTCGAGCAGTTGCGAATCGTCTTGGTAACGGGTTTGAGTTTGATCCTGACGAAACGCGCTGAGCAAATCGGTCAAGGGCTGCCGCGGCAGCGCATGCCGCTGGATGGTCCTTTGCAGGGCTAGCATCACCGGATGGGAAGGTCTGCCCCCGTAGCAGAGCGACAACTGTTGCTGCCACCAAGCGAGCAGACGCAGGCTTTCATCGGGCGCGGCCACTTCGTCCGCCAGATTGTCGGACCAGCGGCAGTAGGAGTAGACGTTGTAGAAATCTTGACGTAGTCGTCGAGGGAGTACGAAGCTGACGACCGTAAAGTTCTCATACTGTTGCTTTGCCCAGCGACGGCAGTAGGCCTCTGCGGCTTCCAGGCTCCAGGCAGACGGTGGCTGGTCAGGTCCCAACCGGGCCAATTCCTGAAGGAAAAATTGGTGGTCTGCGGTCGTGTTGTCGGCGGTTTGCAGCATAATAGGAGCTGGACGCGGTGTTGGCGCCTTTACCTGGCAGCCCGAAGGGGAAACGCGGCGAGGTTACGAAGTACGCGGCAAGCCACGTGTTCCAACTAACACTTTAGAGCTTAACCATGGAAATTGTACTGGCCGCCCCCAGAGGATTCTGCGCGGGTGTCAATATGGCTGTCACCAGCTTGGAACTAGCGATCAAGCATTTTGGGCTCCCCATCTATGTGTACCACGAGATTGTTCACAATCAGTACGTGGTCAAGACGTTTCAGGCGAAGGGAGCCGTCTTTGTCGATGATCTGTTGGAGATTCCTGAGGGAGCCACGGTGCTATTCTCGGCTCACGGCGTTTCGCCGGAGATTCGCCGAGTCGCCAAACAACGCGGTCTGTTTGCGATTGATGCGACATGCCCACTGGTCACCAAAGTTCATTTGGAAGCGATCAAGTATGCCAAAGCAGGCTACACGATCATCTTGATTGGTCACGAAGGGCACGATGAAGTGATCGGTACGATGGGAGAGGCCCCCCAGGCGATTGTTCTGGTGGAAGACGAAAACGACGTCGATCGGCTCGATTACCCGCCCGATAGCAAGTTGGCTTATCTGACACAAACCACGTTGAGCGTCGATGATGCCAATCGAATCATTGGCCGTTTGCGGCAGCGCTTCCCATGGATTGAGAGTCCACCTAAGGAAGATATTTGTTATGCGACTCAAAACCGGCAAGAGGCGGTACGTCTGCTGAGCGAAGAAGCGGATGTGGTCCTCGTCTTGGGGAGCCAGAATAGCAGCAACAGTCAGCGGTTGCGCGAGTTAGGGATTGAGCAGGGGAGAAGGGCGCATCTGATTGACGACGCCGATGACATTGATCCCGAGTGGTTTGCCCCACAGGACCGGGTATTGGTGACAGCCGGAGCGAGTGCTCCGGAGTCCGTAGTGCAAGCGACGATTGATTGGTTGGTTGAAAAGTACGGGGCTTCGGTGCGGGAGGAATCGGTGCGCAAGGAGGAGGTGCTTTTTCCGCTACCGAAACCGCTACGAGAATTCGCCAAGGCGGAAAGATCACGCGCCGCCTCGCAGGGATGATGGTGATCGCTTACAATCTGCCGGAATTCTTGAGCCGGTCTGCTAGGAAGGACCTGCGTATTCTGGAGCCCCATTGATGAGCGAACAAGCCGGCGCGTTTTGTCCTCCGTTTCCCAGGAACTGGCGTCATCGGCATTTGTTGGACCTGGAAAGCCTCTCCGCAGAGGACGTAACCATTCTCCTCGACACCGCCGAACGGTTGAGCGAGGAGTTTCGTGCAACCGGTCGAAAGCTGGCACTGCTTTCCGGACAGATGATAGCGAACCTGTTCTTTGAGAACAGCACTCGAACTCGCAACAGTTTTTCTCTCGCAGCCAAACGGTTGGGTGCCGATACGATTGAGTTTTCGGCATCGGGGTCATCGGTTTCCAAGGGAGAAACCTTCATCGATACCGCCAAGACGATCGAGGCGATGGGCGTGGATGCGGTGGTCACACGGCACGCGACGCCGGGTACATCGCACTTGCTCGCCCGGCACTTGGACTGTGCGGTGCTCAACGCGGGGGATGGACCGCACGAACACCCGACCCAGGGGTTGCTGGACATCCTAACCATTCGCCAGCATCGCGGAACGATTGCCGGACTGACCGTCGCTTTAGTCGGTGACATTGCGCATAGCCGAACGGCCCGTTCCAACATCTGGGGGCTGAAGAAGCTGGGAGCGCATGTGATTGCTTGTGGGCCCGCCACACTGGTGTCGCGGCAGTGGGAGAAGTTAGGCATCGAAGTAGCCTACAACTTGGATGAAATCTTGCCGCGTTGTGATGTGTTGAATCTTTTGCGGATTCAGTTTGAACGGCAGTCGACCAGGCCGTTTCCGTCGGTCCGCGAATACGCGTTGCTGTACGCGATGAACGCAGAGCGTATGAGGAAGAGCAAGTCCGACATTTTGATTATGGCACCTGGTCCGATCAATCGGGGCGTGGAGATCACACCGGAAGTTGCCGATGGCCCGCACTCGGTCATTTTGCAACAGGTCAGCAACGGGATCGCTGTGCGGATGGCTGCTTTGTGGTTGTTGTTAGGAGGGCCGGGATCTGGCGGCAACGTTGCGGGAGGAAGAGATTAGTGCCCAAAACGGTCGACGAGCATTGGCTGATTGAGAACGGTCGCATCATCGATCCGCGGCAAAACCTGGATCGGGTTGGCCGCCTCTTGATCAGCGGCGGTGTGATCGCGGCGATCGATCCCAGCGACGGTGATCTGCCGCCGAAACTCGAGCGAGTCAACGCCGAGGGGGGAATTATCGCGCCCGGGTTGGTCGATTTAGCAACGGAGCTAGGTGAACCGGGGCGTGAGGAAGACGAGACGATCGAGTCGGGAGTCATGGCGGCGCTGGCAGGCGGATTTACCTCGATCGCCTGTTCGGCAAACACGTATCCGCCGATCGACACGCCCACGGCGGTCGAGTTTGTTCGGCAGAAGGCTGCCAGGGCCGATTGTTGCCGGGTCTACGTGATTGGCTGTGTCAGCAAAGGCCGGCAGGGTGAAGAACTGGCCGAAATCGGATCGCTGGTCGACGCC
>JANQJJ010000540.1 GCA_028281725.1 Pirellulaceae bacterium | reverse complement strand
GGGGCACGTCACTGCTTCCCTCATCGTCCCGGCGTTCCCATTCGCGGCGGATCTCACGCAGTCCGTAAGCACACATCTCGAATTGGTCGCTCATGCGTTCCAGCAGTTCGCACGATGCTGTCCTGTCGTTGCTCTCGATGGAACTGGCGATTCGGTAGGCCCGCTTTCCCTGAGCGCAGTAGCTGACAAATTGATCTTTCTTGTCTTTGCTCCGCAGGTCACGCAAAGCCTCCGGATAGACACCGGACCAAAAGAGCGTGTAGTCGCCGATATGACGATGCACCGCTCGCCGAGCCTCACCAACACGCTTCTCAGCTTCGGCGACCATGGTCACGACCTCGGTTGCTGGTCGCCCATCTATTTGCCGGACTCGATTCACTCCCTCCAAACGCGAAAACCGCACCAGGAGCTCACTGACATAGTCGACTACTTGCGTATCGACCACACCCAGCTGCGAATGAAAAACATGAGCGCTCAACCCGCTAAAGAAACGGTCGAGCAGGGATCCAACTTCACCTTGTTCCATTAGGTAACCCTCCACCAGCGAGTAATCACCCCCGTTATGTAGTCTACGTTAATTACAATCCAAAGTTCGTGTCAAGCTAAAAAACCGGCTCGGCCGGCCAGGTTCGAACGCAGAAACTTAACAGGTTTTCCCAGGTGTCAAGATCACTTTGTGAATTGTTGACTGTTCCAACGGTCTGACGAGGGACACTTAGCATCACGGCGGGAAATACGTTGGCTGTTGTCCTGGCGATCCTCTCGGCGGAGCGCGAGGGTTGCTTCCCAGATGCAGCAGCTGCTTCCTGCTTCCCGCTGTGATGCCAAGTCGCTACCGGGCAGACGGGCGCCGGCGACAATCGGGGCTGTCCGTTTACCGCTTGGTGATGTTACCACCGAGAAGCCGCATGGCTTCGATGGCTGCATCGGTATGCGGGTACCGGATGATGACGTTGTTGAGCATTCGCTCTCGCAACGTTTGCGACCGGGTAGCCGAAGCGGCCTCTAACGCCGGTCCAGCGGCGGCTTCTTCCCGGGTTTGCAGTTCTTCTAGCGCCGCAGTCATCTCAGCGCGCTGCTCTGGGCTGGCACTAGCCGGAACGTACTGAAACCGAAATACGGCCAGTTGTTGACGACGCGAGACCGTTTCCTCGCGAACCAGGGTCTCATCGCCCAGTTGCGACAGCAGCTGAAACCGACTGCCTTGGTAAACGCGTCCACCGATCGGCGCGCGATGGATGCGAAACAAATGCACCAGCACCGTGTAACGCCCCGCGGGGGCGCCACGAATCCAGCGAACGTTTTCAACCGGCTCGGTACTCTCTGCTTTGACGTTCATGTCGACGTCCAGCATGCCGTTGCAGGCCGAGCGCCGGTATAGATGAGAGATACGCTCACCCGAGGGAGTGATGACGTGCAAATCGACGTCGTTGACGTTCTTCCACGCCAACGCAAACTGCACTTCTCCTTTCTTGCCACCCGCCTGATAGACGCGTTTCTGAATCGAGACGGCCACCGTGCTCGCCGGAGCACCAGGTTTCGCGTCGTCTGCGATTCCCTGGTCGAAATCCGCTGCATCTTCTTCCTCCTTGAGAGAGGCTATCGGCGAAAGGTTTTGAATAGTCGGAAGTTCCATGGCGAGCGTGGAGGAAAGATCGGGCTCCACCTGCACTACCTGGTCGGCTTGAGGAGCCGGGGCGACGGTAAACTCAGGTAGACTTGTCAATGAATCCAACCTGGAATCATCACGTACAAAAGCCAGTTCGTGTGGCGATTCGCGCTGAACCTGAACCGCGATTAACGCCAGGACCAAAATTAGGACGGTGTGCAACAGGGCGCTAACCAATAGGGCGCGCCACATTTCAGGCGGCGTTTCCTGATGGAACTCGCTGGGTGCCGGCTGGGCGATCACTCCCGATTTTGCTGGAAGTTGGCTGCTCATGTTGTCGCACCCGACGCAAGTACGCAGAAAAGGAATTTAGGAAGAGCAAGCGGATTCCCTGCAACCACCCCGCCGACAAGATGGATCAGGCCGGAGAGGCATTCACGGTTGGAGACGGCATTTACGCCTATTCTACGCGGTCGCTGCATAACACGATACGCTTGGCCCAGATTTCGGTTTTTGATGAGCGTGTTTACCTAACTCCAATGGGGATGATTCTCATGCAGTCCAAGCGGAATCAAAGGAACAACAAGAAGAATTAAGAAACCGAAGGCTGTTTGCCTGATTCTAGCGCTCGGCAAACCGGCTACGGCAACCTCCCTCGACGTCAAGCTATAATGGGAGTTGTTTCATCTGGAGCTTTTAGACCGTGAGTCTGTGGACCTGGGATCAGTTGGCGTGTCGCTTGGGGATTGGAATTTGACAGTTGCGGAAACCCGAACGGGGACGGCCGGGGATTCCGTGACTCAGCAGCCCCGCGGGGCACCTGGCCGGCGACTGGAACATCGGGCCATACTGCTGTTCAGCGTCGTGGTGGCCCTCCTCCCTGGCTCGCTTTCCGGTGCGGACACTGCGGCTACAGAAACGGCGGCCACCGAAACGGCAGCCACCGAAACGGCAGCCATCGAAACTGAATTGAAAACCAAGGTCTGGCCCATGTTGGCGGAGCATTGCCTCGATTGCCACTCGGGCGCCGAACCGGCGGCGGGCTTGACGCTCGACCACATGGACTCGCCCCTTGCCTTCCTCAAAGGCAGGAGCTTGTGGGAGAAGGCGGTTCAAAAAATGCAGATCCAAGAGATGCCACCGCCGGATGTCAGCTCACTGACCGAAGCCGATCGCAGCTACCTGATCGATTGGATCCGTTCTGCGATGGACGACTACGAATGTGGGCTGGCTCCGAATCCAGGCCAAGTCACACTCAGGCGACTCAACGCGACCGAGTATCAGAATACGATCCGCGATCTGATTGGACTCAACTACACGCCGGCAGCCAGCTTTCCCGGCGATGATATCGGATATGGATTTGACAATATCGGCGACGTACTCACCCTGCCGCCCCTGCTGATGGAGAAGTACTTCCTGGCGGCGGAAAAAATTAGTCAGGTTGCTATCCAGGCGCCTCCGCCCGCGCGACGCTTCGAGACCAGCTATGCCGGCGGGCAACTGCTCGTCAATGGAAAGACCCGGCAAGGCAACCGTTCGCTCACCCTATCCTCCAATAGCAACGCGACCTTCCAGGAACAGATTCCTTGGGCCGGTTCCTATCAGTTGACTGTCACAGCGGCTGGAGACCAAGCGGGCAGTGAACCGTGCGAGATGGGCATATCGGTCGACGGGAAACTGCGAGGTCGAAGGCGGGTCAAAAACCAGCGCAATTCGCCTGAGGATTTCACCATCACGCTCCGTCTGCGAGCCGGCAGCCGGAAAATCGGTCTCCATTTCCTCAATGACTTCTATGTCGCTGCCGAAGGAGGTCGTCCAAAACAGGATCGCAACTTGATCTTGGAGCACGTCGCCCTAGCCGGCCAAAAATCCTCTCGAGAGCAACTCGACCCCAACACACTCTCGCGTAGCCACCGAGCAATCATCTTCACCGCACCGACCAGTCAGCGTGATGCCGAGTTGGCAACGCGTCAAGTCATCGACCGATTGGCGAGCCGAGCATTCCGGAGAATCGCGGATCGAGCCGATGGCGATCGGCTGGTTGCCCTGGCGATGAGCGTTCAGAACGAAGGAGATTCTTTCGAAGAGAGCATCCGAGTTGCCCTGCAGGCGATTTTGATTTCACCCAAATTCCTGTTCCGCGTGGAGCCTCCATCCGCCGGCACACCGCCAGAGAAAACGCGTGACTTGGACGACTTTGAACTGGCAACGCGGTTGTCGTACTTTTTGTGGAGTTCGATGCCTGACGATCAGTTGCTTCAGTTGGCCATGCACGGGCAGCTGCGTGCCAGTGACAACCTGGAGAAACAGGTGAAGCGGATGATCACGCACAAGCATTCCAAAGCGCTGGTAGAGAATTTTGCCGGTCAGTGGTTAACGCTCAGAAAGTTACGCGAATTTAAGCCCAACGAGCGGCTGTATCCGAAATGGAACGACCGGGTGCGTCGTCTGGTCGAGCACGAAACCATGGCCTTCTTTGCCGGCGTCATGCGGGGAGACATGAGCGTCCTACGTCTGCTCGACGGTGACTTTACCTACATGAACGAAGAACTGGCTGAATTCTATGGTATCCCTGGTGTCCAAGGCGATCATTTTCGATTGGTCTCACTCGCTGGAACACCGCGCGGCGGCTTGCTGACTCAAGCGAGCATTCTGGCCGTTACCAGCAACCCGACTCGAACCAGTCCGGTCCGGCGCGGCAAGTGGATTTTGGACAACCTGTTAGCAACGCCTCCGCCGCCAGCACCTCCGGGCGTACCGGAGCTGGAGGAAAAGGGCGAGCTTTCGGGAAGTCTACGTAGTCGACTCGAACAGCACCGGTCCGACCCCGCCTGTGCGAATTGTCACAAGCTGATGGATCCACTGGGCTTTTCCCTCGAGAATTTTGACGCGATTGGACAGTACCGGACTCATGAGCGGGGAACTGCGATCGATGCCAGCGGCCAACTGCCCGACGGCTCCGTTGTCAGGGGAGCCGACGAGCTACGCGAGACGCTACTGAGCCGGAACCAAGACCAGTTCGTGAGGTGCCTGACTGAAAAAATGCTGACCTACGCGTTAGGCCGTGGACTGGAGTATTACGATCAATGCGCCGTCGACAAGATTGTCGAGGAGCTCGAGAAAAACGATTATCGATTCGGGACGCTACTGATGGAAATCGTCAGAAGCGATCCTTTTCAAAAGAAGGGGCAGCGGGAAATCCAATGATGCCATCTCAACAGCTAAGCCGCCGAACGATTCTGCGCGGGCTCGGAACCGCCATTAGTTTGCCGCTACTCGAAGCCATGACACCCAGAGTGACAATCGCTGCGGCCGGTTCCAAACCGCCGCTGCGTTTGGCGTTTCTCTACGTACCCAACGGCAAGCACATGCCGCATTGGACGCCGGACACTCAGGGTGCCGGATACGACGTCAAGCCCATCCTGGAACCAATCACTCATCTGAAAGAGCAGATCAATGTGCTGACCAACCTGACCCTGGACGGCGCTCGGTCTCATGGCGATGGCGGAGGCGATCATGCCCGAAGTGCCGCAGCCTTTCTGACTGGAGCCCATCCCAAGAAGACCCAAGGGGCAGATATTTATAACGGCGTTTCCGTGGACCAGGCCATCGCTCAGGCTGTGGGAGGGGAAACTCGATTTGCATCCTTAGAACTCGGACTCGAAGGCAGTACACAGGCCGGCGGCTGTGACAGCGGCTATAGCTGCGCGTATTCGTCCAACCTTGCCTGGCGCAACGCCACTAGCCCGCTGGCCAAGGAGATGGATCCCTCTGCGGTGTTCGACCGGCTATTCAGTTCCGGTGACTCTGAAGCAGACCTCAAGACGCGCGGGCTGAGAAAAGACCGTCGAAAGAGCATTCTGGATTTTGCGTTGGCCGATGCCAAACGGCTCCAAGGCAGCTTGGGGGCCGCCGATCGACGCAAACTAGACGAATATCTTTACGCGGTCCGAGACATAGAAAACCGCCTGGTCCGGTCAGAAAAACTACAAATCGGTGACGACGGTATTCCCAACATCAAACGCCCCGCCGGTGTACCACGAGAGCTGGACGAACACTGCAAACTCATGCTCGACATGCTGGCGCTCGCACTCCAGACCGACAGCACGCGGGTGGCAACCTTCATGTTTGCCAACGAAGGTAACAATCGCGGCTATCCGGAACTGGGAGCCCCCGAGGGACATCACGATCTGTCGCATCATGGCAAGAGTCAAGAAAAGCAGAAGAAGGTCGCCAAAATCAATCGCTACTACGTCGAGAAACTGGCCTACTTGCTCGACTCCTTGGCCAGCATTCGCGAGGGCGAAGGTACGTTGCTTGACCATTGCATGATTGTGTACGGTAGCGGAATCAGCGACGGCGATCGCCACAATCACGACAACCTACCCATCCTGATGGCAGGCGGCGCCGGCGGACGTGTGCGCAGCGGTCGACACATCGTGTTTGCTAAAGAAACCCCGATGTGCAATCTCTACGTGTGGATGCTCCAGCAATTCTCGATTCGCGCTGACAGCTTTGGCGATTCTACCGGAATGGTCTCCGGCTTGAGTTAAACCGCCCTTCGGCCGCATTTGCCCGAGCTGCACCGCACAGCCGCAATGATTGGGACGCCGTTTCTGCTATCATGCTCGTGGGTTCGAGGCAATTAACCTTAAGCCTGGACCGCGATCGAGAACGTCTCGAAAGATACAGTTGAAATCGCGGATTCCCTTAGGATCGAGCGGGAAATAAGTGTCCGGTACCAGTTGTGCGAAGCACCCGAAGGGCCAGTTCCTGGCAATTGGTACCGGACACTTATTTTCCCGCACATTGCTTAACACAGATCGTTAACCGAATGAGACTGCGTCGGCCGAAACGGAAACGGCGCACACCCCCAGTTTACAAAAGCGAGACGTCAACCATGCGGCGACCTATCCTCAGTCTCTGTCTATTGCTTGCGGTCCCTGGCCTGGCGGCAAGCTGCCGGGTGGCCACGGGGCAGAGCGGTGACGGCCCAAGCTCAGATGCTACTGTCTGGCAAGAGCTACAATCACGATCACCTTGGGTATTTCTAGGCGATTCGAATACCTATGCCGGCGGCTATGTCGCGATTCTCGATGCGTGGCTCCAATCAAACCACGCTCCGGACCGGCCCATCAAGCTGCTGAATCTGGGTATGTCCAGTGAAACGGCTTCTGGACTTTCAGAAGTGGACCATCCGTTCAAGCGGCCCTGTGTCCATGAGCGACTCAGCAAAGTCCTCGCGATGACCAGACCCGGCGTGGTGTTTGTCTGCTATGGCATGAACGATGGCATTTATGCGCCGCCAACCGTCGAGACGCTGGCTGCCTACCAAGATGGCATGCTTCGGCTAGCGGCGGAAGTTCGAGCTTCCGGGGCCAAATTCGTTTGTCTCACTCCGCCGGTCTTTGAACCCGAACCGTTGGGGGCCCGAGGAAAACTCGGACCAAGCAAGGCCGGCCGATACGCGTACTTTGCTCCAGCTAAGGACTATGACGACGTCCTGCAGGAGCAGGCGGATTGGTGCCTCTCGGGCGCGCTCGAAGCGGATGCGGTGATCGACATCCGCAAGGCGCTGCGAGCAGAAAAAAAAGTCCGGCTCGCGGATGATCCCAAGTTCTTTTTCGCGCGCGATGGTGTTCACTTTGGCGCTGAAGCACACGCCATCGTGGCGGAAAAAATACTACTGTCACTTGGCGCTCCAGCCTCCCTCGTGGAAAACTACCCAACCGACGAAGCCATCGAGTCGTCCACCCGGCGGATGAAGCTACTGCGCGATGCGTACCTGTCGGCGACCGGCAAGAATCGGCCCGGCTTAGCCGCCGGCTATCCGGTCTGGTATGCTGAGCAACTGGTTGCCAAGATGGCTCGCGACAAGTAGCCCCCCTATCTGAGACTTTAATTCCGAGCAGAGCCATGGAAGAGCCATCTCCCGAAGAACAGGAACAGTGGAATCTGGCCCAAATCCGTCAGCGCCGAAGCCGCTTGACGGCCAAGCCGATTGGCTCGGTAGTTCGGCGGCTGATGACTCAATCCGGTTATGGCCAGACTCAGGCGGTTCAAGTCCTACGTGAGAAATGGGCCGAGGCCGTTGGACCAACTCTTGCGCCGCGATCCAGCCCTGGCAACCTGACGCGCGGAGTACTGCAAGTCCATGTGGCCGATAGTGCTACGATGCAGGAACTGTCGTTCTGCAAGCGGCAAATCATTCAGTCGCTTCGCAGCGCTCTGCCCGATTCCAATATTACCGACATCAGGCCGCGAGTCGGAACCATTTCCTAAGAATTGGTTTTCACCGGCGCCAGACCACTCTGGATTGTGTGGCTTTGAAGCCCGCACGTCTTGCACCCAACTAACCCCGCTGCGCCAGACGGCTGGCAACCATAGCGAGCGGGTTAGCTCACTCGGTACTCGCACGCTGCAAGACGGCGTGGAGCGCTTGGGTGTACCGATCGAAATTTTGCTCGTACTGCCTCTTGGACTCGGCAGACGAAAACAGCAAAATCAAACCTTCAATCTGCTCATGAAGACCATATTGAATACTGCCTTCGACCAGCTTCCCCTCTTGAAGAAACACCATGGGATCATAGCCCGATAGGACAGGGCTAGCGGCGTCGGGGGCACGTAGGAACTCCGCCACCGCTTGCTGGCTGCTCAGCCAATAGACTTTCCCGCGATGCTTGACCGCGAATTGCTCGCTCCCGTCGACCCAGGTGCCCTGAGTCTTCAGAGCAACCGGACAAAAGCCTCCCAGCGATGGCTTAGCGGCTGGAGCCCCGTTGCCGCTGGCCGGCAAGGATGTACCAGAACGAGGCTGAAACGATACTTGTTTGCCTGGCACAACAGAATTGCCGGCGCCGACGTTACCCGCTGGAATAGAACCCTCCGCCGAGTTGCCCGCGGCGACTTGCTGCGCTCTATCTGCAGGGTAGTAAGGATTGCTAATGAGGCGAGCATCGACTCGAGGCTCAGGCGGAACTCCACCGGCTGCCTTGGCCGGTGAGTTCTGAGCTTCCGCGGCGACGTTGGGTACGGCCGGATAGGCGGCGAGCGTCTGCGCCGGAGAAGCGGTCGGCGCATTCGGTCCGGGAATCTGAGGCCCTCGATTCGCTGCAGGAAGATGGGCTTGCGGTGCCGCGGTAAATTGCGGCGCTCGAATGCTCGGATTACTGAGCTGTTGATTCCCTGCCGACGTGCTGGCGACGATCGCTTGGGGTTGGTTGCTGGTATTCAGCGGTCCGCTCTGGATGCCTGTCGTCGGGCTTCGGCTTTGACCAAGCTGCTGACTGGCAGCAGGCTGAGGGGAACCGTAAAAGCCAACCGTTTCAGATCCGGTCACTCGATTGCCACCGAGCCCCTGGGCTGGCACGGCATTGGGTGTCCCGCCGGCGCCTTGTGCGCCTGGAGCTTGGGCTTGAGCCAGGCTGCCCTGCAGCTGCGCCGAGTTACTCTGCAGCTGCGCAGAGTTACCTTGGAGCTGCGCTTGGGGCGGGGCGGACGGTTGGGGGGTCCGCTGCGCCGCCAACATGACGTTCCGATCGCGGTTCATTACGGCAACGTTCTGGAGTACGGCGAGGTAGCCATTGAGGTCTTGTTTACAAACACCCTGATAGAGCGTTTTGCCATCGGGGCTGACAAAAACATCCGTCGGCCAGCTATGGACCTGGTATTCGGCAGCCTTCCGCCGATCCTTCGTCGCATTGACCCGCACACAGATGAAGTAGTTGTTGAGCGTTTCGATCAACTCGCGTTTTGTATAGACGCGGTGCTCGAGTGTTTTACAGGGCAGGCAGTTGTCCCCATAAAAGTGAATGAGCAGCGGGACGTTGAACTTGGCCGCTGCTTGTCTTGCCGTTGGAATATCAGGAGCCCAACGAATTTCGTCTTCGGCCAGAGCTGTTCCACAAGCGAGAGCTATCACAAGCCACCAAGCGTGACCCAAACGGCTAAACACAATAGAATCCTTCCAGATCGGGCGCATACCTACGGTTCTCTGGTTAGCAGAGATCTTTCCGGTTTGATCGGATGGAGAGACTTTACCACTTGAACCCTTTGGTTGGATTTTCCCGAAAAAAACGAGATTCCAGTGCTATCAAAGGATGTTTGGCTTGACACTCAGCCGTGGAGAGATAATATTCCATGACGGTTCAAACAAGGATTCTTCAGCGGGAATACCGCTCGGCCACATTCGGGCCCCCTTCTTCCTGTGATTGTTTCCCAGCAGGTATTGAAGTCTTGGCCCACTCACTTTCCGTGGTAACCGAAATCATAATTCGATGACCCACACCTGGCGGTAATCGTTACCGCAATTTAAGCGAGCCGTTCTCAACATCTCATACTGCGTGATGTTGAGCAGATTGAAGATTCCACGATTTCCATTCTGAAAATGTTAGTGAACGGTTGCGTAGGCTCTCACCAGCCATCTCGCACGTTTTAGCGAATATTCGCCCGACGTTTGCAACACATTCGGATTGAGTTAGCCTTCGTTTTGTGGGGCGGATTCCACGGATCGAATCTGCCCGAAACGTTAACGTCAGAGTTCAAGTCAGTCAGTTTCTATACGGAGCAAATGCATTCTAGGAAAGGATGCGAACGGGCTTGCCCTTAAGAAAATAGAGCCTCATGTGCGGCTCGGCTATCGAAAGAGCAATTCCGCACTTTTGTTCCTCTTCCAAGGCCTGTTGCCAAGATTATTGTCCTGACAAATCCGCCATACCGCTAATCGAAGTTGTTTGGCATTTTCTGGACATTGCTTGGCGACTCATCTTTAAATGCTGGATCTACTGCATGCCAAAGAAAAAGAGGTTTCGTCCACGCTCCTCTGGTGGTTCGTCAGGCTATAGCAACGGCGGATCGTCCGGTTACGCGTCCAACAACCAAGGTGGTGGACCGCGTGGCGGTCGTCGACCTTCTCGACGACGAAGAAACGCAGGACCCAACAGCAACAACGAACCGTTTCCAGAGCCCCAGGTAGATGAAAACGGTGAAATACCGCTTCTAGAATTCGTCGGTATTCTGGAGATGCATCCGAACGGATACGGGTTCTTACGCAGCTCTGAGAACAATTACTCGCGCGAACGCTCTGATCCCTTTGTCCCCGGGACCATGATCGAGAAGTTCGGACTGCGGCAAGGCGTCAGTGTCAAAGCCATGATGCAGCAAGCGCGACGCCAGCAAGGCCCGCGCGTCCGCGAGATTCTGGACGTCGATGGCATGGCTCCCGAGGAGTACGTCAATGTCAAGAACTTTGACGATGACAAAGTACTCACGCCCATCAATCCGGAGCAGTGGCTTAACCTGGAAACCGGCGCTCAGCCATTGACCAACCGCGTCATTGACTTACTCGCTCCGCTCGGCAAGGGTCAACGGTCGCTAATCGTCGCTCCACCGCGAAGCGGCAAGACGATCATGCTCCAGCACATTAGTCGCGGCATTGCAGAAAATCATCCTGACGTGCACCTGCTGGTTCTTCTGATCGACGAACGCCCTGAAGAAGTCACCGACATGCGTAGGAATGTGATTAACGGTGAAGTGATCGCCAGCAGCCTGGATATGGACGTCGATAGCCATGTTCGCCTGAGCCAGTTGGTGATCGACCGCTGCAAACGCCTGGCCGAAATGGGCAAGGACGTATTCCTGCTAATGGATTCGATTACCCGGCTGGCGCGAGCCTTCAATAAATGGGTGGGCAATAGCGGGCCAACGATGACCGGTGGTGTGAACATCAAAGCCATGGACGTCCCCAAGAAGCTGTTTGCGACCGCCCGCGCGTTCGCTGAAGGTGGCTCACTGACGATCGTGGGTACCGCTCTGGTCGACACCGGAAGCCGAATGGACGACTTGATATTTCAGGAGTTCAAAGGAACGGGCAATATGGAATTGGTGCTCGATCGCCGACTGGCGGACCGACGCGTCTGGCCGGCCATTGATATCACTCAGTCCGGCACGCGGCGGGAGGAATTGCTGCATGACGAAGAGACGCTCAATGCTGTCACTATGCTTCGGCGGACCCTCAATACCATGCACCCAGTGGAAGCCATGGAACAGCTGACCAAGCAACTGACCCGCTTCCAGTCCAACGCCGAGTTCATCAAGCTCATATCGGCTGCCAAGGTACTCGACTGACGCACCCAGAATCGCCTAAGCTACCCAGTCCACCAAGTACCCTAGTCTGTTTGGTGGAATACCGACAGATTTGCCGGCGGTTCTGTGCAATCGTTAGATCTTTACTGATCGTTACCTACGTGAGTGTCCGATCAAGGTAGCAAGCTATTGGGCGCAGTTAGCGTGGACTCGCTGCGCGATAATAGTTAGCTTTAGTTGTCTCGCCGGCGACTCGGGTCCAGCGCCAGCGACCATCACGATCCAAGTTGCATGTTTGGTTTTGCAGAATGAAAGACGGTTTCTACTCCAAGAAATCAGCTTTGGGTGTTCCCAACGCCCTGATTCTGCTGATGTTGATTTTCTTCTTTGTACCGTTTGCCGGTCGTGGCGCGCGGATGGCGCTCCAAAAGACAGAGAACAACGTCAAGGATTGGTTGCCTTCCGACTTCCGTGAGACCGAGGAGCTGGCTTGGTTCGCCGAGAAGTTCGTTAGCGAACAGTTCATCGTCGCGACCTGGGATGGCTGTCGTGAGGACGATCAGCGCCTGAAGATGTTTGTCAGCAAGCTCCGCAATGAGCAAGCACCCGCCGCGGACGCTGACACCACGAGCGACATTTTTCGGGCGCGAAAGCTGGGCGCCGAATACGCATTGTTTGTCGACGACGAATACTCGCTCAACTGGGGTGGCAAGAACGAAAAATGGTTGATCGACGAGACCGGTAAATCTTATTACATCACCCCGAATGGTCGTCTGTATCGTTGGGAAGGCAATCCGAACATCGTCAGTGCCGCATGGAGGACTCTGGCGCGCAGCACCGGCAGCTTTCATCTGGACGGCCAGTTTGTTGCCGCCTTTGGCGATCCGGGAACGGATGAAGCACCCAACCCGTTCTGGGCCGATCCTCGCCTGTTGACGGCACCGCTATTCAAGACGGTTGAAACCGGACCGGACCTGGTCCATGAGCTGACCAAGGAAAATGCTTCACTGGCAAATCGGACGGAACCGATCGCCGGCGAGCGCGATGCGATTGCTCGCTTGACCGGCACGCTGTTTGGTCCGGTCGTGCCGGCCGGCTTTACTTGGAAGAGTTCGGATGTCCCAACGCTGCTGAGCGAAAGCAAACTGGCGGAATTGCCCGAGGGCTGGGAGATGGCCTGGGATCTCGTTGTCCAGCGGGCCGTCGATGAAGACTATGGTGGAGATATCGAAGCGTTCCGGCGCTCGGACCCGGTGGACCTGTCTGAAGTCTGGTATGACTTTTTTGACGCGGTAGCCGTGGAAGAACCCCAGCGACAGACCTGCGTGGTGCTGACGCTGACCCAACCCGCACGGCGCAATCTGGCTCGGGTCATCGGCCGCGGTTTGATGGGCCAAAGCAAAGGCCGACTCTTTGAGATTGGTGAAGAGTGTGGTGTTGCCTCACCACCCAAACCTGCTGCGGCGCCACCACCCTTCTCGTGGTTGGCTTCCGCCGAGCCTGTCCAGGAGCCTGTAATCCATATTGGCGGCCCACCGGTCGACAACGTGGCCATCGATGAGGAGGGGACGATCACCCTGGTTCGGCTGATCGGCTACTCACTCGCGCTCGGACTATGCCTGTCTCTGCTGTGCCTGCGTTCGGTGCGGCTGATGATGATGGTGTTTTTCGTCGGCGGCGTGAGTGCCATGGCCAGCTTGAGTCTGGTGTGGTGGTGCAATGCGTCCGTCGATGCAATCCTGTTAACGATGCCTTCGCTGGTCTATGTGCTGGGCATGGCAGGCGCCATTCATATCGTGAACTACTACCGCGACGCGTCCCAGGAGCAGGGACAACAGGGAGCGCCCGAACGAGCGATTTCCCATGCCGTCATGCCATGTACGCTGGCTGCGATTACCACGGCCATCGGTTTGCTCTCTCTTTGCTCGAGCAATATCTTGCCCATTCGCAAGTTCGGAATATTTTCCGCGATGGGGGTCATGGCAACCCTGGTCTTGCTATACCTCTATCTGCCGTCCGCACTGACGATATTCCCTCCCAAGTCCAAGACGATCAAGGGATCCGGACAACAGGCCGCTCAAGGAATTCTGAGATTCTGGGAGGCCATTGGCGCATTTATTCTTCGTCGGCATTGGTGGGTAAACGCTGTCTGCTTTACCGCATTGATCGGGTTGGGGCTCGGCCTATTCAAGATTCAAACAAGCGTTCAGCTGCTGAAACTGTTCGATTCGCAGTCGCAGATTATTCGGGATTATGCCTGGCTCGAGGAGAACTTCGGACGGCTTGTTCCCATGGAACTGGTCGTTCGCTTTCCCAAGTCTCTGCAACAACCAACCGATGCCGCGGACAGCCTGAGCAGCGACGAACTCAGAAAGGTGCCCACACAGCTGAGCCTGCTCGAGCGTGCCGAGGCGGTCTCCCGGATCCAATCCGTACTGCAGGATCAGTTCGGCTACGAAGGTCAAAATGTCGTAGGACGTGGAATATCCGCCATTACGTTCTTACGGGACATACCCAATCCCTATCGAGGGTTTAACCCGAAACGAAGCGGCTACAACGGAATACTACAGAATTCCTATGACGAGTTGGTTGCATCGGATTACGTCGCCCTGGAATCGGGTGGACCGGCCGACGGTATGGAACTTTGGCGAATCAGCCTGCGTCTGGGCGCTCTGAACGATGTCGATTATGGGCAGTTTGTTTCGTCGCTACGCTCGGCGGTGGAACCGGTGGTCGTGAGCTATCGCTGCCGACGAGCGGTCATCGACGCGATCGTCAATCAAGACACCGGCGCGGATGATCGAAATATCGGTAGTGTCCTTGTACTCGGACACGGTGGGCCCAAAGCCCTGGCGGAGCAGTCGCGGGCAAGCAAGCAATCCGGCGAGGGCTCTCAAGCAGGCACCTCGACGACGGGGGGCGATCCGGCAAGTCATACCGCGATAGACGAAGTTCGTCTCCTGGCTGAAACGCTCAATTTTTGCCTCACCACGCAAACGGTTCTGAAACCCGAGTGGCACGATGCAGAAAAGCGCCCGTTGGACGGCGGCAAGGCCACGTCAGACAAGTGGGCCGAGTACGTTAAATCCTATACATGCATCATCGTCGTCCAGGATCATCCGGACTATGACCTGGATTTCATACGCAAGCATAATCCGAACGTAATCAACGCGTCACAGATGCTGGCCGATACTCACGCTTCAGCTCTGGAGCCGCGCATCGCCGAAGATCGCCCGGTAGAGCTCAGCGCGCACGAAGGTGATTTGGACGTCGTCTATACCGGTGTCGTGCCCGTCGTCTACAAAGCGCAGCGTACGCTCTTGGAGAGCCTGATCGAAAGCGTGGCCTGGGCCTTTGGGCTGATCGCCATCGTCATGGCTTGCCTGCTGTCACCTGCTCGCTCATTTTTGGGTGCCTTCCGGCCCCGCAATTTTCTGCAGTCCGTTGGCTCGGGCGCCATCTCGATGATTCCCAACGTGTTTCCCGTGGTGGTGATCTTCGGATTGATGGGGCACAGCCAGACGTTGGTCGACATCGGATCGATGATGACCGCCAGCGTGGCCATGGGCGTCGCGGTGGACGATACGATTCACTTCCTGACCTGGTTCCGCGATGGCTTGCGACGCGGTCTGGACCGCCGCGATGCGATCTTTGTTGCCTACAAGCATGTGGCGCCCGCCATGACGCAGACGACGATTATTGGTGGGCTGGGTCTGAGTGTCTTTGCTCTGAGTACCTTTACGCCCACCCAGCGATTCGGCACGCTGATGCTCGCGTTACTTGGCGCGGCTTTGGTCGGTGATTTGATATTCTTGCCGGCATTGCTCGCCAGCCCACTAGGACGCATCTTCTCGGTTCGTCCAGCGAAAAAATCTTCTGGCGATGACGATGCCCAGTTGTCGCACGGCGACAGACCAGCCCAGACAGCCGGCGAAGAAGGCGACGAGTACCGCTTGGCCGAAGATGAAGAGGAAGCGATTCCGACAACCATTCAGATTCGCCAACCGCAGATGCTACGGCGCGATGGCGCCCACGTGAGACGGCGAATCTGAGAAAACGAACTGGAAAAAACTCAGGTCAAGTAAGAATCTTCTTGATCGCTTCGATCAACGCTCCTGAGTCTTCTTTCCAAGCCACTTCCGTGCTCGTTTTGAGACTCAGGTCTTTCACCTGACACGTACCTGCCTGAAGTTCCTGGCTACCGGCAATCAGCGCGATGCGGAACCCCCGTTGATCGGCGTACTTCAGTTGGACTCCCAACTTACGAGGTTCCGGGTAGAACTCGGCGCCGATCCCAGCCGACCGGACAACACGCGAGAGGTCTAGATAGTCATCCAGCCGCTCTTTGTCGAAGTAGGTGACTAGCACCGGGGCAGGCGTCCGAATGGGCTCGATCATGTCGAGCGACTCCATGGCGGCCAGCAGGCGATCAAGCCCCAGCGAAGCGCCGATGCCGGGCAAGTGCTGCTTGGTGTACAGATCCGCCAAGTTGTCGTAGCGACCACCGGAACAAATGCTGCCAATACCCGGCAGCCTATCTATTACTATATCTCGATTCCCTGATGCAAGCTCTTTAGCCCCTTGCGGGAAGT
>JANQJJ010000537.1 GCA_028281725.1 Pirellulaceae bacterium | reverse complement strand
TTCACTTTTCCAATGGTACCCCAACCCTGGGAATTGCTGACGTCCGGCGATTCGAAGAACATCGCCAAGCCTTCGCTGAGCCAGAGTGGATTGTCTGCCAGGCGGACTTGCAAGCCACTATTAAAGGCGAGCTGATGCACGGCTTCGTGAACAATGGTTGCTACCGTACGCTCGGCTTGAGGTTGCGATAGAATCTGATTGATGACCATGGCAGACGACACGCTTCGGCCAGAGGGGACCAAGCCATCGATGCCAGTCAAATCGTAGGTGGTCATGCGATTGGTTTTCATGTTGTAGTAACCAATCATCAATTCCGCTGATTCACCTATCTCTCGGCTTGCATACTTTAGATAGGACGCCTTGTCTCCAAATACGACCGCGACCAGCGGAAATCTCGGTTCCTCTAAACGAACACCTCTTGATTTCCAGTAGTTGTAAAATCCTCGGTATAGCCGCTCAAAAAGATAACCGACCCAGCGAACGTAGATCTCGCTCGTGTTGTAAACGAGTACATAATGCCTGGTTTTGTATACCAGAAATCCGTCGGGCAACTGTTCTTTGAATTGATTGTAGATTTCCTCTGACGTGAGAGCCTGCATC
The DNA here is from genome assembly GCA_028281725.1 of Pirellulaceae bacterium. Lineage (GTDB taxonomy): Bacteria > Planctomycetota > Planctomycetia > Pirellulales > Pirellulaceae > Aureliella. Next base: position 4,891 of record JANQJJ010000537.1, on the reverse strand, counting down.
ACATCTTCGGTGGGCTCCAACGAGATGACATCTTCTTTGAGCAGAGTCCATAGTTGCCCGTCAGGAGTGAGTAGCAGCATGCCGTCCGTATACTCGGCAACCACTTCAGCAAGCGTGGCGAGGGTACCTCCGTCATGCCGAAACTCAACCCGGACGGTTTTCTCAGAGGCCACCAGTGGCTGGTGACCCAGTCCGACGGTCGAGAGCCCCAGCAACAGGAGGGCTAGCTTTCGCACCAAGTCCATTGTTCCAATTTCCGCCTTCGAAAAGTTCCCAACTCGTATGGCTTCTGCCGCGGCTCCGCCTCGCCTGATTCGTACAATTCTACTACATTGGCTGCCCGCAGGACTCAATGTCAATTGGCAGGGTCCGGTTTCCAGCATTTTTCACGTCTAGAAGGCGAAAACTACTTTGGCCACTGAACCGGTTGAGAGTGTTTTGATCGTTGGCGCCGGCTGGGTTGGCCGACAGATCGCTGCCCGAATGGCTCAGAAGCAATTGCACGTGTGGCTGTTGGATCGCCAGCAGGGTGTCAGCGAAGAGGCCATTGCCTGGATGCGGCAGTTGCCCGAAGCGCAAGGGGCAGAGACCGATGATTGGCAAAGCCGAGTTGCCGTCGCGCCGCCGCTGTCGGAATTGTCTGCCGACTCAGGTCGGGTAGCAGATCTGCAGGTGGATCTTGTCATCGAATGCGTGCCGGAGCAACTGTCACTCAAGAAACGCGTCTTGCGGCAGTTGAGCGAAACGTTTCCGCCGCCGACGTTGATCGCGTCGAACAGCTCCTATTTCGTCCCTTCCACGCTGTCGCAATTCGTGGCTCATCCGGAGCGTTTCGCTCACATGCACTTTCATGTGCCGGTACTCAGCGACACCGTGGCCGATATCGTGGGCTGCGATGCCTCCGACCCGACGATACTCGAGCAGCTGTGCGGCCTGTCAAAGCAAATCGGTTTGGAGCCACTGGTCTTGCGACGCGAACATCCCGGCTATGTGTTCAACTGGCTGCTGCAGTCCGTTCTTCGGTCTGCGCTGGAGCTGGCCGCACTGGACGTGGCAGATCCTGCGGACATTGACAAATCGTGGCGGACCATCACCGGCATGCCGCTGGGGCCGTTTGGAATGATGGACCAAATCGGGCTGGATGTGATCGAGCAGGTGCTGAGCAATGCCCGCTGGGCAGAGCCGCCGTCGGTTTCCACAGAGCGGCTGATGGCGGTACTCGGCGAGCACACCAAGCAGGGGAACTGTGGAGTGAAGACCCGGCGCGGTTTCTACGACTATGCCGCCTCTGAGCCATGATTTCCCAATCATGAGAGGCGCCCGGCGCGACGCTAGGGACGTTCGCTCAAGATAGCCTGCACCGTGCCTATCGTCGGTTGATAGGGCTGAAAAGCCAAAACAGGGCTCCAGGCTTCGGCTCCGCTTGTCGACTGAAGCTGGGCGACTTGCACGCCGAGTGCGTCTGCCCGCTTCTGATACTTCTTATCGCATTTGGGACAATCGTGCAGGTGTTTCAGTACTTGAGCACGATAATCAGCGTCCAAGTCGTCAGCAAAAAAATTATCCATTTCGTGCATGACTTCGCGACATGCCAGTCCGCCTAGGTGCGGCAGGCTCTCTGGGACACTGCCTGAGTTGAAACCGGCTCCGGAAAGGTTCGCGAAATAGGCCACCGCCATCAACAGGCAACCCGTGGCAACAGCGCCGCCAAGATAGGTAACTTTTCGTCGCAGAAGTCGACCGCTCTCTCGCGAGCGATAAGCGTTCAATGTTCCAGGAGCACAATCCTGCCACGGATCGGTATCGGATGGTTGACTGATCATGGTTGGAAGCCTTGGAGCGGATGGCTAGGGTGCAGGTTGGGATTGAGTATCGTAAATTTCTTGTGTCGGCCTCAGTGAACCAGCTCACATTCCAACGAAACGCAGGCGTTTTACTAAGCTTCGCCCAGGGGAGCCACGTTTGGGGTCGTGGCAACGCGGGAAACGGAACTGCTCTGATTTCCCGCAGTCCGTCCTGGTACTGGCGAGGCGATATCATTGCCGGAAAGGCGCCGGAGGTCATGCACGATCAGCTTCTGGCGCTTAATCCGCAAAAGACCTTCACTCTGCATTTCGCCTAACAGCGTGGTCACCGTTTCTCGCGTCGCTCCAATGATCGACGCGAGATCTTGATGCGACAGTTTGATGCCGAGCTCGATTCCCTCGGTCGTTGCATTTCCATACTGTTCCGCCAGCTCGATCAGTAGGTGGGTTAGCCGGTCTCGATTGTTCCGGAACAGAAGGCTACGCAACCTGCGTTCGATACGTTTGCGCCGCAGACCGATCAGCTTCGTGACGCCCAACGTCAGATGGGCCGAGTTTTCCATCAGTTCGCGCAGGTGATCGCTTGGTAGCAGCACGACAGCGGAATTGACCACCGCTTCGGCCCGCTCCTCACGTTCGCCGGCCTCTACCAGAGCCAGTTCGCCAAATACCTCGCCAGGCTCGACAAAAGCCAGAATGCTCTGCTTTCCCTCAGGAGTGGTCGAACAAATGCGGACACGTCCCTCCGCCAACAAAAACGTGCCGTCGGCGGTATCCGTCGGGAGGTAGACCGACGAACCTTTGGGGAACTTGCGAAGCCTCGCACGCTGCTCAAGCGACTGGAGCTGTTGATCGGTCAGGCGAGCGAACAACGAACAGTTGCGTACGTGCCAATACGTTTGTGCCATTGGTTTCCAATCTGTCCAGATTCGCGAACTTCTGACGTTGTACGAACTGATGCGTAGACATCACTCCGCTAACATATCCATAACGCCCTATCCATCGCGTCGGCACTGAGCTAGTTGATGAAGGACGATCCCCTGTGAGACGCCGATATAGGAGCACTACTTACACAGCGGCTTCCCCAAAAATCGAGATTTGTTGATTCTAGCAGCTTCCGGAACTCATGCCTACGTAAACCCTGGTCGACCGGGCTGGGAGGCGCCTGCCACAGAATTCCCCGCTGGCCGCAGTTAAAACGAAGAACTAGCGGTCAGGTCGGTGTTCCCCCCGACCGGTCTGGCCCGAGGCGGTATCGAGGACAACACGGCTGCGAGCGCGGCGCTGCCGTGGCCTAATTGGGCCCCGTCTCCGCAAACGTCTCGTTGACTGTGACTTCAATGGTCTCACAAAGAGACTCCAGATCCAAATCGTCGTCATCGTAACCAAACGGCTCTTCGACATGCTCGGCGACGGTCTCCAGCCCAAGCATGAAGTAGGAAGTAATGATGGTCAGGGGAATGGTCCAAACGCGGAAGTCATCGGCAATTCCCCAAGGCAGCGTGGCGATGAAGATGAGCACGCATTGCCGCGCGAACACTCGATAGGACTTCACGATTCGTGTCTTGAGGATGCGTTCGCAGGCGCCGCAGATATCCATGAGCCGCAACAGCTCCGCGTCGAGCACTCGTAGCTCGTCTCCATCGATGTGACCAACGCGTTTGGCTTGGCCAACGATGGCATACAGTTTGCGTGCAATAGCTTGGGGGACGTGCTCGGCGTCCCCTGCCAGCGATCGGATCTCGGGCGGTAGCTGGCTATCCGCCTCACCACGCAGGTGACAACGCAGGGCTACCGGAAAGCCGACAATGAGCTCGCGGGCGCGTGCCAAGTCGCCCTGGGGTATCCTGCCGAGACTACCAAATTTTATCGCCAGATTGCGACTCGCATTGACGAGCGCTCCCCACAGAGTACGAGCTTCCCACCAGCGACTATACGCCGTGTTGGTGCGAAAAACCAACAGCCAGCCCAATACCAGCGACAGGGCCGCGTGGAACTCTGAGGGAATGTTCGTGATGTCGCGGTACGGTGAATACTCTTTCCAGGTCGGCAGTGCAGCATAGAGCCCCGTCAGCATGGCCATCAAAAACACATACCCCAGTGTTCTGCTAGAGGCGAGGGGCTCGATCAGATTTCGAAATGGCATAGTGACCCGTTCAATCAGCACAGGGATCGCCGCGCCGAAATGGCGCCTGAAAATCAGCGGTCCACGAGCGCATCCCAATCACACTCTCGACACTGGACGTCTTGTACTCGATATTCCAGAGGCGTGCAACGACGCGCGGCCGGAAGCCGGTAGAGCACCGACCGCGTCCTACGGCCGCGAACCTTGACTTTCTTGTCTAGCGCGAGCCGCAAGGGCCTGATAGCGTGCCAATCAGCAAATTCGTTGCCCAATTCGAACGAGGGCGCCCCACCACGGAACCGGGACGCATTCTAAGAGACGGTCTGCTGAGGCACTCGCGGACCGATTTCCAATCCGGAGAACGGAGTGCTTTATCTAGCGTCCGAATTCTGCACGGCCCAGAGTAGGTCCAGAAGGGCCGCCTCGGCGTCGCCGGAGCTCTGTTGCAACAATCCTTTGGCCAGTTGTTGAATTCGACCACCAGCGACACGGCTTGCGCTCAGGCCCACGACATGCGCGACACGCTGCTCCCAACTCAGGCGATCCGATCGAAGCAAACGCTTCACGAAATCTCGCTGGGATTCGGTCGGCAGATCACCGTGAATGGCCAGGCTCAGCGACGGCATTGCGCTGCGTGCGGAGCGTTTGGGAGTTTTTCTAGCAGCGCCGCCTGGGGCCGGTTGAGCCAGGGTGGCGCTGGGCAACCCCGTGGCCTGCTTTCTCCAATCTCTCATGGCCAGCAGCGATTTCTCCAGTGAATCGGCTTCCCGTGACCGTCCTAGTGTCGGACCAGCCGCAAAGGCCAGCTCCAAAGTCTGTATCTGCCGCAGCTCTTCGTCGGTTGCAACCAACCATTGGGGACGTGAGAGCGCTATAGGCTGCCTGGAAAAAGCATCGCTACTGACAATCCAGCCGACTAGCTCTTTGAGATCATGATCGTGTGTGCGAAACTGCTCCGCCA
>JANQJJ010000524.1 GCA_028281725.1 Pirellulaceae bacterium | reverse complement strand
GCCACATCCTCCACCGCTTGTGTGAGCCCCCGTCAATTCCTTTGAGTTTCAGCCTTGCGACCATACTCCCCAGGCGGAGCACTTAACACTTTCGCTACGTCCGAGAAGATGTGAGGGTCCCCACGGACTAGTGCTCATCGTTTACGGCTAGGACTACCGGGGTATCTAATCCCGTTCGCTACCCTAGCTTTCGTTCCTCAGCGTCAGAAGAGATCCAGTGAGCCGCTTTCGCCACCGGTGTTCCAGATGATATCAACGCATTTCACCGCTCCACCATCTGTTCCGCTCACCTCTATCTCCCTCAAGCCTAGTGGTTTGAAACGCAGTTCCACGGTTGAGCCGTGGGATTTCACATCTCACCTACTAGGCCGCCTACGAACTCTTTAAGCCCAGTGATACCGAATAACGTTCGGACGGTTCGTCTTACCGCGGCTGCTGGCACGAACTTAGCCCGTCCTTCCTCCTAGGATCACTCAACTATAAGAGAGAACCCTTATAGATTTGTTCCCCTACGACAGCGGTTTACAACCCGAGGGCCTTCATCCCGCACGCGGCGTCGCTCGGTCAGACTTTCGTCCATTGCCGAAGATTCTCGACTGCAGCCACCCGTAGGTGTCTGGGCAGTGTCTCAGTCCCAGTGAGGCGGGTCATGCTCTCACACCCGCTACCCATCGTTGCCTTGGTGGGCCATTACCCCGCCAACAAGCTAATAGGTCGTAGACTCATCCTCAGGCGGAATCACACCTTTGGTCCGAAGACGTTATCCGGTATTACCGGCAGTTTCCCACCGCTATCCCAGACCCGAGGGCAGATTTCTACGTATTACTCTCCCTTTCGCCGCTGTCCATTCCCCGAAGGAAACTTCTCGCACGACTTGCATGCCTAATCCACGCCGCCAACGTTCATTCTGAGCCAGGATCAAACCCTTCAATTGTGTATGCTTTCCACTATCAACCCATCTCGATTCGATCTCGAAAGATCAGCCTCTCGACAGAACTCATAGCGGAGATGACCACATTGGAGGCCTTGCGGCTCGTCACAGTGCCCCTGGTCAAAGGGCACCAAATTCAACAGTTGCTTGCAACCCAAGGCCCGAAAGAACAAGTCCATCGAGCTGCAGGATGCAATATTCACAACCTTGCAAACTAACTTACTAAAGCTAAAAACCTAAGTTTTTAACGGAGAGCTTATCTACCAAATTGTCAAAGATCAGTCTGTTCCTCGCTCACAGGCGAGTCACGTAATTTATCGGCCCGGTCAGTGATCGTCAAGCCATAATCGCTTGGATTGGTCGATTTCGGCTGAGTGGGGCAAGTGAATCACACGCCATGCTGAGGGGCGTTTCCCGCCGCTCGTCTCTCACTGACTGAGGGACAAGAATGTATCGGCACTCCGCAGGGCACACAAGGGACAGGTGCCGGAATTCGTGAAGGTTTGGAAAAAAACCGATCGACCTGTAGAGAGTCTGTAGCAGCTGCGTAGGTTCGCGCGTTCGAACCGAGAAAACAGACTGCTGGAGGTGGCCTGAACCGGAGCCTAACGGCTGGCGAAGGTCCAGCTCGCCCAGGCCAGCGTTTCACTCGACGCATCCAGGTCGCTCAAGCGTTTGGATATCAGAGTCGTCAGTGGGGCTGGGCAGGAACAACTCGGTATCGGCCCTAGGCACTCCGAGGCCCAACTCAAGTCGTGGTTTTTGCAGGCGATGTGGTAGGCCGTACTTAAAACGCTCCAGGGGCCACAGGGCTGAGCCTCTTTGGCTGGTACCGGAAGATCGTCTTGCACACTTAGCGCCGCCAACAGACGCTCCAGATCCGAGGGCGAAATCTGGACGGAGGGCCCGATTTCCTCATGGGGCGGCTGGCCCATCAGGTCGGTTAACTGGCTGGCACCCAAGGCTCCGAGCAGCAGTCCGCAGGCCCACGCGTCGACGGGCCTGGACTTGGCAGTCACTCGGGAAAGTACTTCCGCCGCGCTGGCGAGAACCAATGTCTGACGCCACAGCCGCCCGGCTTCTTCTTCCGATTCGAGCGAGCAGCCCCGGAGGCGAGAGCGAAGGTGGAACGCCAGGCCGTCCAGGAGTGTCAGCGCGCTGAGCCACTGGTCTCCCAGTAAAGCCGCCGCTTCATCAATGCGATCGATCGAACTGGCCGTCTTGAACGGAGAATGGTTGATCAGCGGAAATGCGGCGATTCGCCGACTGATCCCTCGACTTCGGTTTTCGCCCTTGCCGATGCACTCATGCACGACACTGCTCAGCGCCGTTAACTCGGCCTCGTCGGCGTTGCAGAGCACCGATTTGCCTGGTCTATCCTCGATTGGGGCCGCCGCGCGGCTAATCTTGTTCGATTCTTTGATAGTTGACATCGTATGGGTGAGTCGCGGAGTTTCCGCCAAGACAAACAAAGTGCGGCCGAGTAGATGAACCCTAGGTCACATATTCTCTCCAAGCGGCCAATATCGTCGCAAAAGCAGCCGACTGACAGTACTTTCCCCGCACAATACCTGGTTTGACTCGTGCCAGGTAACTTCTCGATGTGGTTTGCCTACCCCGATTTGGTGACGTAGATTTGCGGAACGAAGCCCCCGGTTTGCGAACCTGCCCCCAATAGGCCCCGATTGAGTTTGACGTTATGAACGAACGCGCCCAGCTCGGAAACCCACCCCAGGAAGGCGAAAACGGAGAACTCGATCAACTACTGCAACGGATCGACGGATTGCTCGCCGGGAAGCCTCAGCCCGATCGACCGGCGCAGTCGGCACAACCTGCACAAACGATAACGCCTGGCGCGGCCGAGCAGGCGCCAAGTCAGGCCACGGAAGCCGAGTCGGGATGCCGGTTCGCCAGGTTCACCGATGATCGGGATGAACCGCTGATTCCTACCATTCCCGAGTCGCTCGATGCGGCGGGGCTGAGCGAATCGCTAGTCGAAGAGTTGATCATGCGTTTTCTGCTCGCTCGAGGTGAAGCGACCGGACGAGCGATCGCGGAGCAGGTGAAGCTGCCGTTTTTATTGATCGAGCCCACCCTCAATCGCCTCAAGTACGAGCAGATGACGGCTTATCGTGGAGCTAACTCAGTCAACGACTACACGCACGTGTTGACAGACCTTGGGCGAGATCGAGCCCGTCAACACTGCTTGCGTACCACCTATTTTGGAGCGGCGCCGGTAACGTTGGAGGATTACTGCGAGGCGGTCAAGTTGCAGTCGGTCGAAGGTCAGTATCCGCGCCAAACTGAACTGCTCGACGCGTTCAAAGATCTGCTGATTGATCGACGGATGCTTGGGAAGCTCGGACCTGCCGTCAACAGCGGGCGAGGCATGTTCCTGTACGGTTACCCAGGCAACGGGAAGACCAGCATCGCCGAACGCATCACACTCGCATTTGGAAAATACATTTGGATTCCTCGCGCTCTGCAGGTTGATGGCGATATCATGCGTCTGTACGATCCACTGATGCATCAGCCGGCTGAAGGGGAAAAGTCCGATAGCCTGCTGAACGACTCCGGAGTTGATGGTCGTTGGGTTCGAATCAAACGTCCGACGATCATCGCCGGTGGCGAACTGACGATGGAAATGTTGGAAGTTCAGGAGGATTCGGAGACGAGTATCAGTGAAGCTCCGCTGCAGCTGAAGAGTAACTGCGGCGTGCTGGTTATCGACGACTTTGGTCGCCAGAAAATGCGGGTGGACGAGCTGCTCAACCGGTGGATCGTGCCTTTGGAAAAACGGTACGATTTTCTCAACATGAGCAGCGGCAAGAAGACGCAAGTGCCCTTTGATCAGCTGGTGATTTTTTCAACCAACCTGCAGCCCAAGGATCTGGTCGACGACGCGTTTCTGCGGCGTATTCCTTACAAGATCGAGGTGGAGAATCCAAGCGAAGCGGCATTTCGCAAACTGTTCGAGATTATGTGCCCTCGCATCGGTCTGCCCTATCAGGCAGACGTCATCGATTACCTGGTTGAAAATCACTACAAAACCGCCGACCGGCCGTTCCGCAACTGCCACCCTCGCGATCTGTTGTTGCAAGTCCGCAACTACTGCCTCTACCATGATCAGCCCATGGAGCTGAAAAACGAGTACGTCGACTTCGCGTGCGAAAACTACTTCTCGATCATGTAAAGGCAACACGCTGCGGGGGCTAATCTACTGCCTGAGGGAGCTCCTTCGACTTAGGAAACAAGTTCCGAGGGCACGTTAACCAACATGCATTGCTTCGCGAGCATTCGCGTGTGGAGTCAGGCGAGCTTGTCATCCTGCATGAATCATCTGAGCACGGGCACAGGCGGTGCGACTGCTTCGGGTTGTCGCCGCTGCAATTCGTCGGTAACGGCAATCAAGCAGTTCGGATTAAGCGCTCTGCGAATGATCTCACTTGCCGGTTTGATTTCACGATCGAAGCCGGTCGCCAGAAATATGGGTTGCATGTTCTCGAGCAACTCGGCAGCCTCCTCCTCGGAAACTGGGCTCGCGTCGAGACGATAGAGCCGAACCTTGCTCAGCGGGATCACCACCGGTTTCTTACCGGCGGCTTTTCTGATGGGGACATCCTTTTTCGTGGAGAACGGGACATTGACTGTGTACGCTTGTTCGACCTCTTTTTCTACGCCACTCTCTGGATCCGTGACTTTGATAGTTCGCACGCGATTCTCAACTCGCATAGCAAAGACTTCACGCTGCTTTTTTTCAATTCGAAACTGTTCAACCAAGACGATTAGGCGGGGCTCGTTGCCAACTCGATCGAGCTTGCCGAGGACCAGGTTAGAGAGCTGAATTGGATCTGCCGCGGAAGCCCGCCCGGGGACTCGAAACGCTGCCGCCTGGCCTCGGAAATGGAGTTCCGGCTCGGCGATCTGCTGGGACAAAGCGTCGGAAGAGAAGGCCGCAAAAACAAGAAACAGTATAGAGCTCGCTAATTTTATGCGCACGACACGGTTCCTTCGAATGAGACAATGTCAACGATTCGGCTTGCGTCGGTCCTCAGACAACACCTTCGGCCCGCTCCGACACTATTAGAAACATTCTCCGGCAAGTGAGCAACGGTTGCTCGATTGACTGCATTGATTCTGGATATCGCACTACAGAATCCGCTAGAGCTTCGAGGCGATCGAGCGCGCGTGCTTGCATAGCTGGAGAGCCTCTTCGGTAGAAGGGGCTTCGGCGATCAGACGCACGATGGGTTCGGTGTTGCTGCCTCGCACGAGTAGCCATCGATCGCCCCAGTCCAGCTTGAGGCCGTCGGGTCGGCTGTCGGAGGCATCGGACATTTCAGAGACAATCGCCTCAAATAAACGTGGCAGGACGCTGGAGTCCAAGTCGACCTTTTCTTTAACCATGGACAGAGGCGGTAGCTGGGAGACCAGCCCGCTGACGCAGTGGTCGGTGGTCGCCAGCAACTCCAGCACCCTTGCCATGCCAACAAAGCTGTCTCGGACATAGCCGACTTTCGGGTCAATCGGTCCGCCGTTGCCCTCACCACCAAAGATGGCGTTCTCGGCCAGCATCAGATCCGCTACATTCGCTTCCCCAACGGCCGACTGGAGCAAGCGGCAGTTGTGTTTTGCTGCGAGTGCCTTGGCTAGGCTGCTGGTGGCACAGTTGGTAACGATCGTGCCCTGCTCTTTCGCTAGCACCTGCATCAAGCATAGCGCGAGCGTCAGCTCCTCGCCGATATAAGTCCCGTTTTCATCGATGATGGCTAGGCGGTCTGCGTCGGGATCTTGGCAGAAGCCGATGTCGTAGCCCCCCGTTTTGACTTGCTCGCAGACGGTGCGGAGGTTATCGGCAAGCGGCTCCGGCGGATGAGCAAACAGGCCATCCGGCGAGTCGCCGATCAAAGTCGCTTCACAGCCGAGCGTCTGCAGCAGTCGGCGTCCGAGCAGGCTTCCAGCACCGTGATTGCTGTCCAGCAGGACCTTGAATCTGCGAGCCTGGATCGATTGAGCGTCCACCGTCTTGAGGACGAGATCGGCATGGGCCGAGTGAGGATCGGCCAGATGCGAAGTACCACCCAAGTCGTCTACGCCCACCCATCCGGCGCGTCCTTGACGATAGGAGGCCAACACCTTTTCGCCGGCCGGTTTGGGAAGTACCCGCCCGTCGCCGCCAAAGAGTTTTAACCCATTGTATTCCTTGGGATTGTGGCTGGCGGATATCTGAACTCCAGCAACCGCGCCGAGTACTTTGATTTGGACTCCGACGGTGGGCGTGGCCGCGACGTCCAGGTTGACCGCCTCGAGACCGTGCGCAGCGAGCGTGGAGCATACCGCCTGAGCGAGCAGATGCCCGCTAGCTCGGCCATCTCGAGCCACCACCACCTTGCCCTTGGGCAATGTGGCCGCCAGCGCGGCAACGTAGCGCGTGGCAACAGCTGGAGTGAGCTGGTCGCCAATCGTTCCGCGCAGGCCGCTGACACTGATGATCGGTTCGTTCATACCTGTGTTCCTTGAGTTGATTCCTTAGATGGACTGCGGGCTCGGTTTTTGCAGCATGACCGTTTTATTCTGGAGCGGTTCTACTTCGGGCCAGCTTTTTCATGGGCCTGGGGCAGCGCCCGGGCCGCCTGGGTGTACTGCTTATCGCAAACGGAATACAATCGCCGCCATCGGGGAGCGACCGATTGTGGTGGACAGGTCACTAGCCTCGGCGGTGGATTCTCTCACTTTTGGAGGATAGTGTCGATTGACCATGAGTATCGAGCATGCGATTGCAGCCAGCAAGCAGGCTGTGGCGGACGGGAAATTGACGAGTGCCGCTCATGAGAATCTATTGTGCTGGTTGAAAGAACCGCGATACGAGGACTATCGCGATTCCATCGTTCAGCATATCTCCGATGAGAAGTGGCAGGAGCTGGACGACGTCTTTTGGACGGTGATTCCATTCGGTACCGGTGGCCGGCGAGGTCGCATGTATGAGTTCGGTTCGAATGCGATTAACGAGCGAACGATTGGAGAAAGCGCGCAGGGACTGGCGACCTACATCCTGGAACAGCCCGGTAGCCAGACGCGTCAACTCAGCTGCGCCATTGCCTACGACACACGCCATCGTTCGCGTGAATTCGCCGAGTTGTGCGCGTCGGTCATGGTGGCGAACGGTTTCGAGGTCTACTTTCTCGATGAGTATCGCGCGACGCCTCAGTTGTCCTACGCGGTTCGAAAAAAGGGGTGCGATTGCGGCGTGATGGTCACGGCCAGTCACAATCCGCCCAGTGACAATGCCGTGAAAGTCTACTGGTCGACCGGCGGGCAGATCTTGCCCCCACACGACAAGGCGATTATCGATCGAGTGATGAATGTCGACACCATCAAGCGCGTCAGCTTTGGCGAAGCGCTCGCTGACGGACGAGTCAAGATTTGTACCCAGGAGATCGACGAGGCGTTTCTGTCGGAGGTTGGGAGGTTCGCTTGGCCGGGATCACGCGATGCCAAGATCATCTACTCGCCGCTGCACGGTGTGGGCGCCTTTGCCGTCATGCCGGTCCTGGAAAAAGCTGGGTTTAAGCAGTGTGAAGTCTACCAGCGGCACGCCGAGCCCAGTGGCGATTTTCCCAACGTGCCGGGCCGAGTGAGCAATCCGGAAAACAAGGCTGTATTTGACGAGATCATTGAAAGAGCCCGCGCGACTGGGGCGGACGTCATCTTGGCGACCGACCCTGACTGCGATCGCCTGGGCTGCGCGGCCCCGCTGACGTGTGACACAAGCGGCGAGTGGGCGACAATCAGCGGCAACCAGATCGGAGCTTTGTTGACTGATTTTGTCTGTTCGAAGCTGAAGGAACAGGGGCAGCTGACCGACAAATCGTACGTGATCAAGACTTTAGTGACGACGGAACTGATACGCCGGATTGCCGAGGCTTACGGAGTTCGCTGTGAGGGCAATCTGCATGTTGGATTCAAGTGGATTGCCGGAGTGATGGACTCCGTCGGCCCCGATGATTTTGTTTTTGGTACCGAGGAATCCCACGGGTATCTGATCGGTCAGTATGCGCGAGATAAAGATGGCGCGGTGGCGTGTCTCTTGATGGCGATGCTCGCTAGCCAGCTCAAGAGCCAGGGGAAATCTCTTCACGAGCGACTCGACGAGTTACTTCGGCAACACGGTTGCCATCAAGAGACGCTGGTCAACGTGCAGATGGAAGGTAGCGAGGGGATGGCTCAGATGCGCCAATTGATGGAGGCCTTTCGCAGTGCGCCACCAGAGCGGCTGGGCGGTATGTCAGTGGCGTGTGTTCGGGATTACCAGGCACTCACCATCCGTCTGCCTGATGGAACTACGAAGAGCTTGGACGCGGCGTCGGCCAACATGGTGATGCTGGAGTTAGAAGCGGAAGGCAACTACTTCGCCGTTCGTCCGTCGGGTACCGAGCCCAAAGTCAAGTTCTACATGTTCACCTACTGTTCTCCGGAAGAAAGCCACGATCTGCCCGTCGCCAAGCAGCGACTCATCAATCGCCTGTCCGAACTCGAAAAAGACATCCGCGACTATGTTGCTAGCGTGATTTCTTGATTTCACCCTATTTTCTTCTAGTAGTCGGCTGCGCGTGGCAGCTGGTTTTGTCGTTCTCGTGTAACCACCTGCCGACTTCTTCGAGCATGCTTGCGGTGGCTTGCCGCAGCTGGGCAAAGTGTTGCTCGGCCTGGGCAATATCGCCGGCGCGCGCGTGGCACTCGACTTGGGCCGCAGCGCGAGCAACCTTCTCGGCTTCGAAAAGTGCCGCTGCACTCCTGAGTGAATGCGACGCGCGCACCAGCAGTTGGGCATCTTGGTTGTCGATGGCTTGCGAGAGCTGATCGAGTCGCTGAACGGATTCGAGCTGGAGTGTTTGAACCAATTGCTGCTGTTGCTCAGACGTGTACTGCAGTTTTTCCAGGGGCGCCGCAAAGTTGACGTGACACGTGGCGGTGGCAGCATCAACAGCGGTCTTCCGGAGTGATATCCCGGCAGAGCCATTGGCCGAATCATCCGAAGTGTAGGTTGCGGGCGAATCGTTACCCGAGTCTGTAGCACTTAACGTGATTTCGCGAAGTAACTGTTGCAGCCGTGATAACTCGACCGGCTTGCTTAGATAGTTATCCATGCCTGCTTCTAAACAGCGAGCGTGATCACTCTCCATCGCAGCGGCGGTAATGGCAATGATGGGAATATGCTTGCCGGTTTCAGCCTCCTCGGCGCGGATCAGCCGCGTGGCTTCCAAGCCATCGAGCCGCGGCATCTGCACGTCCATAAAGATGGCGTCGAACGGTTCACGGCGCCACGCGTCGAGCGCCATCTGTCCGTCTTCGGCGGTTGTCACCTGATGGCCTTCACGCTGCAGCAGCCCGACGAAGACAGCCCGATTCACCTCGCTGTCTTCGGCGAGCAGAATCCGCAACTTGAGCCCGACGGGGCGGTCCGGCTGAGGGTGCGCGGGATCGCCAAGCGGTTCGGATTGCGCGAGAGCCTGCCGGAGAGCGAAGCAAACCTCCGATTGCAAGGCAGGCTTTTGTAAGACCGCGGCAATTTGATGCTGCTGTCCAAACTCCGAATCGATCGGTGGGGATCCAGTCGAAAGCAAGAGCGTTAGCGGAGGGGGGGCGGG
>JANQJJ010000487.1 GCA_028281725.1 Pirellulaceae bacterium | reverse complement strand
TCCACATGACTCGTTGCGTAATATCGCGCGCGTCGGCATCCTGTAATCCTCGGCGGCGAGCAAATCGATAGATCAGAGGCTCATAAAGCTCAGCAAATTCGTGCCAAGCCTGCTGGTCAGCGGGATTTTGCAGCCGCGTTAGCAGCGTATCACGGGTGTCGGGCCAAGGTTGCATGCAGGTGTCTCCACTAGATGTCACCCAGCATCTCACACAACCTGACGCGGAAAAAGTAGCAAATTCAGGAATTTGTTACTCTCGCCAGCGCTTGATCACCGAAGGCAGATGCCGACCCTGGCAAACCAGCCTCAATTCAGTCCAAGGCGAAGATGGGACCGATGTCAAGCTACACGGGGTGAGCACGGTGTTTGGGAGCACCGACGGTGGCGAAGATACAAAGTAGCGTGAACAGGACTGCCATGATCAGGCTCTGCTCATAGCGGAGAAAGTCGCGCCAAGTGATTGGGGACACGTCCGGTAAACTCTCGAGTCGCTGCAGGCTCGCAACTCGCACGCAGGATTGATTGCGGAGCCAGCTATCGTGAGGCGTCGGTCGCAGGTAGGACCTTAACGCATCGATCCTCACCTCAGCTGGTACGCCGTAAATCTGCATCAATTCAATCGCATCAGCGGTCGCATACTCATTGCTGAAGTCCAGCTTCATACTCTGGGCGAATCCCCCACGTCGAACACCAAATCGATGGTTCAATCTCTGATGGCCGACCAGCGTTCGATGGACCCAGTCGCGATACGAATCCGCGCCCAACGGCCTGCCAATCAAACGAGAGAGTTTCGTGATCCGCAACTGCTCTTCCAAAAGGTAGCCGTAAGTCTTCGTCTTCAATCCCTCCATCGTCATCCTCAATCGCTCTGCCAGAAAATCGCGCTGGTTGGCATCCAGCTCGCCTCGCATTATCAACGCATGAACCAGGCAGCTCTCTCGATCGGTGATTGAGAGGAACGGCTTTCCACGATTGGACTCGCGAAACATGGGCCCTTTTTGCAGTTCCCAATCGCCAAGTCGATTCAGATCCTGAAGCTGGATTAAGTCGGTTTCAAATGCATAACGCAGGATCCTGGCGTTTGGCTCGTCATTTGCGATTTCTGTTTCCAGCAACCTGTACGGCGTCGACATATTTAAGGGCATGTTAGAATCCCGCAGCCACGCGGCCGGAACTTTCCACGCTCGCCAGCTGGCCGATGAAAATGGTGCTTGATCGAACGACTCCACATAGGCTTTCAGGTCATCGGTCGAAATGGGGTTCCAGAGGGAACTCGAAAACCAACCAGCCAGCAGGATGCCTCCGGTAGAGGCAACCAGCTTGACCAGCCGACTGGCAGCGCGACTGAGATGTTCGGCCTGTACCGGACACACCATCAGCAAGACGAATCCACCGGTCGCCAACACCGCTGGGATCAGCATCTGATCCAGGAATGGAAATCCCTGGCTAAACATCGAAGCAATATGGGTGATTTGCACGAGCAACAACATTCCCGGACCAAGCGAACTGGCAATCGAAGTTCGGTCGATCACTTGCTCTCGGCCCAGCCGCGTGATCAGCGAGACCATCGTGATTCCAGAAATCAGGAAGATGATGAAAACCGGAATCGCGTAGCCGATCAGCATTAGCAAGAGCCCTCCCCAAGCCATTCCCACGACCAGAACGCCGAACTGTCTCCACCAGCGTTTGGTCACTTCACCCATCTTTTGAGGATCCAGGTCGCCGGATTGTTGATTACGATGGACCTTGCGGACTTTCAGGACCGCCCAGATCGTCGCGGTGATCATCAGCATCAGCCCAATCGCCGGCAGCGCGGTGATGGCAACGATCTTCTGTCCCAGCGAAAGTTGCCCAATCGAAAACGTGGTTAGACTTCCGCTGGCTCCCTTGCCAAGCAGCGGCAGCGGAAGTACCGACGCGGCCACATGAAGCCAGCCCGATTGCTCCGGTTTTGCTGGGCTCGATTCCGATAACTCATGCAAACGCGTGGCAGCATCGATTCGCCGTCGAATCTTGGCTTCAAACGCGTCGCGATCAATACGCAGGGGTCGCAGCGCTGATCGCAGTTCGTCTTCATCAATCAGTTCGTGTTGATTCATATCATTCATGGCAGTAGGGCCTTTCCAATGCTCGACGAGAGCGTTCGTCTAGCATTCGCCGTAGCGCACGTCTGGCTTGGTAGAGTCGCCCTTCGACGGTTTTTGCGGTCACCGATAGTAGCGCCGCAACGTCGCTGACGGACGTCTCGTCCAGATAGTGCATCAGGATGACTTGGCGTTGTTTCGGCGGCAGCTGATCGATGGCCAGCCGCAAGTTGACGACTCGGTGATCTTCCGGTGCCTGCTCCTGTCCCGCTGTCTGCTCCAAGATCACTGGATCAAAAGAAACAACTCGGCGTTCGCGTCGTTTTCGGGAACGAAGCCAGTTACGAAACTTGTTTCGAGCGATCCCGCGCAACCAACGCCCAAAAACGTCGGCGTCTTCGCAGTTACCGCGGCAGCTCGCTCGGTTGAGGTAGGCGTCGGCAAAGCTATCTTGGGCGATTTCCAGCGCATCGACATGGGGAGCTCCCCAGGAAGCAATCAGCCCTACGAGCGGGCCGCGAAATCGGTCGATGCTATCGGTTAAGTCCAAGAAAATGCTCCTCCGCCAGACCAGTGTCCGCTCGCCATCAATATCACTTAAAAAACACTCAAAATCGATGGAAACCAAGTTCTTGGCCAGGAAAGGACCTACGGTTCCCCCGAGCGTTTGCTCGTGAAAGGATGAGAATTACCAACGTTGCCCCGCTAGTCCAATCAAGTCAGCGTCGGTCGCCAGCGTCGAGACATGACCGCGCCCGAATGGGTTTCAGATCACGCTTAAAGTTGCCTAAAAGGCCGTTTTCGAGCAACGCGGCTTGGCGAAATACGGTGTTTGCGGGAAGATCTGGACTCGGAAGCCAACCCAATCTTCACAATTCGCTGTCTCCGTAACCAACCAGGCCCCTCCCTGAGGACGGTCAGTCCCTCCGTTGTGGAGCCTGATTACTCTGATTCAGAGTCCAACTTGATGCCGAACACGTTTGATCCCGCCTGGCAGACATTTGGGCTGCTTTTCGCCTACTCGGTCGCCGTCATTTTGGCTTCCGTTCTTGGGGGACTTCTTCCGGAGTGGATTCGGCTCACCCATACGAGAATGCAGTTGATGATCAGCGTCGTGGGAGGCGTGCTGTTGGGAATCGCGATCTTCCACATGGTTCCGCATGCGATCGCGACGTTGGGTCCGGACAAAATTGACCAGGTTACCTGGGGAGTCATGTTGGGGCTGCTGGCAACATTCTTCCTGCTGCGTTTTTTCCATTTCCACCAGCACGGACCGGCAGATTTCGGCATTCATACCGACGAGCAGGCCGATCCATCCGGTCGTGAGACATTCGAGCAGACTCACCTGTGTTCTGAGCACAA
>JANQJJ010000485.1 GCA_028281725.1 Pirellulaceae bacterium | reverse complement strand
GGCGTCGGCCAGCAAGCGTTCGGCGACTTCCTTTTGAATCGTGCAGACCAGGCGTTCGAAACGCGGCTCGGCATGCAGCAGATTCATCAGCAGCGGCGTGGCGATTTGGTACGGCAAGTTAGCGATGAGTTTGACCACACCGCCCTCGCTACCCGAAGCTCCTTTGATATCAGGGTGGGTCGGGCGTCCCGCCCGACTGTGTTCCTCCACATCGGATAGCGGGCGAGACGCCCGCTCCACCCTTGTTGCTGGTGCATGCTTCTTTAGAGCTGCCAGTATTTCCGAATTGAGCGTGTGCTTGGTCGCGAGTGCATCGCCTTCGATGAGCGTGAAGTTTGCTCGCTCTCCCAGCCGCTCGCGATTCAGCGCCGCCAGCCCGCGATCGATCTCGCAACTGATCACGTGGCCGGCTGATTCGAGCAACACCTCGGTCAGCGATCCCGTTCCCGGGCCGACTTCGAGCACGATATCTCGTGGCGACAATTCGGCCGCCTCGATCAGTTTGCGCATCAGGTTGAGATCAATCAGAAAGTTCTGCCCAAAGCGATGCTGCGGCGACAGGCCGGCGGCCGCGAGCAGCTGGCGAACTTGGGCGATGGAATGAGCGGGCATGGGGAGAGGGTATCGCTCTTGGCCCTATGGTGCTATTCCACACTGCAAACAAACTCTTCAACCTGGGCACGCTAAAACCACCTAGACATACTACTTGCTTGGACCACATAATCATTTTGCTGATTATCAAGGGGGGGGCAATGATGGCTGAACAAAATGAAGCTGCCCCAGTGCACCAAGCATCGGAGAAAGAAAAACCGATCTGCGGCATTGTTATGCCTATTTCTGGAATGGGCGATCTACCCACCCGGTACTGGCGAGATGTTCGCTCGATAATCGATGATGCTGCCAACCTCGCTGGATTCACTCCGAAATTAGTAAGTGATGCGGAGGAGTCAGGCATTATCCAGAAACACATAGTCGAGAATCTTTACCAGACCCTATGGCCGTCTGTGATACCAGCCACTTGAATCCAAACGTCATGCTTGAGCTTGGGCTCCGCTTATCATGGACGTATGGAGAGAGCTAACTCCTGAGCATAAGGTTGTGCTATCTCCCAGGACGATGGTAGCAGCTAAGAATAAGAACGGCAGTTTTGGGATTGGCTATATCGCTCCACTTAATAGACGAATCTACTGGGATAATGGCAAAAATCAGGATATCGAGATGTGACCTCGCTATGAATGTTATCGAGGGAAGTATGGAATTTAATATCCAGCACCTGAGGGTATGTGGAATCCAGAGCTTCGAATCTTGGCCCAGGAAGAGTATTGGGATCACACTTCGATAAATGATATTCAAAAAACACATTATGAAGGGTCAATCCCCTTTGATTGGGTATGGACCTCTGATGGCCTGATGTACTTCACTGGGCATTTGCAAATAGCGGAACTGACTAGGAAACGCTTCGTCTCATCTTCGGCTAGTTAGCTACCCGCCCAATACGCTTTACGTCTACGACGAAGAAAACCGCCTGCTCGAAGTCAGGCTTGAACAAAACAGTGTTATCACCACGCCGTAAAATATGCCTACGACGCGTTCGGCCGGTAAATCGAGATGATCGATTGCGCCGCTCAGGAAAACGGCGGCCAGCCAGCCCATACTGAGATCACGCTGCAGTACGTGGCTGCTTGTACGCGAGTTCCTCTGGGCGGCGACTTCCCCGAGCTGCTGGCGCTGATCAACCGCGCCGCTTCCTCGCGGTTCGTATGTAACCAAACGGATTCAAAAGGACTTAGAGCGTATCCAACGGTATCGAAACGCGCTTGACGGCGAGGCGTGACCCTTGATAATAACTCAAGATAAGTTTGCGGGCGTAATTCAGTGGTAGAATGCCAGCTTCCCAAGCTGGACGTCGCCGGTTCGAATCCGGTCGCCCGCTATCTGTAGCATTTGCAATATGTTATAGACAATTCATGTCGATTTTCCCCTAAGCCTCTCAGGCAGTAGTACTTAACGAATCAGTATTTCTGATTCGGAATTGTCGATCAACGACTGCCAGCTATGCGGTATTTGAATCCATTCCGTCGTATTCATAAAGGCAGTTATGCAAGCCAGGTACCGAGCCGAACTCCACAAGTGGGTCAGCAGTGGGCCAGTCAGCATGGTTTCCTAGCTTCCATGTAGTACAGGTCAGGCCCAGGAGTGAGTGGCCGTCGTGTACTCAGCCGGCGAAAACGGCGATTCCAGAGCAGCCATGCATGAACGCGAATCTGACACCCTCTTGTCGCCTTGCGTTGCATCTGGCTTTTGAACCAAACCGGCTAGGCAATTGTTCTTAGAGCGTTTTCATCTAAGTCGTCGCGTCCGATCGTGGCTGAAACCGCAAATTGACTGGCAACCACCTGCCACGAATCAACAGAACTTGTTCTAGCAGCAACCAGTCCGGCTACGAACCGGTGAACGCACGCCCCAATGCGGCGATGTCCACGATGTCCACGTCGCCGTCGACGTCGTTATCGTGGCAATCGCATCCGACATCCGCGGCAAACGCAGGCCCGGACAGGCAACTCTCGGCGTCGCCGTAGTCGGCCACGTCCACATCGTCATCGTGATCACTGTCCCACACGCACCGAATAGAGAAAAGACAATTGACGCTTGCTGCATCCACAAAGGCGACAGTCACACCGTTGCCGTTGCGAACGTGGTCGGCATCGCCGCAGTCCACGGCGTCGACACGCCATCCGGGCGGCAGATTCTCCAGGCTGATTGTGTATTCACCGCCTGGTAGGTCGGTGAAGGTGATGCTCTGGTCGGTCGTGTCGGATTGAATGGGTTCATCGTCCAAGGTGAATGCCGCCGGCGCAGGCACCGCGAGTATGCCAGTCGACCAAGCGGTGAAGGCTTCTTCGTCGCCACAAATCTCGAACGGATTGCCGAGACAGGTCATTGAGCACGAACTCCGGCCGAGGATCTGATAAGGAGTACTGCCACAGTAGCAGCTGTCGCTATCTTGCGTCCCGGCGTAGAGGTACCCCATGTTCCCACACGTGGTGTGACACAGTTGGTTGGTCATCATTTGGCTGGTGAAGAAAAAACCGGTCAATACTGGGGAGGATGTTGGGTTGTTGAAGCAGCCCAGTTCTTCCGGCGGAGGTGTCACTGTGAATCCGGGACCGGAAGCCAGGAAATCAAAGTCGGTGCCGTCCTGCGGGAACGATTCGACCGCGGTGGTGAGTGTTGCCTGCCCGTCCGGATCAAACGCTTGTCCCACTGCCAATCCACAGGGCAGCCACGCAACCGCGATAAGTATCTTGCGTAATTCATATATTCGATCAGTCCTTTCGATTCTGCTCGGTCACTAGGTCATCGCAGCTAGTTGACAATCTCTTGCGGCCTGAATCTCTTCCTGCTCATCAGCTTACCCTCCTTGACCCTACCTCGTATTGCAACTACAGAGGCCCTCGTATTGTAACTACAGGGTGGATCAATTTCAGGGGAAGTCAGACTAGGCAGTAGGTGTTCAGCAGGTCTGACGCTCGTCATTGTCAAGCTTTGGCTGATGAATCGACTGCTTTTTTCCCGAGTTGGACGTCACCGGTTCGAATCAGGCCGCCCGCTGCTTCTCTCAAGCACCGACGCGAACACCACAGTACCACTTCATGTGATGCCGAATCGTTGATTTCGAACATCCGGCCTGCTAGTGATGACGTGTTTCATCGTAGACTAGAGTCTGACTTTTACAGGGATGAACAGGTTTCAGCCGCAACTCAGCCGGACACAGGGAACCAACGGTATGAACGTGCCGATCGAGGTCAAAATCGGACAGATGATCATGGTCGGCTTCCGCGGCACCGCGGTGCAACCGAATGATCCGATCATGGCTGCGATCCGTGATCAACAGATCGGCGGGATCTGGCTCTGCGACTTGGTGACACCGCAAGGCGAGCGTGTTGGCAACATCGCCTCAGCCGACCAACTATCCGATCTCATCGCGACCTTAAAGCGTGCAGCGCCCAATCCGCTGCTCGTCGCGATCGATGCCGAGGGTGGCCGCGTGATCCGGCTGAAACCTGAGTACGGCTTCCCACCCACGCAATCGGCCGAAACGCTCGGAGCGATGGATGATCCCGACGCGACCGCGAGCGCCGCCGCTGCCATCGCGACGACTTTAAAACGTATGGGAGTTCATCTCAATCTGGCGCCCGTGATTGATCTCAACCGGGCTCCGGAGAACCCCTCGCTGGGCGGCAAAGGCCGCTGTTTCTCCAGCGATCCTGACGCGGTTATTCGCCATGCAAAAGCGTTTATCCACCAGCACCATGCGGCCGGAGGGCTCTGTGCAATCAAGCACTTCCCCGGCCAAGGCAGCGCACAAGACGATGCCCACGACGACATTGCTGATGTAACCGAGACGTGGTCAGGTGACGAGTTGACGCCGTTTACCGAACTCTGTCGCAATGGCTTGGCGGACGCCGTACTCGTCGGCCACGTGATCCACCGAAAACTCGATCCCGAACGGCCGGCGACACTCTCACAGCCAATCATCCATGACCTCCTACGCGGTGAACTGGGTTTCGACGGCGTGGTCATCTGCGATGACTTGGGAATGGGCGCAATCCACCGCCATTATGCCTTTGAAGATGCGATTGCCGGCGCGGTTGACGCCGGCGTGGATATCCTGCTGCACGCGAAC
>JANQJJ010000451.1 GCA_028281725.1 Pirellulaceae bacterium | reverse complement strand
TTACCCGAACCAAAGATTAAGCTTTGACAGACCACTAGCAGCCTGCCAGAAAAAGGTGGCTGCCCCTCTCCCACGGGGCGTGCGGCCCGGCGTGAGCTGGCCAAGTTTTGAAATGAGCAGAGAAGCATGTCAACAACCAAACGAGTTTCCTTCACCAGAATGAGCGACGGCACGGCAGAGGATTTTCAAATTGTTGCCGACAACGATCGACTCACCGATCAAGCACTACCCGACCGGCTCATGCGTCACCTGCGGATGCAGGCAGAGGATGACGGAGCGTACTTGGTCGATCGATTGGAACATGTACTGCAGACCGCAACGCGTGCCGAGCGAGACGGAGGTGACGACGATTGGGTGGTGGGCTGCCTTTTGCACGATATTGGTGACGTACTCGCCCCGCACACTCATGGTCAGGTCGCTTACGAAATCATCCGCCCGTTTGTTCGGGAAGAGGTCGCGTGGGTCGTGCGCCACCACGGACTTTTTCAGCGTTTCTATAATGCTCTCCTGACGGATCAGCAGCGCGCCGAGCGTGATGTTTTTCGCGAACACGAACACTACCAAGCCGCGGTAGATTTCTGCCAGCGCTGGGATCAGCTGTCCTTCGACCCAAGCTATGACTCCGAGCCGCTGGAACACTTTGAGCCGGCACTTCGCCGTGTGTTCGCCCGCGAGCCTTTTGGGCAGGCAAAACTCGAAAAACCGCCGCTGGAAGGGTAACTTTTCGCCTGGGCGGACCCTACCCAGGTCATGAGCACTCTCATGACCGAAGCTGGAATTCCCAGCCACCATGGACCGCCTCGCAGTGTGGTGCAGCTGAGCTATTACAATAAAACGCTGCGACCGGTGGCCACATGCAGGTCAGAATGTCAATCTCCTCAATGACACTTGGGGCGGACAGATTCTGGGGAGACATCTATGCGTTCGGTCAACTTCAACCGAAGAGCCTTTTTCGGCATATGCGTGCTGGCTGGGGGCATGTGCGCACCGGCATGCCATGCCGATGACACGCCCCCGGTACCGGTTCCAATTCCCCTCGAAGAAGGAATCGCTTCCGCGCCGGGCGCGGAAACGCTGATCGAGGATGTGCATGCGGGCCGTCTCGAGCAAGTCGAACAGCAACTGCGCGGCGGGATAGACGCCAACTCCATCTCGGAAAACGGGTATTCGTGCCTGCAGGTGGCGACGATCGCGGGCCAACCCAGCATGCTGCAGTTGCTGCTCGATTTTGGCGCGGATGTCGATCTCTCCCCCCAATCGGTTTCCCCCTTGATCTATGCCGCCGCCCAAAACCGTCTGGCTTGCGCCAGAGTCCTTCTGGATGCCGGGGCGGACACTCGGTTTCAAGTGTCCAGTGGTAAAACCGCACTGCATTTAGCGGCTCTTCAAGGCAATGCAGAAATGGTCGAGTTGCTGATGCAGTACGGCGCACGCCCAACTCCACCACTGAAACAACCCGGACTGGCTTCGCAGATCGCAGACCCGCAACAAGCGGACCGGATTATGCAACTGCTAACGAACCGGCGCGAGACAACAGCGGTCGATGCAACGGGCGCGATACTAGTCAAAGATAGCGATGACCTGCAAACCAAGCTGCTTTCGGCGACCGATGGCGCCATATTCCGATTGAGCCCGGGCCATTACGACGGACCAATTGTCATCGATGGAATCCAAGTCACGATCGTCGGAGCTCCCCAGGACCGATCGACCACCTTGCAGAACACTGCCCCAGACGCTCAGTATGTGGTTTGGGTACGTGCTGGTGGTGGGCTCACGCTCCGAGACGTTCGGTTGCAATGTGATGGTGAGCAGCAAGTTGGAATTTGGCTGGCCGATAGCCAGGCGACGGTTCAACAATGCCAATTCGGCGATGCTCCGTTCTTCGCCTGCTACGCAAAAAACTCTCAGCTCAACTTAGACCAATGCGATTTCGAGAACCTGACGTCGCTCGGAGTCGTTGCGCAGGAGAAATCTAAAGTTTTGATTCAGCGCTGCGGTTTTCAAAAAGGGAACCGGACTGCCGTTCAGCTCGAGTCACAAAGCGACGCGGAGATTGTGGAATGCGAATTCAAGGAGTTTGCCGAGTCAGGCATCCGGGGAATCGGTGCCGGCGACGTCCAAGTCAACGACTGTCAGTTCTTCGACTGTGAAATCTCCATCGCTGCCCACAATCGTTGCAACTCGCTCTCTGTTCGGGACAGCCGCTTTGTCGGGAATTCGACCTCGGTCCTCGCACAGGATGTCGATCAATACACCAGACTGGCGAACAATCACGTCGACCAAGCCCAAGGCTCGGGAACAGCCTTCGATATCCAGAGGCTCGGCGGCGCGGTTATTCGTGACAACCTGGTCCGAGGCGGAGATCTTGGCATTTATGTTGGGAGTCAATTCCCAAGTCCCGTCGCGATCAATCGCAATAGAATCGTGGGAACCCAAACCGGAGGCATCTATATCTCCGCCCAGACGCAGGCTGGGAGTGTCGCCAGACTCTCTCGCAACTGGATCGCTTCGCCCACAGGCTATGGAATCGTTGCGGATTCCTCTTCGCCGACGACATTATCTTCCAATACAATCGTCTGCCAAGACAAAATGGCCGTCTCGCTTCAGCGGCGATCGACAGCCGTCTTGAACGGGAATGACATCTACGCCGCAGAAGGTGCAGTCAGCTTCTTTGAACCTGACGGGCAACAATCGCTGCTGGTCAACGAGCAAGTTTTCGGTGCGGCCGCCGCCACGCTTGCTCAACATCTCACGACGGACTCAACAGACCGGCTGCTGCAATCAGCTCAGGATCGGCGGCTACAGAGTGAGGTCGGTAGTCTCGTCGCGTCTGTCATGCAAGTCGCATCGGCAAATCCAGCGAACAGTGACGACTTGCAACGTGCTCTAGGAAAACTGGCCGACCGGTTTTCGACGAATCGCGCGGCTGCTGAAAAGCTGCTGCGTCTAACCCTCAGGATTGAAGACGACGCGGGGCTTCGGCGTGAGACTTCATTTTCGGTGTATCGCAGTGCCTCCGCGGCCGCCGGTATGCAGCACTATGTCGCCAGCGACATTCGCGATCCAGACGACCTGCTTACGTTTCTTCAAGACAAGAACTCAGCCGTTGGCCATCGCTGCAGATTCGCACATCCGGGATTGGATGCCGCCGCGGAGCAAGAACACGATTCCGTGCAGGACGTCGTCTTGAACGAGCTCAACCGGCTCGTGGATGATCCCGAACTGTACGAAAGAAGTCGGTTCGAGCCACTGCTGGATCCGCAGTCGCTATCGGCTATGGACGCCCGAGTGATCAAGCCTGAAGAAATTCAGGTGTTACGCTCCCGCAATCGTCGGTTGCTCGACGCAGTTCTCGCGAACCTGGTTCGCAGTAGCCGACGCGTCGGAAAATCATCCGATCAACCCGTGTACGTACCACCTGGACAATACTGGATCGTCCCCGACATCCAGGAAAATCTACTTCGGTCTTGCTCGGTGGCCGGAGAGCAAGACGCCAACATCTTGATCCGTGTTCCTCAGTCCGTGTGGTTGCCTATCGAAACATCGGCCAAGGGGCCGCCGACCTGGGATCTGTTCCAACTGCGTTCCCCAGCACAGTTGCGGGCCGAACTGGCTCGAATCCGTCCACGTGCCTCGGAGTCCACGAGGGCACTGCGCGAACTGCGTTACCACCTTCGTCCCGATGGGGTGCCCCAAACCCGGAATGAAGCTCGCGCCCTGGCGATCGATTACTTGCCCAGCCTACTAATCGATCCCGCCAAGGCAGAGAAACTCAAACCGTCGCTCACCGGCTTAGAGTATTTGGACGCACAGATGTACGTGCAACGCATCCTCAGTGTGGTCGGCACCGGTGAAGACGCCGCAACGATTGCTGAAGGCATACCCGACATGGGCGACCTCACGCAACAACATCGCTGGATGGCCGTGATCACTCGGATCGAAGCGCGGCAAGGCAACTTGGAAACCGGATGGTGTAGCCAGCTGGCCTCAAATTCCAACAGGCAGATCGCTGTGGTCGCTGCGATGCAGCTCCACCAGTGCGGTATCTCGCGCTTCGACGACGTCTTGCGAGATTACCTTCAGTATCCGCAAAACACTCAGCTTGCACGCGACGCAGCGTACGCGTTGCTCGACGACGATGATGGATCAACACGGTTCGCGATGTTGTCATTCCACAATCACTTACTCTTGCAGCAAGACGACGATCCGGCGCTGCGACTCTCGGAACTAGTGGTCCCTTCCAGTTTGTACCTACTAGCCTATGGGCAGCCGTCCGACCTGCGGTACGTTTCATCGACACCATGGTCCGCCGCAGGCCTGTACTACCTTTCCGCGCTCACGTCATCCCCGCTTAGGCCAGTCAAACATTTACTTGGTGCCAATCAATGGATCTACGATGCACGGACACTCGGTGCAGCGCTCGTCACTCGCCCAGATGGTCCCGCGCTGGACCATCAATTGCGGGCCATGATCGTTCGTAAGGAACAATCTCGATTCCAGTCGCCTTACGACCAAATGGGGGCCGGGTTTCGCTCGAATCAAGAGGCGGAACTCGTAGGAGCGTTTTATCGGCCATCTGCTAGAGTCGTGCAGTTGCTCGGGGGATTCGATGAGGGATCAATCGACCTGACCGCACGGGCTGACATCCTTCCCACCCTTCAGAGCAAACTGCGTTGGTTCCCTGGCCGCGATCAGCTCGACATGTACGTTCGAAATTGGCAAGCCGGGAATGCCACGTATCTGCAGAAACTGGATCATTTCACGATCGATGAAATCGAGGCCGCAATCGAGCGCTGTGGCGGATCGAAGCCAGCCGCACTGGATCTATTCCGCTCCGCACATGCGATCAGCTCCCAGATCGGAACGCATGCGCTCCGCCATTTCTCCACGGGTCTCGATGAGCGCTGTTACCTATTCTTTCAGTCTATGGATGAGGACTTTGACGTCGGCGGTGTCAACGGGCTCGTGGAACTGCGTATAGAAAACAAGGAGCAGAAGACGCAATTCTTCATCCGGTTACGTCAGGCTGCTTACTACAACAGAAG
The DNA here is from genome assembly GCA_028281725.1 of Pirellulaceae bacterium. Lineage (GTDB taxonomy): Bacteria > Planctomycetota > Planctomycetia > Pirellulales > Pirellulaceae > Aureliella. The sequence continues at coordinate 12,378 of JANQJJ010000451.1, read as the reverse complement.
TACTCTAATCGACGGTGAATTAGAGTCGCTTTATCCATTCCACAAGTACGTCAAAGAAGACGGCCGAGCCCTGATTGATTCCGTTTCAGTCCGCCGCGACGGACAGCGTACGGCGGTTCGTGAATTGCAAAAGCAACCCGACGGCTCTTTCGTATTCGAAGCGGATCTAGATGCTCCTGCCGGCAGCGAGGGCTACCTAGACATCCATTTCAAGTTCTTTGACCAGGAAACCACGATGACGTTCGCCTTGCACCAAGGCGAGAATGCCCGGCGGATTCGGGCGGAACCAGCCAGATGAGTCCTACGGCTGTCAAGATAAAGGGAACTCGTGATTCAGTATTCAGCATCTCAAAAACCGGTGACGCCATGAACAGACTGACTTCGACATTCGCCATCATGCTCAGTGCATTCTTGCTCTGCGGATCGTGTTTCGCGCAGCGTGGTGGACTAATTGGAGGAGTCGGTTCCTCCGACAAAGGCAAGAACAAGCAGCCGGTGGAAAAGGACCCATTTGATGATGGCGCGGCGCCTACCAAAGAAAAGCCACCGGCGAGCAAGCCGCCCCAACCTCCGCCCAAAGCAACCAAGTCGCCAACGCTTGAGCAACAAATCGAGGGGCTTGGGTCAAAAATCGACCGACTGGAAAAGAAACGGGACTCGTCTCAGATCATCGACAACATCACTTCGCTAGAAGAGGCGCAAAAGGTCGCAGACCGATATGGCGAACTCGCGAACAAAATTCCTCGCACCGACAGGCGCGCCGAGTTACTGGACAGGCTGAAAAGAGAGCTGGCCAGGGCTCAGCGCCTGATCAATGCGGCCATTGGCAAGAAACTGACTCCGGGAGGAGTGGCCGAGGGCGTGGAACTCAACCGAATCAACCGCAGCCTATTGAGCGTCTACCTGCTGAGAGAGCGCCTGAGACTGCTGGACCTGCTATGGCAGCAAGAAATGCAGCGTCCGAAGATCGCTTTGAAGCTGCAAACCAAGTCGGTCAAGCTGCAGTTCATCAGTTGGGAGAATCAGCCAGAGCTCGACAAGCTTCCGAAGGTTGGAGGCGCCATCGTCCCGTCGATGAAAGACGTCACCATACTGATTGGCCACAAGTTCAAAAGTAGTGGTGCCCTACTGGCGACGATGGATTTGAATCTGAAAGTCGATCTCTGGGACTTTGGCCAGCGCAACTATGACCTGACACTGATGCCGCTGGCGAGCCCAGCCCCGACCATTCCAGCGGGCATGCGTAAACGACCTGAACTGCGTTATGAAGCTGGAAACCTCGAATCCCAGTGCACGCTATTTCGCATTCCGGTGACCGTCGAGATGCTCAGCGAGTTACGTCAAACAGGTCAATGCCAGATCGAACTCTCCCAGATTCGCCCAGTACGAGAACTGAGGCACTGGGTGCTGCTGGACGCAAAAAATGCAACACTCCGGCTGGTTGTCCAGTCGCGTCCAAACCGCAGCGGCGCGGGTGACCAGCCCAAATCCGAATCCGGAAAAGACCCATCTGACAAACAACCCGGCGAATCGGGCGATGGAAAATCGGATAAGGGAAATCCCTCAGAATCCGGAGGTGGAAAGCCAGATGATTCGTCGTCCTCTAAGACTCCCGCCCCCCCTGAAAAGCCGAAGGACTCAGGCGCCGATGAGCCTTCCAGTGAAGACATGCCCGACGACGCGGCTGAGGACAAGGAAAATTCTGGAGGAGAGAAAGACGATGATGCCGAGGACGGTATGAAGATATCGTCTGAAACAAGTGCCGACTCTGGCGCTGGCGCCGACAGCTCGCAATCCGACCGCGAGAAGACGGACGAAGAGATTCTCTCGCCTAGCATTTTCCCCAGAGAACCGCCCAGGCAAAACGCGTCCGGCCGCATTGCACGGCCTGGTGCGGGAGCGGGCCGGGCCTCCCCGCGCGGCGCGTCCGGGACCGTCCGGGGAAACTGGCTGTCACTCGCCGGAGTGCGGAAGATACCGGCACCGTATGTCAGCGGATTGTGGAACAACACGCGGGCGAATCAACTAGAGTGGTTTGACGTCACGGAGGATCAATTGATCATTCGCCCGGCCGACGATTTAGCCTCGCGTAGTGTGAACGTCACGCGGAAGAACAACGATCGATTCTTCGGAGAAGCGTACACCGTTCCGCGCAGCGGCAAGTGCACTCGATATGGCTTCTGGCAACCAGCGGCATTGAGCATTACCGGCGGCCAGGCTGCGGGACAGTGGAAGGGACGCCGCACGGATCAAGAGACTTGCATGCTGGGCGACGAACCCGACGAGGGACCTCTTGGATATGAGCGGTTGCAGCTGGCCGCCTTCGTGCCGCTAGCGAGCGGACAGTTGTTACACGTCGTCGCGTCTCCCTCGGTCGGAAACCAGCAGGCTCAACTGAAAGCCACAGCCAAGATTGCCTTGGACACGTCCGGCACGCCCGTGGTGAGAGCCCGTATTGAGTCCGAGGGTCAGTTACTCAACAGTGAAGACCAGGGGACGACATTCGACTTCGTCACCACCCGATCGGGCCGCCACACGCTGCTTGTAGAAATGCTATCCGCTGACGGAAGAATCCTTCATCGGGAAGACATCCAGATCGACGTTCCGCCGATCAGTGGGATCGGAAAATAAATCATTAACAGGATCAAACCATGTTTTCCTGCCGCCGTATGTCACATCAGTTGCGATTGGGCGCCGTCCTGCTCGCCGTCCTGCTGCCCCCGGCGAACCTCCAGCTCGGGCTGATGGGACAGGATGCCGAAGGTCGCCGCGAAGCGGCCTTGGCTCTGCACGAAATCGACGTGACCTTTGCCGAGATCGATCGAATTGCCCCGGAGCTGAACAGAATCGCGGACGAATTCTCATTCCGCAAAGACCAGTGGGCCGGCAGTCCGGACCAGGCTGTCGCCTTTGTCCGCGATGCCACCAATCTCGTTCCCTATCGGGGCAGTCTCCGTGGCAGCCGAGGTGTACTGATGGACCGGCGCGGAAACAGCCTGGATCGAGCGATCCTACTGGCTGAATTGTTGCGGCGCAGCGGCATACCCGTGAAGCTCTGCAACGCCACACTGGCTGAACGGCAGGCAGCCCAACTGCTGGCGACTGTCCGAGCATTCGACTCAGACAGCCTACGGCAAGATCAGGCGCGACGAGTCCAACTCCGCGGCCAACTGTTCGCCAAGACGGTTGGCTCGCTGCCGACGTCGACGCACTCTGGCGACGTGATCGACGCCTACCACCTGAAATTTTTCCAGTATCTGGACCGCCGAACAAAGGCTCAAGCTCGACGCTTGCAAAAGATGATCGGCGATCCAACAACCGGCGCGGCACGCGAGCGTAGCGACCAGGCCGAAGCACTACTAGATCACTGGTGGGTCCTGTATCGGCGCGACCAGCAGTGGCATCCGCTGGATCCAACCGGATTGCGGAATCAACTGAATCTGGTCGCTGAGCGGCAAATAGAAATCGATTTGTCCAAGAGCGCTGATTTGAGCGTTCCGCCACAGCTGCACCATCGGATCGAGATTCGAGTGGTCATCGAGAGGTGGACTGGGTCCGAGTATCAATCGCAAGTTGCGTTGACTCACGAATTGTTCCCGTCGCAGGTCATCGGATTGCCGATCGTGCTGAGCTACGTTCCCCGCAATTGGCCTGCGGACTCCCAATTGCAGATGGATGCTGCGGCATTTGTCGATCAACTGCAGCGACAGACGGAGTGGACGCCTACGCTGGCCATTGGCTCGAGAGCGAAATCAGGCAAGGTCTTCGACGACCAGGGGAACGTGCGTGAAGGGGCAGGCGGGGGCTCACCCTTTGACAGCCTCAGTCAAGGACTCTTTGGCGCTTCCAAGCCCAAGGGGCTGTTGACGGCGGTATGGGTGGAGTACGAAATCAGGGTCCCCAAACAAGCCGCCCGAATCGAGAGACGGACGATTTGTGATCTGGTCGCTCCCGGCGATCGTAACTCCGGTGGGCGTCCTCCGTGGGACGCTCGGAAGGCGACCGAACGTGCGCTGGCGCTGTCGGACTCGATCGAGATCTTGCCGCTGGTTTGCAATCTGGATCCGGTCTTCATCGAGCACAAACAACTGGACGCTCTGTCCAAAAATCGTGAATTACTCAAGTTGGCTGCGTCCGGAAAAGAGACTCTCTCGTCTGAGGCCAAGCCGAAGCTGAACCAATTTGAGCCGCTACCAACGCAGGTCACCGCCTTCGGAGTATTCCGCTCTCTGCTGCTGAACGCGCACCCGGAAGCCTATCTGGGATCACCGAATCTGATTACCTTTCACCGGCAGCTCCAAATCGGCGAAACAAACGAGCCGAGCGCAGCCATCGGCTTGGACATCGTGTTCAACCAAGTCGAACTCATTCCCACGATCGAAGATAAACGCGGCAGGAGGCTGGAGTTGGGGGTGATGGATACCAATCTCGAGGCCATATTGCTGCGGGACAAGGGGAACGTCGAGAACACATCGGAGGTGTTCTTGGCGTCCGAAAAGCAGAACATCGACTGGAAACTGATTGCCCGAGTGCAACAACTCGATTCGTTGCAGCTGCCCGACGACGTCAGAGGGCAGATGCGGACGACGATCGAGTCCGGTTTTGCCATCGCAGTCCCCGATCAACCGGTCCAGCTGGGCGATCAACTGACTTACACTTGGTGGCGGATTGACTTACAGACCGGAGAGACACTGGGTATTGGCCGACGCGGATGGGGGCAGTCGTTGACCGAACGGCTGGCAACGAACATGCCAACGCTGATTGAGGAGGAGGGATATCTAGCATACATCCTCATCACGACGCTAATATTTAAGGACCAGGTTTTTACAGGATTTGCGCAGGCTTGGTCGGTACACGATCCGGTTCAGGCGAACGCTCTGTCGCAGAAGTTTAAGGACTGGCACTTGATTCCTGAAACCCTGGAGGAGAAGGCACTGCGGCAGGAAGAGTGGGCACTGTGGCAGGAGGAGGTTGTCGATCTCGACGGTAATTGACGCAACTCGCAGCCTGATCACCGCCGTCTGGCATCGCATGATTCCAACCTGATCTTAGAGTATTTTTACTCTTGCCGTAGCTAGATTTCAGCCAGTTCGCGTCACTAGCGTTGACGCAACGGGCTATGTGGGTGTGCTGGCTTGCACTCGTTACACTGCGGAGCAATCAGGTCGACAGAAATGCCAGAGCCACAGGAAACCCAGAGTCCGAAGTGTGCATGTTCCGGCTGCCAACAGGCGGCCATGACCGACAGCATCTTCTGTGCATTCTGCGAAGACCATCACTACCACGAGCACCGAGCCGATGACGGACGCCCGATCGTTGTGGGTAGTTCGCCGGAGGATCGGGGGCTCGGCAAGGCGGGTGCAATGGCCATGGGCGCGTTTCGTGAGTATGACGTTTTTCGTTTGGTCAAGCCTATCTGCGGTGACGATTCCGTTCCTTTGGGTTCTCGCGGCGTCGTGCTGATGATTCTCGGCGGAAATCCGATCGAATACGAAGTCGAGTTCCCTGACGGAACTGGCGGCAACCTCGGCACGTCAACCACCTACACCATCAAAGAAACTCAAATGGCCGCTGAACCGGATGGCAACCGCCCTCGGCGGCTGTAACCCAGGCCGCCCGGTGGGCGTCTTGGAGATGGTGCGAGTATTATTCCCATTGACCCGTCCCACAGCCGGAAACTGTGGTCAATCTACCTTATTATTCGAGAACGGCTTGCAAGTAAGCCCCGAAGAATCGCTTTTAATCGGCGGCTAGACTACCATGGCCTACCCCCAGGCTTCCTGACAGCCTGTTGATCAATATCGCTCGAACGCCCGTACCTACCGATCCTATACATTCGATGCGTGGCATGTTCTTCTTACCGAGCGACCACTCGCTGCCCTCAAGGGAACTCTTGTGAAACACATAACCAAGCCGCGTTGTCGGCGCAAGTTACGACGTCAAGATACCAGGAGAAGACGGGCACTGCTGCGTCTAGAAACGCTGGAACCTCGCTTGCTGCTAGCCAGTGACATTTCGGCTGGGCAAGTCTCCGCGCTCATCGGAGGGCTGGATGCCGTTGTGGAGTTTGGAGATCGAATCGGCAACAGCCAGCCGTTGTCTGCTACCGTTCCGCTCGCAACACGGCCAGTCGAGCGAACTCCGGGAGAGGTGACGAACGTGCCGGTAGCGATCGGAGAGCAAGTGGATATTGCAACGATCGTCTTCGAGACGCTGACGCTTCCCGCGACCACTTATCTCGAATCGAGTCTACGTCCAACGTCCGCAGGACTCGTCGACGCCCTGCGGGCGAATATCCCGACTGCATCACCAGGTAATCTCTTTTCGATCGACGACGCGACGATCAATGATTTGTCCGCAAATGAGCAACTCGAGTTCGCCGTCTCGTTCACAGCCAGTCGTGTGGTTGACGTAGACTTCGACCTGGCGACGCAACTGGCCGATTCACCGTTTCAGTTCGACGACGGGTTTCGCGCTCCTTTGGAACTCAGCTTTACGTTGGACACCACGATCCGTTTGCCGGATACAGCCGGGGCGTCCTCGGATGTGCAATTCGAATTCGGATCAACCAATCGAGTTGCGGCGACGATCGACTTCGATCAATCGGGGCTGATTGAGGGAACGATTGGGCTACTAGGCGTGGAACTGATCGCCGGTGCGATTGACCTGCAAGCCAACCTACCCTTGGATTTCCAGACGCCACCAGCTGCTGCACTGTTCTCGGCGGACGAGCTGCTGTCGACGCCACTCGACGATGTTCTAACAGTCGACCAAACGACCGAAGCCAATGCGTTCGACATCGACTTGCCACTGCTGGTGACGTTCAACGGCCTGAATCTTGGCAATGAACCCGCCGCGGCAGATCGACCTCGGGTGGTCGTACATGATAGCAATCTCTATGACGGCGAATTCGATCTCGAGGAGCCGTTTTTGACGCTGGAGAACGGCGACCAACTGCTGGATTTCCAAACCGTTTCGGCTGTCGGAATCTTCTCCGCATTGGAAGGTGTGCAGAATCTGTTCGGCCAGTTGCAAAGCAGCGCCGTGTTGCAGAAAGAGATTCCGTTTACCGACGGCACCACGATGGCCGATGTGCTGGATTTGGCAGGCGCCTTCGGCACTCAGATTCTCGATGTGCTTAGTCTGAACGGCTCGGGTGGGAACAGCACGTCGGGCGCCGGCGACACGTCGGGACCGAACTTTGAGAGCGTGCAGCAGATGGTCGACCTGCTGGCAGCCAATATTACCTACGTAGAAGACGACGATGGCGACACAGCTACTTACGACCCGGCGATTCTGCTCGACATCGACTTCCATCATCTGTTTGAAGTGCTGCAATTCGGTTTCGATCTGGGAGGAAATCTGGACGGCCTGACCAACATCTCGACTGCGGCCCAAGTATCGCTCGAAGCGGAGTTGGATGCGAATGTGCAACTGGGAGTGCTGCTGACGCGAGCCGAAGGCGGGCTGCCACTTTCACGAGACACGTTGCTGGCCGATTTGAATGGCGGAGCCGGAGTCGACTTGAGCGAAGGGCTTACGTTCACACTGATTAACGGCCGCGAAGTCGCTATCAACTTTGATAGCTTGCCCAGTGCCCCGACACTTGGCGATCTGCTCGACGTTTTTGCGGCGGCGGACGCGGGACAGGCTGCGTTCGACTACAACCTGCTGACGCAAGAAGCTCAGGATGCGATCGACGATGATATTCTCTTTGGGAACATCCCAAATGTAGCGGACGTCCTGGACACTCGGGCGGTCCCCGGCGGCATGTTTCGCGTGATGATCAACGACCAACGCGATGGTCTTGAGATCATCGATACGACGTACATTGCCGTCTTCGGCGGCCAGTTGCGGCCTGGGCAGTTTAGCCTGACGGACAAAGGCGCGAATTCTGCGGCGAGCTTGGGCCTGAGTTCGGGGCGTACCGGCGAGATGCGGTTGCAGGGCCGTCCAATCAACGGACGATTTGCATTGACGGACCAGACGCCGCTCTCTGAGTTGAATCGAAACATGGGCGTCGACGTGATCTCGCCCGCCGCCGAAGGTGGACCAGCAATCAACGATTTGCGAATCTCGTTGCGCAATGGTCGCTCGTTCGAAGTGAATCTGAGCGACGCGGTGTCGGTCGGTGATGTCATGACAGCTGTGAACGATGCGGCTTCAGCGGCCGGGATCAGCGATTTTGAAATCGATTTTAGCACCGACTATACCGGATTGGCGCTGACCGATAACACCACCGGCACTGCTGACTTTCTGGTTGCAGGCGTCAACGATTCGCTAGCGGCGGTCAGCCTAGGAATTGCAGGTATCGGCCAGTTGGACGAAAGTGGAACCAGCAGCCGCATCGAGGGTGCGTCGCTGCACGGACGTACGCTAGCCGACAGCATCTTTCTGCGCCAGCAACCCACTGCGTCGGGCGACGAACTGCTGCCCATGCTGAGTGGAACCGTTCGTGTACTGGGCGACGAAATCGACGCCGATGCGGATCTTGGTTTTGTTGAGATCTCGGTAGTCGATGGGTCGGCTGTTGGCCAGTTGACCGCTGACATCTCGTTGGGTGACACGGGCACCGACCAATTCGATGGACGCGTGAGCTTCAACGAGGCGTACGACGGACTGCGCGACGCTGCGCTGAACGTTTCGGCTCGCAATGAAGTACTGCTGCCCGAAACGTTTGCGGATGCTTACGGTGGCGTGCTCAAGTTCACGATCGCCGAGCCGACCGACGACGGGGAGAACGAGACGACGTTTGCGATCCCGTTCTATGTTCCCGCTTTCCCCAAACAGGAGGAAACCGGGCAGAGTACAGACAGCGATCCAGCGGCTAACGCGGCGACGCGGATGGAAGAAACGGAGGAATCTGGCGGGAGCGCCCTGGCTGCACTCAACCTGCCGATGCGACTTCTTACGACCGAGCTGAATCTGGCGTTTCAAGCCGTCACGGCGGCAGCAGCCTTGCGCGAGCAACTCGGAACGTCGGACCCTCTGAACCTGGCCGACTTGCAGCAAGCCATTCGCGACCTGCCGGATTCAAGGATCCAAGTCGGCAACTCAGGCAATCGACTCAATTTCACTCTGACCGACGGCGTAGCTCGCCAGCTGACGGTCTCCGCCGGCCAGCCGACGGATCTGACTGATGCGGTTGGATTAACCGAAGACGACGTGCAACTGATCCTGAATCTGCTTAGCAATATCCCAGGGTTAGGTGTCGATCGCAGTCTGGACATCGACGAGTTGATCGACAGCGAGGATGCGGTCTTCAACTTGGGCGTCACCAGCGATCCAGCGCGGGTTACGGGCGACGACGAGCCACAGTTGGTCGCGTCACTCGGCGGGACGCTGAACCTGTCGATTCACTCCGATCCACTTGCTCCGGAGGTGTTTGTTGCGGCGCTCGATTTGACCGAAGCACCGGCTACCATCAGCGACTTGGCTGCTGCCATCAACGCCGTGATTCCCACCGATCGCATTACAGCTGAAGTCGCCGGTGACCGTCTCGTCTTCATGCATCACGATGAGACTCGCAGCCTGCTGACGGTCGAAGGTGCCAATGCGTCTGGCAAGGAATTGCTTTTGAAACTGGGCCTGGACGCGATGGCGTCAAGCGGTGATCCAGCGGCATACGTCGTGCGCCCTAAGCTGACCGGGGCGGGCGAAGTGGATTTGCCGTTCGCTGTGGATTTGGACATCGGCGGTCTCGCCCTGCCTAACGCACCGGAAATCAACATCTCATTCCCGGATCTCTCACTGAACGATCTCTCCCTACCCGATGCGTTCCATATCGATTTTGGTCAGCTGGGAGATTTGTTCGAGCTGCGTGAATTGTCGTTGTCGAATGTCATCATCGCTCTGCAGACGGGATTGGCCTATCTAGAGGGCCTGGAGTTCTTCGATGAGCTTGAGTTTCTGAATGTCGATCTACCGATGATCGATCTCAACTTGCGCGACATGCTGAATATCGCCGATGCGTTTGGCGACATGATCGTTCAACTGGAATTGAATCCAGTTGCGGGGCTCGGCCAGCTGGAAGAGTTCCTGGAAGACGCGGCCGGCATTCCCGAGGATGACGACGGATCGAGCGGCAAGCCGGACTTTGCGGTCTTTACCATTCCGGCGCTCAATCAAGGGCTGCCCGAATTTGGCGGGATCAACCTCTCCGATGCAGCAGCCTACCTGACGGATCCCGACGCCGATCGAGTCACCTTCCCGGATCTCGAATCGTATCTGCAATCGCTGCAGGGTAACGACGCGGGTTCCGTGGACGTATCGCTCGATCGCGATGGAGCCGAGTTGGCGGTTCGAATTGATATAGGCCTGAACCTGCTGAACGTCAATCGCCAGGCACCCATCCAGGTGGATCTGTCGAGTCTCAATATTCCGGGGCTCTCCAACTTACTGGACGTTTCGACTTCGTCTCAAGTGAGCATTGATGCCGGAGCCCTGATCGGACTCTCACTGGGCATCGATCTGACGAACGAAGCGGGCGTTAAGCCGTTTCTGTACGACGTTGCCGATGTTGACGGCGCCGACCACGAATTCACCGGAACGCGAGTCGAATTGCTGACCCGCGCCAGCGCAGACGATATCCGGTTCTCGACCACGGCCGGCCCCTTGGGCATTCAGATCGGTAGCGAGTTGAATCCGGGGTCGCTCCGTTTGAGTGGCCCGATTGGTGAGTCGGCAGCTGGGCTCGGCGACGGTCAAGCCAAGCTGACGGTCGGCCTGGGCAATCTACTCAATCTCAACCCTGACGACGACGGACGGCACTACTTCGACGAGATCGTCGCTCGCGGTGACACGATCCACGTCGCCAGCGGTCGACGTGGCATGACGACCGAAAATAGCACGACCATTGAACTGCCTGCCGCGACAGATCTGTCCGGCGTATCCGTAGGGGATGTCATTCAAATCGGCGGCCAGGAGCTGACAATATCCGCCATTGATGATGACGCGGATCGCGTCACCGTCGCGTCGGCCGCATCGGACACGTTGATGTCCGCCAAGTGGGAAATCACACGCGGCACGGCAGTCACCAGCGGTACGGCTGGAGTCGTCACCGAGAATCTTCTGAACGTTTCGTTGCCCGGAGCGGATCTCTCACAGGTTACGGTCGGAAATACGATCACGCTGCCCGGACAAACCGGTGGCATCGACAACAGCGATACATTCGAGATCACCGCCATCGACAACGTGGGCAAGACCGTCACGCTCGCGACACAGCCTTCTACCGAAAGCAGCAACACGAACTGGTCGATTCAGCGGAAGGGCGACTTTGAATTCCTACTGGGCATCACGGACTTGGAACTCGACGCAACCGGCAGCGCGTCGGCGAACTTGCCGGTATCGTTTATCGGTTTGCCCGACACGCTGGATGGTTCTCTCACGGCGACCGTCAACGATCTGACTGACTTCACTTCTATCGTCGTCGATGCCGGCGGTTCGTTCTCCGCAGCCAAGGACTTTCTCACGGGCAATTTCAACTTGTCGGCCATCGTCGGCGGTTGGGAAGGCGCTTTTGACTTGCTGCTCGAAGCGATGCGGGGTCAGGTGTTTGGCGGCATCAATATTCCGCTCATCGGCGATGCGTTAAAGGATCAAGCCGACTTCTTGGAGGATATTAAGAATAGTGTCGGCAACAATCTGGAAGACAACGCGGACAAAGAAGACAATAGCGCCGGCGGTGTTCAGCAAGCTCTATTCGATGCCCTTGGCCCAGGTGGCTTGAATTGGCTGCAGGATTTGAGCGGCGACTCGTTCGTCACAATCGACGACGTGGTCCTGGGAGTCGATACAGTGAATGCTCCTGGCTTCCTGTTTGACATTCATCTCGCTCAAGACTTGCTGGCTCTGGACGTTCCCATCGATTTCGATCTGGGGGTACCGGGACTGAATCTTGATATCAACGCTCCGGTCAGCACCAAGGTCGGATTTGATATTCGGCTCACCTTCGGACTGAACATCCAGGACGGGTTCTACATCGCAACCGGCGACAACAACCAGGCGCCGGAAATTCAGGTGTTCGTCGATGTGGCCGTACCAGGTTTGTCGGCCAATGGTTCGCTGGGATTCTTGCGGCTCGATGCGACCGACAAACCGACGGCGGAAGCGCTGTTGGGGGGCGGTGGCGCGGTCGATGACCAAGTGCAAATCGTGGGACGCGAAGCCGGTGAGTCGCTCTCTGGCGTAACGGTCTCGTTTGTCGACGACGCCGTGGCGGGGGCCGAGTCAGTGAGTTACGACGCTCTCACCAAGTCGCTGGTGATTCATGTGGCGGCTGGCGAAACAACGGCGGCGGACGTTGCGGAGTTGATCAACTCCCAGACGCCGACCTCAGCCGTGGGTAAAAACTTTCGGGCGGAGATTCCGTTCGGAAGT
>JANQJJ010000397.1 GCA_028281725.1 Pirellulaceae bacterium | reverse complement strand
ATGACCAAAAAGGCTGCGAGTTCCGGTGCCCGTGCGATCCGACTTTTCGGCTCCTTCGCGAATCAGCTTTTGCATCAAATCTAGATAAGGTTGCATCGTTCTCTTTTCGATTCGGAGCGGTTTGGGCAGCCTGGTTGTGGTCTAAGCAGTCGGTCTCGGTCGCCATTATCTTTTGGTGGCGGCCCAGGTCCAGTGACGGTCGCTAGTCGCTTCAACGGAGCTGGTCGAAAGCTGGGACTGATCAACGAATTGCCGTATCTCGTCCAGAGTCAGAGCGGCATGCAGCGACTGGCGGAAGAGTTGCTGGCTTTCCGGAGGTTCGTCGGCCGTATGGGCAGCGACCAGCAACTCCACCTCTTCACGCGAGTCGGGGCGCAGCAGATCTCGTACGAAGATCCGACCACCGGACCTGAGCACGCGGAGCATTTCAAAAACGGCCACTTGTGGGTCCGGCAGATGGTGAAGCAGGCTATTGGAAATGACCGCGTCGAACATCTCATCTTCAAATTCCAACGCCTTGGAATCCCCATGATGCAGTTGGATGCGGTCGAGCAGCGATGCGGAATCGATATTGGCCTTGGCAATGTCCAGCATACTCGTGGCCGCATCACTCGCCATCACTCGGCAGTCCGCACATCGCCGACACAGTTCAATCGGAATCCTGGCTGGGCCGGTTCCCAAGTCAAGAACATCTCCGTGGATCGGACCCAGAGCGAGCAATTCCTCGACGAATTTCTGGTTCACCGCGGAGTGGTCCATCTCGTCATAGGCTTGCGACTCGTCCGCATCCTCCATCAGTTCCGGTTCAAGTTCTCTCTGAAGCATGGGTGCTGTTGATTTCCGAGAAGGGCGATTTACCGATCGCATGCCCCGGGAATTGCGTGGCCCGAGCGGTTCAAGCCAAACCGGCGGTGAGGCTACCTTCCACCTCAGGGGTGCATGCGCTGACGAGCCTGGAAGCTCATGAGAATCAATGTAGCCGATGGACTAATTTCGAGACATCCCTGGTCCCAAGCTCGGCGTCTCGTCTGCTCACTTGGGGAGCCTCCCCCAGAACCGATGGCGGTCGCGTGAAGCGGCTCGCTATTGAGGAGTCAGCCCACGAGCACTAATCAGACTTGAGCCGAGTCCATTCTTCTTAGCCGGATCAAAAATCTTCTCGGGTATATCGGTCCGGCTGAACAGCTCCGGATCCGGTTTTTGCATGGAGGTGGCTTTCGATTGAGCGGACTCGCCCGAACGCAAGAAGATGACCGGAGGAACGCCCGAGCCACCACCGGCAGACCATGCGCTGACTCCGTCATGCATGATTTGCATCGTACTATAGTAGGGAGTGACGGTGACAGACTGACTGCTCTGACCGCCACGCCCGCTGGTCATTTTGTAAGTCGCGGTCCTGGTTTCGCCTCGCCCCATCTTGGCTGTGAGCACGGTAGCTGACACCGGGTCCAACACCCAGCCGTTGCGCTCGATCTGCCGAATCAGGGCATCGCGAACCTGTTGATTGTACTGACCACATTCAACCTGAAGGCTGACCCGATGTCCGCGACGGATAACGTACAGGCTTTCCGGGTCCAATCGCTCAACCACCTCGCGAACCTTGGGACCGGGTAATTGCACGGCACCCACGATGAATCCATCTTGGGGTGCGCTGACGTTGACTGCGTAGCAGAGTTTGTCCCCCAGCACGGTCTGCGTTTTTTCGCCCCAGGAGTCCCGTTTGACCTCGGATGTTTTCGCGCGGTAGCTCCAGACCGGTAGCTCAAGCTGCGTGTCGTAAAGGGTCTCTCGGTTAATCAGTAGCGAATGGTCGTCGACCCATTCCACGACGGCTTTGAAGGGAGTCCCGATGGAATCTGCCCGGTAGCGCTCGGGAGGCTCTGAGCTACCGAACTCCCAGACAGCGAGTTGGCTTCGGGTCAGGACGGCCAGCCGCCGGCCGTCAGGACTGAAGCCGACGCCGGCCGAGCTACCGCCTTCCACGGCCAGACTGGCGAGCGTGTTTCCTGAAGCCGCTTCGACAATCCGGACCCGTTCGTCTTCAGGCAGTGCGATGTAACGCTTGCCTGGGCTGAGTGTCGGGCGAGCTCCAAAGAACGATTCCTGCTCGATTCGATAGACTTCGCTCTCCTGATCGGTATCCCAAACCACGAACTGCTGGCTTCCCCACTCGTGCAGCACTCGGTTCTGAGCCACGATCGCACCCCAATTGTCCCATGATCCCCAGTCGTCATCGGCCAGGCTAACCCAAGATTTTTGTGCCGTCGGCATCTCCTTAGTCGGATCTGCGGTCCACAGCGTGAGTCTTGGACCTTCTTCCGTATTGACGGTCAGGAACTGCCGCGAGGCCGGATCGATCGCGGTCAGGCGTTCACCAGGCGGAATGAGATGGACTCGTTTCACTTTGCCGGCGGTCAATGAAGTCCACAACACGCGTCCGGGCAGCTTGCTTGTATCATCGATCGTGCCGGCGACCATCCAGCCATCGGAGCCTCCGATCGGGTGGACTCGAATCAGCGATTCGAAAAAATGGGCCTGGGGAAAGGCCACGCCCTTCATCGGAACGCTGGCGAACGTCGGCGGCGCGTCGGGTGGCACGGAGCCCAAGTCAGCCGCTTCGCTCCACGCAACGGCGTCACCAAAGGACTCCCGAGAAAACGTGGACAGCGGCGGCAATTCAGGCACTTGGGCGGGCTGTTCGGCGGGCAGGGCCAAGTCG
>JANQJJ010000372.1 GCA_028281725.1 Pirellulaceae bacterium | reverse complement strand
AAATTGGTTGTGCCACTCGTTTGCGCATTCCACGTCGTTCCGCCGTTTGTAGTGTTCAGAACCGTGCCCATTTCACCGACCGCCCAGCCGTTGTTCGCGTCAACGAAACTAATCTCCTGAAGTACGTTCGCGGTCCCGCTGGTTTGCGGGCTCCAGGTTAGTCCGCCATTGGCCGTGTTCAGGATCGTGCCGCCGTCGCCAACCGCCCAGCCATTATCGTCATCCACGAAACTCAGCCCTCGAAGAGTCGAGGAGACGCCGCTGGTTTGCGAACTCCAATTGGTCCCACCATCGGTTGTGTTCAGGATCGTTCCGCTGTTCCCCACAATCCAACCATTGCTGGCGTCGACAAAACTCACCTCCTGAAGCGCGGAGCTTGTGCCGCTGCTTTGCGTACTCCAGCTAGTACTACAGCGCCTGATTTGGCGATCTACTTCGTCGCCGCAGTTCGGCGCGGCGTCTTTGTTCGTGACACAGCTTTGCGATTCGATTTCGTTCCATTCGCCAGTTTGACCACGCGATGATTTCTTTTTCGTTCCACTCTCGAACGTCGACGAGATGCTTGAGAAGCGCGTGGACTTCGCGGACCGTCATCTGCGGTTCTTTTTTCCCCCAGTCGCGTTTTCTGAATGACCAGAAACCACAGCGCCAACAGTGCCAACGCGGTGTGGTGATGCCAGCCAATCCAGCCGCGGGTCTCGTATTCGTCCAACCCGCTTTCACCTTTGCCCGCCTGGATGTCTTGCTCAATCGTCCACCGCAACGAACGTTGCTCGGCCAGTCGCTGCAGAGAAATCTCCATCGGCGCGTTCGACCGGTGGTATTTCAGCTCGGGTTCCTGTCCCAGCGATCGACGTACCAGCAGACGTTCCGGTTCCTCAGTTGGCAGGCTTTCTTCCGAAAACCAGACGGTGAGTTCGGCGTACTCGTAAACAATCGGGCCTTTGCTGCCTTCTGCGACCGTCACCCGGTGAAACGCAGATGCCGGCAGTTTCGCGATGGCATCCGCTACGGTCACAGGCTTCTTGATCGCCTTCGGCTTGGTGGTCGGTCGGCCGCCCCGCGCTCCGACTTTCCCGGTTCTTCGCATTCGCGGCTTGCTCAGCCACACTCGGGCATCCGACGATGTGTCCACGACGTACCACTTCTTCAGAGCGCGAATTCCCTGCACGAATGTCGGCGAGTCACCATAAACGCTGTCCCCGCCAACCCACCGAAACGGAATTCCGGCCATGGTCGCTGCCTGCACCATTTCCAGCCCCAACTCAGGCTTGGTCCGAAACACCACACCCTCGGGAACACCAGCCTCTTTGCGTCGCGAACGATCGGCAGCCCACTCCTCCGGCAGAAACAGGCGTCGATCAAACAGCGTGTGGCCTCGCTTCGAACAGTAGTTGGCCATGACGCCGACCTGGCAATTGTCTATGCGGCCGAGTGTTCCGGAATACTGTCGCTTTACGCCAACGGATTTCTTTCCTTTCTTCGGAAAGCCGGTTTCATCCACGTTGATCGTTCCATCTTCGTCTCCGAGTTCTTCGGCCAGGTGCGTTCGCAATTCGTCAAGCACGTCCGCATCGTTCCAAGATCCCTGGGCTACGAATTTCTGCATCGTGCGTACCACACCGTCCTGAACAGACTCGGCGATGTTTTCCACATTCCTGCGCTCAGTGCCGCCCAGCAATCCGTGTATGAATTCTTCCGCATGCGCGTGATTCTCAACTCGTCCAAACAACACAAGGTATCGCTCAAGGAACGAATCCAGCTCAGGTCTCAGACGCCGCAGTTGCTTCCCATCCATGGGATCCCTCCTTGACTGAAATCGCCTACTTCATGTCACCAAGGACGCGTCTTGTACGATTTTTCGAATTTGCGTAGAAGCCCAATCAAACGGGCGCTGTAGTGTTAGAAGCAGCCCAAAAACCGCAGCAAGGAGTTTCAGGAAACCCATGCGAACTGCCCTGTTAGCACCACCCGTTAGCGACGGAGACAACTCGGACATCGTCGACATTGTATAGACAGACCTCTCCCATTCACAGTATGCGGATCACGGCCGCGAT
>JANQJJ010000359.1 GCA_028281725.1 Pirellulaceae bacterium | reverse complement strand
AGGATGCGGCAGAGGTCGCCGGGTAGGAAGAATGGCTTGTCGCCAAAGGTCTCGTCGAGAATGGCGAATGTCAGCTGAAGTTCCGCCTGCAGTTGGTCGGCCACTTCGACTTGGCCCTCCACGATCGCACCGTCCGGCTGGCGGCTTAGCAATCTGGCCGTTAGACGCAGCTGATCGCCGGGCCGGGCCATGGCGTGAAAATTCGCCTGGCTGACTTTGGCCAACACGACTCGCTGTTGGAATTCCTCAATCTGAGAAAGCAGGAGGCCGCCGGTCTGTGCCATGCCTTCGATGATCAAGGTATGCGGGTAGTGAGGATATCCGGGTAGATAGTCGTCCAGAGGCTCCTCAGCCAAGGTGACGTTCTTGATCGTCACCGCTTCGCGGCCTGCTACAAACTTCTCGAAGCGATCGATCCAGAACCAACGCATAATCGCGATCTCAGGGGGTCAACTTGGGAAAAAGCAGCATCCAAGCAGACAAACTGAACATCCATCGAAATCCCGTCGGTGGCGCGTGCCAAGGATCTCGGCCAACACCACCACCGCACGATAGGAATTCCTAGAGCTTACTTTGCACGTAACGACACAGGTCGTTGACGGTCAGGAGATTGCCAAAGTCCTGGACTCTGGGATTGCTCTCAAATTTGGTGAGGTCAGCCCAGGGGAGCCGGGTCTTGAGCACATTGATACCCTCCTCGGTGACCTTGCCGTCTTGGACGTACTCCGCGTTGGTCAGGATGTCATCCGGAAACAACTCTTCCCGAGGAATGTTGATCTCAAAAGCCTTCTCGAGCTTGAAGACGATATCCAAAAAATCAATCGACTCGGCTCCCAGATCACCCACCATGGTCGCCTCTGGAGTCACTTCATCATCTTCCACACCCAGTGCATCGACCAATGCCGCCTGCACTTTCTCGAAAACCTCTTCAGCACTCGCCATGTTCTTACTTTCCTACTAACTTTCCTACTAACTTTCCTACTAATACTGATTTGCCGTGAGCGAGAGGTACGCCCTCCACGTCACCTTCCTGCTTCGCGAAGCCCAAGATTATAGCTATCTTAACTGCAGGCCATAGCGGCTTGTTGAAGTTGCTCGGTCAATTGCCGCATATATAGGCTCGCGTGCTGATCGACTGCACTGGCAGCATCCGTCTGGACGCACTCCACAACCAGTCTGCCCGAAACGGCCAGCGAATCTTCCTTCCTGCCGGATGCCTTCATAACGAACCGGTTCTCCTCCCGCTTCACGATTTCCGACGTAATGGAAAGTGTCTGTCCCGGCTGCACAAAGTCGGCAAACTTGACGTTTTTTGCCGTTCGAAGCAACACCAAACCGGTCTGGTACTCATCTGAGGCTCTGACAAGCAAGGCAGAAGCCTGATAGAGCGATTCGAGCATGAGCACGCCGGGCATGACCGCAAAGCGAGGAAAATGGTCCTTCAAGTAGTCCTCGTCGCCAGAGAGCTTCTTGATCGCTTCGATCCGTTTGCCTGGCTCAAGAAGGGTAATCTGGTCTATTTGGAGGAAACGCATGAGCTGCTCGGGGATAGTATGTCTGGGAAGGCTGGAACATGGTTGGGCACGACCATAGAATAATCAAGGATACCCCCTTACCTCAACTGGTCTCGGTCAACTCCGGAGGCCGAGCGGTGTCTCGGCAGGCCCGCCGCAGCGAGAACATCTTCTCTAGGTAGGCATGGTATCCCCTAAATAGCGGCATATTATTCGAAGTTGTTCTTGGCCGGTTCCCCAATACTCGGGTAAACTTAGGCATCTGGACTTCCGTTTCTACCATAGGGCGTTCAAGGCTGGGCATCCGCAGTAGAGACCCATTCGAGAGGCTGATCAGGAACAAACCATGACGAGTGACGCGTCGAGAGAATGCCTCCAGTCGTACCTGTTGCGGAAACCCATCTTGCTTGCGACCGCCATCGCGGCTTTTTCAGCGACCGTCGGAATTCTAGGGGCCGCCGAGGCTTTGAAGCCGAATTCCCGCGACGAACTGCGGAAATCGGCTAGCTGGGATTGGCCCGATGTCGCCATTTACCAACAGCAACTGTTGAGCTACTTGGACCAACACGCGGCGACCGACACTCTGCGGGGAGAGGTCGAGGATTTCTGGGACCGATCGCAAGACCAAACGCTCGGCCCGCCGCTGATGGATCGACTGATCGATGCTGCCGCCATGATCGAACCACGGATCAAAGACCTCATTCGTCAACTGCGGTCTCCTGGTTTACCACCGGTCTATCCGGGGGAATTGTCTTGGCTGACCAGTGACGTTCCCGGTTGGATGCAGGATACGATTCGTCTTGCCTGCGGCCGGGCATTTGCCCAGCGCCGAATGTATGACGAAGCGCTCGAGACGCTCTCGGGGTTGGAGTACTCGCAAGTCTGTGATCCGTCGAGTCTGTTTTTCTATCGCGCGATCAGCGAGCATCATTTGCTCAAGAAGGAGGAGTGTCTGGCCAATGTGCAGCTCTTGCTCGAGCGCGAGTCTGAATTGCCGGCCCGGTTTGCCCAGGTGGCCCAATTGATGCTGGCGGACATTCAGTCACTCACGCCCGACTCGCTGGACGAGGTCTCGCGAATAATGCGCGACGTTCATAGACGACTCGACCTGGGCCGCGCCGGGCAGCGTGTCCGCGACGAAGAGGAGGAGATTGTTGACAAGCTGGACAAGCTGATCGAACAGTTGGAGCAGCAGGTACAGCAATCGCAGAGTCCGGCTCAGGGAGGTGGTGCATCGCAGCCAGCCCAAGGCAATCCGCTTGAAGAGAGCCAAAACGTCGGGGGCGGTGGCCCGGGTGACGTCGACCAAAAGGATATCGGCGAGAGGGCTGGCTGGGGGAATCTACCGCCAGCCGAACGTCAGCAAGCCTTGCAGCGGCTGACGGAGGAATTGCCGAGCCACTATCGCGGCGTGATCGAAGGCTATTTCCGCCGGCTCGCCAAAGGCAAACGCTAGAATCGGTTGACCACTTTAGCGGGGGAGCCTTTTCAGCGCTTGCCGGGTTGTTCTCCTAGCTGGGCTCGTGGGCTCTTCCGCCTGACGAGAGCCGACAAAGTTGACTGGGGGGCGCATTGCCACTAGCATTAAACTGTTCTCCTTTGGAGAGCAACTTCCCTCCCTCTGATCCGGCTGTCCCCTCCTTCCTCCACCCCTAGTTTCCCGCTCCAAGGAAACAGACTCGATGCGAAATATCACGCACTCGTGTTGTCTGCTGCTAGTCGCGGCACTGGCTACTTCGTCGATAGCCGAAGAAGGCTTGGTCAGCGAGGCGGATGCCAAGTTCTTTGAGAACGAGGTGCGGCCACTGCTGGCTGATCATTGCATCAAATGCCATGGGCGAGAGAAGCAGGAGGGGGGCCTGCGGCTCGATACGCGGCAAGGCATGATCGATGGCGGTGATTCGGGCAGCGCCTTGGAACCGGGCGATGTCGACGGCAGCCAGATCATCGCCGCGATCCGTTACGAAGACTATGAGATGCCGCCATCGGGTCAGCTGTCGAAGGAGAAGATCCAAATCATTCAGGAGTGGGTCGCCCGCGGTGCGCCCTGGCCCTCCCACTCGGGCGATGGTGGGATGGAGTTGCGATCCGTTTCAGGCATTACGGACGAAGATCGCAGCTACTGGGCGTTTAAGCCACTGGCCGAGTGGGAACCACCCGCCTTATCTAAGCCTGAGCTCTCGGCGCGGCTTCGCTCGCCGATCGACTCCTTTGTTCTCGCTCGGCTTGAGCAACAGGGGCTCCAGCTGGCCCCGCAAGCCGACAGGCGAACACTGCTCCGCCGTGCGTTTTTCGGCCTGCTCGGTGTTCCTCCCTCCGAGGAAGAAGCCAGGCGGTTTTTCAGTGACGACCACCCCGACGCCTATGCGAACTTGATCGATCGCTTGCTGGACGATCCGCGATATGGAGAAAAGTGGGCCAGGCACTGGCTCGACCTGGTGCGCTACGCGGAATCTGACGGATTCAACCAGGACGCAGAACGTCCCACCGCCTATCTGTATCGAGACTGGGTCATTCGAGTCCTCAACGAAGACATGCCGTACGATCAATTCGTACTCCAGCAGTTGGCCGGCGACGAGATCGATCCGAGCGACCCGCAACTGCTCACCGCGACTGGGTTCTTGAGGCACTGGATCTACGAATACAATCAGCGCGACGTGCGGACGCAGTGGAGTAACATTCTGAATGACCTGACCGATGTGACGGGGGAAGTTTTCTTTGGCCTGGGGATGGGATGCGCGCGGTGCCACGATCACAAATTCGATCCCATTCTGCGGCGCGATTACTACCGGCTGCAGGCGACGTTTGCTTCGTTTATTCCCAAAGACGACAAGCCATATGCCACCGAGGAAGAACTGGCGCAGTACCATCAGGAGCTCGCATCCTGGGAGAGCGAAGCGGGCCGGCTACTTCAAGAAATTAAGGCACTCGAGCAGCCCAAGAGGCAGCAGGTCAGGAATCAGGCATTAAATAAGTTTCCGCTTGACGTTCGTCCCATTCTCAGGAAACCGGCAGCGGAGCGCGACGGCTACGAGCACCAGATCGCGGACTTGGCCGAGCGTCAGGTGCTGGTAGAGTACGCCAAGCTGGATTTCGCGAAAGTGCTTCGGGGCGAAGACAAGGAGCGATGGGGGGCCCTGCAGGCGGAAATGAAAGAGCTCGACGCTGGCAAGCCCCAGGTTCCGGTGAAGATTATGGCCGCCGGAGAGGTCCCCACCGCTCCGCCGCCGACGTTCATTCCTCCGCGCCTGGCTGATAGCGACCCGGTGCCGCCTGAAAGTTTCGAAGTATTTGGCTCCGAATCGCTCTGCGGAGAATTCGAGTCCGAGTTCGACCCTGACTCCGCCAGCCCGGCCAAGCGAACATCCGGACGCAGGACGGCGCTGGCCCGGTGGATCAATTCACCTGACAATCCCCTGCCGCATCGTGTGATCGTGAACCGCATCTGGCAATATCATTTTGGCAGCGGCATTGTACGCAACACCAGCGACTTTGGGCGGCTGGGCGTTCCACCGACGCATCCGCAGTTGCTCGATTGGCTGGCGATCTGGTTCCTCGACCACGGCCGCAGCCTGAAGGAACTGCATCGACTGATCATGACCAGCTCGGTCTACATGCAAGCTTCGCAGCGCACGGCGTCCGATACGGCGCTGGGCGATCGAATTGACAGCGAAAACTACTTGCTCTGGCACTATCCGGCCCGGCGGCTGGATGCGGAGCAGATTCGTGATGCCATGCTCGTCGCTTCCGGCAGCCTGCAGGCCCAATCCGGCGGTCCTTCTTCAGAACACGACAGCTATCGCCGCTCGGTGTATACGAAGATCAAACGCAATAAACATCATCCGTTTCTCGTCACCTTCGACGCGCCTGATGGTTCGTCAAGTGTTGGTCGGCGGAACGTGACCACGACGCCCAATCAGGCGTTGTTGTTGACCAACGCCAGCTGGCCTCTGAAGCTGGCAGGCGAAATGGCAGGCCGATTGATCGAAGCGGCTCCGAGGCCAGGCGAGCATGTTCGCATGGCCTATCTTCGATGCTTACAACGCGAGCCTACGGCTGAGGAACAGCAGCAAGCACTCGGTTTCCTGCGAAGCTATCTGCCCGATGAGCGGGAGCTGGATCGATTCGCGGCGGGCAGCGCGGACGAAGAGGCGGGCGAAGCAGCGGCCGAGGCAAGCCAAACAATTGAGCCTGCCGACTGTCTGGAAGATGAGTCCTACCGAGCGGCTCTGACCGATCTGTGCCATGTGCTGTTTAACTCCAGCGAGTTCTTGTACCTCGAATGACTCTATTAGGTTGACCTCATGAATCGCAATCTGCCGCCTGCCAGAGGACACGGCTACTACTCGCGGCGCGACATGCTGACGCGCGCCGGAGCGGGATTCGGGGCACTCGCACTGGGAGCCTTGTTGGCTGACGACGCGTCCGCGTCGGGCGGAGCGAGCCTGCCGAGTGATGCCCGTCCGCCTCATCATCGAGCCACCGCTAAAAGCGTGATTTTCGTGTTTCTTGAAGGGGGACCGAGCCATATCGACCTGTTGGACCCCAAGCCCACGCTCAACCGACTAGCCGGTCAGCAGTTGCCCGAGAGCTTCGAGCCTATCATCACGCCGATGGGCGAATACGATGCGCCGCTGATGGCTTCCAAGCGAAAGTGGAAACGGCACGGGCAAAGCGGCATGTGGTTTTCCGATTGGATTCCACACATTGCCGAGTGCGCGGATGATTTGGCTGTCATCCGATCGTGTTGGGGCAATGGCCTGAATCACTCCAACGGCGTTTGCCAGATGAACACCGGATCCATCCTAGCCGGTCGGCCTTCTCTAGGCGCTTGGACCTCGTACGGCCTGGGAACGGAGAATTCGAGCTTACCCGGTTTTGTGGTGATCGAAGACAATGTCGGCAAAGTAATCAACGGGCCACGTAACTGGGGTGCCGGCTTTATGCCGGCTAGCTACCAGGGCACACCGATGTCCGGTGGCGAGGAGCCGATTCGCTTTCTGACGCGTCCCGCAGCGGTCGACGCCGAGCGTCAAGTCTCCAAGCTGCGGTTGCTCGACGCGATGAACCGGAGTTATGCCGCTGAGCGTCCAGAGAATAGCGAATTGGAGGCCCGAATTCGAACGTACGAGCTGGCTCACCGCATGCAATCCGAAGCGCCTGAGGCGGTCGATCTCGCTGCGGAAACGGCTGAGACGCAAGCCCTGTATGGTATCGACGCCAAGGAGACTGAGGTGTTCGGCCGCAATTGCCTGTTGGCCAGACGGCTGGTGGAGCGGGGGGTGCGTTTTGTTCAGCTCTATCACGGGGCCGGTAGCAAATGGGATTCACACTCGGCGATCGAAAAGAACCATTCCAGGCTCTGCCGTGCCAGCGACAAGCCGGTCGCAGGGCTGATCAAGGACCTGCGGCGCCGTGGCCTGCTCGACAGCACGCTGGTGGTTTGGGGGGGAGAATTTGGGCGAACGCCGATGAGCGAAAAGGGCGATGGTCGCGACCACAATTGCAATGGATTTTCGATGTGGATGGCCGGTGGCGGTGTCCGAGGTGGCCAGACGATCGGCACCACCGACGAAATCGGGTTGCATGCGATCGAAGATCGTCTCCACGTTCACGACATCCACGCGTCGATTCTGCACGCGGTTGGGCTCGATCACTGGAAGCTAGTCTATTCGCACCAAGGACGTCCGGAGCGGGCAACTCAAAACGAAGGCCACGTGTGTCGCAAATTGTTTGCCTAGAGCGGTTGGCTCAGGGTGGTTGTGTCGAGCCGGTTGGAAGTATGGATTCATCATGCTGGACAACGCGGGCCGATGGCGCTACCTCAAGGTCGACCCCTAGACGTACTGCTCGTTGGTGGCAACCAAGCCAGACATGGCCACACCGCCAAGTGAGCCGCAGGTTTCCGTGGCTTCCTGCGTGAGAGGTAATTCCGTAGCGTAGCGAGACGACCGGCCGTCTCCAAAGCTGATGCCCAGCCCCCGTCCCGTCTGAATCGCCGAACAATCGGCAGTGACTTTGTTGAGTTGGCCGATGGCGTCTTCGATGCTGACGTCGACAACCTCCGGCGGTCGGTAGCAAACCATCCGGCCCAGGCGGCGCTGATGCAACAGTTGGACGGCATGGACGCCAAACTGCGTGGCCAGCAGACGATCAAAGGATGTGGGGCCTCCGCCGCGCTGCAGGTGGCCTAACACCGTGTTGCGAGTTTCGAGATTCAAGCGGTCAGCCAATTCAGTCGCCACGACATTGCCAATGCCTCCCAAGCGAGTCTGGCGATCCTCTTGGCGACGTTCCAGGGCGACGGACGTGCCGCAGGGCAATGGAGCCCCTTCGGCAACGACGATAATGGTGAAATTTTTTCCAGCGTCGCGTCGCGCCTGTACCTGCTTGCAGACATTCTCGAACGTCCAAGGGATCTCAGGCAGCAAGATTACGTCCGCTCCGCCGGCGATGCCCGCATGCAGCGCGATCCACCCCGCGTGCCTTCCCATGACTTCCAGAATCATCACCCGCTCGTGGCTGGCTGCGGTCGTATGCAATCGGTCCAGCGCATCGGTAGCACAGGCTACGGCGGAATCGAATCCGAACGTGAAAGCGGTGGCCGACAGGTCATTGTCGATTGTCTTGGGTACTCCCACGACGGGAATCCCTACTTCGTGAAATTGCTGCGCGACGGCCAGTGAACCGTCGCCACCAACGCATATCAGCCCTTGCAAGCCTAAGCTGGTCACCGTTTCCTGGACGGCACGCAGCAGGTCGGGCTCCAGATTGACGCGTGTATCTTCGTCCTTCACGGCACAAAAGCGCCCGTGGTTGGTGGAGCCAAGAATCGTACCACCTTGGACCAAGATTCCAGAGGTGTTCTGAGTGGTTAGATGCCGGAACTGCACCGGATCAACCAGGCCCTCGTAGCCGCGGCTAAAACCTACCACCTGATACCCGATCTGCT
>JANQJJ010000346.1 GCA_028281725.1 Pirellulaceae bacterium | reverse complement strand
CCATGGTAGCGGTAGCTTGGAAGCCCTCGCACCAGTGTTCCGACTAACCCCTCGCGCCAGAGAGGACACAGCTTACGACATCCCGCGTGCCGCCTAAGCAACAGCGCGTTGTGGCAGAGCGATACTGTTGAGCATCAATCCGATCTGTCGATTCAGCTCCTCTTGCCAACGCGGTATCTCGATGTTGAACGTCGTGGCGAGACGCGTTGCGTCCAATCGACAGTTGCGCGATAAGCGGATCTTCGCTCCTGGTTCGGACAGCGGCCGGCCCTCCAGCTTGTTCAGCACAATCGGCATCGCGTACTGGCGACAAGTCGCCATGATCTGATCACCCACTTCGATGCGACTCGCATATCCCAACGTAGCGGCATGGTAGAGACCGCCATGGTTCACCAACCAGTCTTGAATCGGGGTCGTTTGGGCTTGTGAGATGATTTGTGTCAGCGTCTGAGCCAGCCAGTCGGTACTGGTTGGAGAACCATAATGATCCGATGATAAACTGACTGAGTTGCGATAGCTGAGCAAGTCCATCAGTTGGCGGACGTAGTTGTTTCCATGAGATGAATAGAGCCAACCCGCCCGCAGGATCAGATGTGGAATGCCGCTTGAGCGGATGGCTTCGGTACCTAACAACTTGGTGCGGGCAAGCTGGTTCTCGGGCTGAGGGACATCCGATTCGCGCCAAGGTCGTTCACCTTGACCACCGAAGACCGTATCGCTGCAAAAATGAATCAGCGCCGCATCCAAGCGCCGTGCCTCATCGGCCATGACTGCCGGCGCGGTTGCATTGACGAGCTGAGCGATTCGAGGTTCCGCTTCGGCTTGGTGAACGTCGGTTATACCGGCGGCGTTGATGATGAGCGTTGGTTTCACGGTACGAATCGCCTGCCGCAAACTTGCCGGCCGGCTAATGTCGACATCCAGCGGCACAGGCAAGAGGCTACCGCGATCTGGATTGCGGCACGCACCGACGACACTACCGAGTTTTCTCAAATGGCGACATAGATCACGACCAAGCTGTCCGCTGCTGCCGATCACGAGCAGCAGGTTGTCTTTTGCCAATCGTGTGGACCGGGATGGACGGGTGGTTGGCGCGCAATCGACAGGGCGCTGGCCGGGTGCGGGAACAGAAGACCTCTTGGGCAACTTGGGTTGAGATAGTTTCGGACTCATGGGCTTGGCACCGGCGGAAACGTAGCGTGGTAATTGCGAATCGGGTAGGGATTGAAACTGACGGCTGCGACGCGCGTGGTGGAGCAACCCTGTAGGCGTGTCTGGCCAAGCGATGTCGAAAAATCGATCATCCCAACGCAGCCATCGCCAACGCCTGGAGGAAACCCAACGGCTGAATCGGTGTTCCAACCGTCCGCGCGAGGAGCTGACCTGCCAACCACAGGCAACGCCCGAGGGCACGCTGAGGGTTCTCAAATCGTCTTCGGTCAGATAGATGCCCTGCCAATGCCCCAAGGTCGGGCTGCCAAGGCGCATATCAGCTACCACGACGAACACTTCGCCTTCAATACAGCGCAAGGTTCGCTCGGCACTCCGGTTGCGTGTGTAACAGGGTTCGCAGGTGAATCCGCGATCCGCCATGATGACTTCCTCATGGGGAAAGCTCGCGGCCGACTTGTGGGTGAATCTCCGGCGAACCAAGGTGGTAGAGCCACCTGCGCAAACTTTGGCAAACTGCCGTAGGATCTCGACGTCTTCGATTCTGGTTGGAATGCGATGCATGGTGGGCGACTGATCCTCCTTGAGCAGTCTTGTGTGAGTCTGGAATGGGCTTTATAGCACCATGGGACTTCCTTCCCCAAGCTCGTTTGCTTTCAATTGCCAAAGATATTGGGGAATACCGCCTGGCGATGCTAGCATGCCTAGCGTCTGGTAGGAACCACACGCGCCGACGGCGCGCACACTCAAAGAAATCGTTGCGCAGTCGAGCGAGGGTGACGCACCACGCAGCCCATGGCGCGCTCTAGGCGAATCGACTCAGCGCGAGCCCGCTCCATCTGCCAGGGCCCGGGGACTACGGCTTCTGAACATATTTGCCTGGGTTGGCCAGGAACATCTTCATTTGCTCCGCGCCGGGAAACAAGTAACGCTTGCCGCCGTAGATCGTGGCGAACTCCGGCTTCCCAGGAACCTCCTGGTTCATTTCCACGCGGCAGACAGAGCACATACCACCGAGCGCCAAGTCAGCTTGGTCGTACTTACGCGGATTTGCCATGAAGGCCGCCTTTTCCTTTTCGCCAGGAAACAGGTACAAACGCCCGTCGTGAATGACCGAAAAATGGACGCTACCGGCCGTGCGAGCGCCACCGTCCACAGCGCAAACGACGCAATCACCGCCGAGCGCTGGTGCGTACTGGGTCGGTTTGGCCAGAAACATTTTCTTTTGCTCTTCACCGGGGAACAGGTAGACCTTGCCGTCGAGCTGCACGCTGTATCGAGGATCACCTTTGACCCACTTCTTCATTTCTAGGATGCACACCGGGCAATAGCCGTTCATGGCGACTGCCGACTTGGCGCCAGATCCCTGAATGGAACCCGAGCCCCGCATGACAGTTCCCGAGCTTCGCACCGAACCGGAACCTTGTTGGACGGTACCAGATCCCCGCGTGCGCGAGCCGGACTGAGCGGTGGCAATGGACTGAAATGCGCTGACGGCAAGACACACGATTAGCAGACGAGCTATGGACATCAGGTGTTCCTTGGACTGTAGGAAAGACAAATTCGAAGTGAACGATACCGACTATGGTGACGCAATCGAGTGCGAAAGCTTGCCCTCAGCTGGGAAAATCGAGGAAGATTTTAAGCCCCGTTCGCCGCGTTGTAAGCTACTTCACAAAGAGGGATCGAATCTGTTGCCACCGCCCGAGGTGAGTCCTCCAGAGTGCCGGAACGGTCGAAAGTTGTCTTGGGGCCGGCCCGTACCCTATACTGTCGCTTCAATTACGCCGCCGAAATCCAGTGGGACAACGAACCGGCGCTCCAGAAAAATGCAACACGTACAGACAGGACCGCAGGATGGTTGATCGGTACCGCGGAATTTTCGCAGCAGCGCTCACGCCCATGAAATCCGATACAGGGCTGGATCTCGATCGGGTAGGTCCACTGGTGGAGCATCTGCTTTCTCAAGGTGTCCGAGGACTCTACGTCTGCGGCAGCACGGGAGAAGGAATCTCATTGACCTCCGGCGAGCGCAGGGAACTGGCCGCGGAGTTCGTGCAGGCGGCTGGTGGGCGGGTGCCGGTCTTGGTCCAGGTAGGACATAACTCTTTGGCCGAAGCCCAGCAGCTTGCTGAGCACGCAGCCGCTATCGGGGCCGCCGCCATCTCGGCCGCCTGCCCGTCCTACTTTAAGATCGACTCGGTGGAGCGGCTGGTCGAGAGCATGGCGATGATTGCCTCAGGTGCACCCGAACTGCCATTTTACTATTACCACATTCCCTCGCTGACGGGCAATCAGCTCAGTATGCCGCTGTTTCTGCAGCAGGCAACCGAGCGCATTGCCAACTTAGCTGGAATGAAGTACACGACCACCGAACTGCACGTCTTTCAGAGGTGTTGCGAGTTGCAGAGCCGGCGATTTGAGGTTTTGTGGGGAGTGGATGAGATGCTGCTCGGCGCTTTGTCGGTCGGAGCGCGAGCCGCCATTGGCAGTACCTACAACATCGCCGCTCCGTTATACAACCGCTTGATGGACGCATTTGAAGCCGGCGATTGGGAAGCAGCGCGGGGCTATCAACTCAGTTCCGTGGAGTTGGTTGAAATCATAAGTGACTACCCATTCCACGGAGCACTGAAGAGGATCATGGAACTCCAGGGGGTGCCAATCGGTCCCTGCCGTTTGCCGCAGGCTGGTCTATCGGCCGCGGAGGCAAAGGAGATGGAGCAGCGGTTGCGAGAGATAGGTTTCTTCGATTGGAGCCGATGAGGTCGGTGTGTCCTCCATTCGCGCATGCGAAAAGCCGATGTGGAAACCAACATCGGCTTTCGCTCGTTCGATTGCTGTGGTCGATTGCTAGGCGACGCCCAGTTCGATCGACAGGGGGCCGTGATCGCTCTCGAATGGCAAGACCGTCAAGGCCATGCCTGAGTTGTAAGAGACCTTGTGGTTGTCACCAGCAACAACCGTCGGTAGCCCGATACTCAGACCCTCCATCTTCATGCGTTCCTTGGCGTTACCACCAATCATGTTGGCCAATTCACCAACTAGATCGGTTACATCGGCATCAATCTCAGTAGGTCTCATGCCGAGGAATCCTTCCGCCGCATGGAATACGAGATCTTTGTGAACGCTGACGACGATTGTCGCCTTCAAAGCTCCCGATAGACCGATGATGCCACTGACATGGTAGCGTTTGGACGCATCTTCTCCAGACGTGGATTCGTCCGCGGTCAGCGGGATGTCGCACATCGTTGAGAAGATGTTCTTGGCACTTTCAACCAGACAACGGACAAGCGCCTGTTGCTGTTCTTCGGAGGTGGCTCCTTCGCTTTGGTCGGAGTCACCCTGAAGTCGGGAGTTTCGCTCCAGGACCTCAGACATCAAAGCATCATTCAATGTATTCACCATGGATCTTTCGTTTAAGAGTTGAACGCTTGGGGCTGTGCGTGGGGTTCGAAGATTCTCGCATGCGAGGCCGGCTGCACATGGCTTCCAGCGCTCAGTCGGTGTTATACGGCGACATACTTTTCAAGCTTGTCACGCAATTCGTCTTGCTCAAACGGTTTGGAAAGATAGTCGGTCACGCCGGCTTGAATCGCTTCAATGACCTTCGCTTTTTCAGATTCCGTGGTGATCATGATGACGGGTACGTCCGATCCTGAACCGCGAATCTGCTGGAGTAGCTCGAGGCCGGACATTTCCGGCATGTTCCAGTCTGTCAACACGATATCGACCGGTTCAGCCTGAAACGCATCCCAGCCTTCCCTGCCATCCGCTGCCTCAACAACGCTGGATACTCCGCACGCATTGAGCGAGCGAATAATGATTTTTCTCATGACGCCGGAATCGTCGGCCACCAAGACTTTCATGATGGTTCCTTTCACGATGTGGAAGTTACTGCCCTTTAGATGCGTTTGCGATGGACGTCTCTTTCTCTGGTCAACCGAGAATCTAAACCGGTCAATACCCTACCGAAATCGGCTGTTGAGTTTTGCCACAAGATCCTATCGCAGTCTCACGCAATATGCCATGAAACATGGGTCAGCCGAATGGCAAGTCAAGTTCTGAATCACCAAGAAATTCAAGATTTGTCTAAAGTCTCTGCGGCCATCACCACGCTCCTCAAGACGAAGATGGATGCACGTTTGCATGAGCGTTACAACCGGAAATGGTTGAGGTTGCCGAGATGACGAATTGACAAGAATTGTCTGATTTGGAAAGCCTTATCGTTTCGGTGGTGTATTTTTGGTAGGCAAATTTTGGGGTGGGGAAGTACTGGGACGTATCTCATTCGTTCCACGGTTGTCCCAATAAGGGCGTTTGAGCATTGGGGCTCCGAAGGCTTGGCAGATATCAATCTGTTTGAGCGTGCATACATCCTCATAGGGCAAAACAGATGGGACTGCGTGGGCTCGCGTGAGCCAACATCAGCGACATCGACTTGAAAGGGCGAATCTGATGCTACAGGACGACGATCTTCTACAGGAATTCGTAATCGAGAGTAGGGAACACCTAGCCGATGTGGAAAGTCAACTTCTGGAGATAGAAAGCTGCGGCGCTGATGTCAACTTGGATCTGGTGAACACGGTCTTTCGAGCTGTTCACTCCGTCAAAGGGGCTGCGGGATTTCTAGGCCTGTCGACGATCAACGAGCTGGCACACAACTTGGAGAACGTCCTCAATCAGATTCGCAATCAGGAGCTCATCCCGAGCGGGGAGGTGGTGGATTCGCTTCTCAAATCAGCTGACGTCCTGCAAAATCTGGTTGCGGATGTGGACGGCAGTAATGACGCGGATGTGTCCATTCAAGTCGCGGAACTGAAGAAAATTCTTGATAGTGGTTCGAGTGCAGATGCTCAAACCCAGGAGGTGGCAGAAACGATGGTCGAGATATCCGAAGAGGTCACTGAGGCAGCCACCCCTGAGGTGTCCCAGCCGGAAGCTACTGAAAAGTCGGACGAAAATGCGACAGCCGCTACGGCCAGCCCAGCCGAGCCAGCTGCCACCAAGCCGGTCCCAGCCCCAACGGAATCGAAACAGGCAGCACCGAAAGTCCCTCACAAGCCAGTGGAATCGAACGTTCGCGTGAATGTATCCATTCTGGATCGCCTGATGAACCTGGCAGGAGAACTGGTGCTCGGCCGGAACCAATTGCTCCAGTCCGTCAACGCCAGCAGTCAGGACAAACTGGAGGCTGTGGCCGGACGCTTGGACCAAGTCACGAGCGAACTGCAAGAAGCGATCATGCAGACCCGCATGCAGCCTGTCGGATCCGTGTTCAACCGTTTCCCACGCGTCGTCCGAGATCTGAGCGCCAAACTGGGTAAGCAGTGTGAGCTCGAGATCGAAGGTAGCGAGGTCGAGGTCGACAAAACCATCATCGAGGCGATCGGAGATCCGCTGACTCACTTGGTTCGCAACTCGGTTGATCATGGAATTGAGCAACCCGAAGATCGGCTTAAGAAGGGCAAGCCAGCCGTAGGGACCATTCGCCTACGGGCCTTCCACCAGGCCGGCAAGGTTTGCGTGCGTATTGAAGACAACGGAGGTGGGATCGATTCCGAGAGAATCAAGGCCAAGGCAGTCGCCAACGGCCTGATTGGCGAAGCCGAAGCGGCTAGCATGTCCGTTAGCGATGCCCTGCGGTTGATCTTTGCACCAGGCTTCTCGACGGCAGCCGAAGTCACCGACGTCAGTGGTCGAGGCGTGGGGATGGATGTCGTCAGGACCAACATCGAGCAGATCGGCGGAACCGTCGACATCGAGTCGGAGTTGGGACAGGGTTCGGCCATGCATATCACGCTGCCGCTAACCCTGGCTATCATTCCTTCCATGATCGTCGGCTGCGGACAAGAGAAATTCGCCATCCCTCAGACCAACATCGCCGAGCTGGTACGCGTACCGCTGGCGGAACTGGGCGAGCGAATCGGCAATGTTCAAGGAGCCGAAGTACTGCGATTGCGTGGGGCGTTGCTCCCGCTCGTGCGGCTGGGCAAGGTCTTGGATATAGACGAAAACGAAGACGCCGTTCAGAGAAGTATCAACATCATTGTCGTCGAGTCGGGGCAGTTCCGTTACGGTGTTGCCGTCGACGAACTCTATGACAGCGAGGAGATTGTTGTCAAGCCACTCGGACGGGAGCTGAAGGAGCTGAGCTACCTAGCGGGGGCCACCATACTCGGTGACGGCCATGTCGCGCTCATTCTCGATATCTCGGGAATCGCAATCCACGCCGATCTGGGAAGCTGCGAGGAAATCAATGGGCAGAAGGGGCAAGACGACGCCACCACCGACAGCGACGAGACGCACCGCTTGCTGCTGTTCAACAACGCTCCGGACGAGCAGTTTGCGGTACCTATGGCTTGCGTATCCAGGATCGAACGAACGCCGGTAGACGAGATCCTCAACGTGGGCGGCAAGAGCCTACTTCCTTATCGCGGAGGTACGCTACCGCTGCTGAGTATCGAAGAGTACATCTCCGCCAAACCGCGTAGTAGTGACTTCACCCATCTATCGGTGGTGGTATTCAATGTCGGCGACCGGGAAATCGGATTGATTTCGCCACTGCTCAATGACATCTGCGACGTCGAGTTGAAGGTGGATGGTGGCACCTTGCGGGAGCCGGGCGTAGCCGGAGTGATCGTTGTCGACGGTCAGACAACACGGCTGCTTGATTTGCTCGAGATGACCAAGGCCGCGCACCCAGAATGGGTCGAGAAGTATGAAAGCGATGCGGAACCCGATGGCGAGCACATTCTGATCGCCGAGGATTCCGCCTTCTTCCGCCGCCACGTGGAACAAACGTTGATCGACGAAGGCTACACCGTCACGACAGCCTGTGACGGCCAAGACGGCTGGGAGAAACTGCAGGAAATGCACCCACTTCCAACTCTGGTGGTAACCGACGTTGAGATGCCCCGCATGAGCGGATTGGAATTCTGCAAAGCAATTCGTGATGATTCACGTACCGATTCCCTGCCGGTGATCGCGCTGACCAGCCTGGCGAGCGATGACGACATCGAGCGTGGTAAGAATGTCGGCGTGGATGACTATCAAGTCAAACTCGATAAGACCAATCTACTCGAAGCTATCGCCCGGTATGCCAAGAACGGACGATAACGACTGACTCTAACAGACACTAACCGCATTTGTGGGATACAGATTATGGATACTTCAAACCAAAACGACATCGACAACGGATCCGAGCTGCTTTCGGACAACCAGACCCAACTAGTCACCTTCGAAGTTGGGCAAGCCGTTCTGGCACTGGAGATTTCTTCAGTGCAAGAAATCAACCGCAATCTGAAACTGACACACGTTCCTCATGCACCGCATTTCGTGCGCGGGGTGACTAACCTGCGGGGCGAGGTGGTGACCATCTTCGACCTGCACATCGTGCTCGGAATATCACCGGCGGACCCGGGATCCGGTCGCAACTTGATCGTCAATCATGACGGCGAGTTGATTGGCCTGTGCGTTGACAAGATATCCGACATCATGGCGATCAACAGCAGCGAACTCTCGACACCTCCGGCGAATCTGCAGGGTGTTCCGCGAAAACTCATTCGCGGAGTTTATCAGGCTCCGAGTCGATTGGTCATGATTTTGGATCTAGAGGAGTTATTGGGCAGCTGCAAGGAGAAGGAGGCCGCTTAGGGATTCGTTAGCCGCTCAAGGGCAGGTGGCCGAAGTTACATTCCACGGATAGTGCGCTGGTACGGAATCTAGCGATACAGCACTTCCGGTTTGTACAGATCCTACGCGTGAGACAGAAAATGAGAATTCGTGGTCGACTATTGCTTTCGTTTGTGGCGGTCGGAGTGATTCCGATGGCTCTCTTGGCAGCGGTCAGCTACTACCAAATGGCACGCAGCGCGAGCGCGCTGCGAGATGCCTCACTCGCGGCTGTGGACGAAGTGACAAGTAGCTCATTAGACGCCATCGCCACGCTCAAAAAGAGCCAAGTCGAAGACTACTTTAGCGGCATCGAGAGCCAGGCGATCACGTTCTCCAACAACCCTATGGTCGTACAGGCCATGCACGGATTCAACGATCACTTTGGCCGCTTCGCCACTGAGGCTCAGTGGGATGACGAAAGGTGGGCTTCGGCTCGCAAGTCGCTCGACAGCTACTATGGCGACGTCTTCCAGCCCGAATATGCGCGCCATAACGATGGGCGTGACGGCCAAGTGGAGGCCAAGTTGGAGCAACTCTCCGACGAAACGATTGCCCTGCAGTCCGCTTACATTCAAGATAACAGCAACGGACTCGGTTCGAAACATCTGCTGGACCGCACCGAGAACGAGACCACGTACGATGCCCTACACGAACAGGTACACCCGTCGGTCCGACAGTTTCTGGACAAGAATGGATACAGCGATATCTTCCTGGTCGATGATGAGACGGGAAGGATTGTTTATAGCGTACTCAAGAACCTAGACTTTGGCACGAGCCTCTTGGACGGGCCCTTTGCCGGTTCGAACTTTGGCAAGTGCTTTCAGAAAGCAGCTGGCGAGG
This sequence comes from Pirellulaceae bacterium, assembly GCA_028281725.1. Classification (GTDB taxonomy): domain Bacteria; phylum Planctomycetota; class Planctomycetia; order Pirellulales; family Pirellulaceae; genus Aureliella. The sequence continues at coordinate 443 of JANQJJ010000346.1, read as the reverse complement.
AGGATAAAAATGCGACCGTGTTTGTCGATTTCCAGCCTTACTGGCCATGTCACGAAACGCCGGTCGCATTTATCGCTTCCCCTATCTTCGATGGGGCACAGCGCATCGGCGTAGCCATATTTCAGATACCTGTCGATCGCGTTAACGCCATGTTGGCCGAGCGAGCCGGCTTGGGAGCTAAAGGCGAAACCTACCTGGTCGGCCCCGACGCTCTACCGCGCTCCGACAGCCTGCTCGACGCGGACCATCGTTCGGTCGTCAATGCTTTTCGGCACGCCAGCACAGGAAAGATGGACACCGACAGCGTGCGGGCAGCACTCGCTGGTGAAATGGGCGTGCATACGGTGAAAAACTATCTGGGGAACGAAGTCCTCAGCGCCTACGCCCCCCTGAATATCCTGGGGACGCGCTGGGCTCTGATTGCTGAGATAGAATCCCGCGAA
>JANQJJ010000321.1 GCA_028281725.1 Pirellulaceae bacterium | reverse complement strand
ACGTGTGGTGCGGCAGGCAGTGATCGTCAGCTCTCCCTTCTCGGGATTTCTCGAAACGGCCAGCTCCATCAGCTGCGCGACAAGCCGCTCAAATTGGCTCGTACAGCGCATGCCCATTACGGTGTCATCCAAATCTAAGTCCACTTCAATGCTCTTCGCGGAAAGTGGCTCCGCGATCCTCTCTAGTCCAGACCGAACGACTTCATGCAGGGTCTTTCGGTTGTCCGCTTGGCTCCAGCGAGCATCAAACTGCACCACAATCAATCTCCTTAAACTCTTGCTCTGGACCGGTCGTCACTTGGCACTCAAAGGTCGCCTATGTCCAGCGCGCTTTCACACAACATGCTATCCGCCGTATAGGCAGTATGCGCAAGAATAGAATCCTTGCCATCCTGCAATTGGGCTGCCACCGCTTCGCGCCGGCCAGCCATCTCATCCAGGGCCGTCTTCTCGAGTTGCATGATTTCTTGCAGCAGACGACTGCCTTCGTATGCATGCTGACGGCAGGCCTCTCTTCGCTCTGGACTAGTCCAAACGCGTGCTTCGGGATCGTCGTCAAAGAATGGCTGCAACCGTTGCTGAATGACCGATAGTTGATCCAACAGCGTCTGCTTGCGTGCGAGAATCCCCAGCGTCACGTTCACGTCGCCCCCGGTAGCCGCATCGGCCTGCGAGTCGGCCAGTTGCCGCAGCGCTGTCAGGGCTCCGAGCCGGTCCTGCATGCACTGCAGCAAATTCTCCGTGTACTCAGTCGTATGGCGATCGAGAGAGTTGGTGTCGGAGCCCATGTTTAGGTGTCCATTGAAACGCCTGGTATCAGAATGGTCACGTCCTTCTAGCAAATGCCCGAATCGGTAGCGATACCTATTCGCCAATTTTGCATCTGTAGAAACCTGCTCGCGTGGCACGCTCGAAGTGTTTTGAAAGCAAATTAGCTGGCCAGCGCCCATTCGAACGTGCCGGCCCGTTTGGATTCGCGGCGTAGCTTGCCACACGAAACCATCATTCAGGCAAGCAATTGAGGTTCACAACCCCGGGACGGCTGTAGCTCGCCCAGGCAGAACCTACGTGAGTAAGCCGCGGCTAGTCCCATTGCCGAAGCCAGCCGATGAGATCCTGCCATTCCTCCCGCGAGGACCGAGTGAGCGATACGAACTGAGGATCGTATTCAGAAGGTATGCGTGTGAGCAGTTGCTCGGCCTGCGCCAGCGCGCGACTCGCTTCATACTTTTGACCAAGCTTGCGATGGCACCGTGCCATTTGCACTAATGCTTCGAGCGACTCGGGTTTGTTCAGAAACCGGCCACCAACGCTACGATATGCGTCGATCGCATCTTCCCAGCGTCCCAGATCGTACAACGTATCGGCTTCACCGAAGTAGCAATTCCGAACGATCGCCTGATTTCTCTCAGTCCAACTAGACGTCTCGCGAGTGGTATTGATGTCTTGATGCAACGTGCGAAACTCGGCCAGTGCCTTCTCGAGCAGTTCTCTTCTTTGCTGCATGAGCTGCCGTTTGGCCGGCTCGATAGTCGAATGAACTGAAGCGGCAAGCTGCGTCGGCATTTCCGCTGAAAGTCGAAACGATTTCGCGATCAGATATCGCGCGTCATAATGCCGCGGATCCTCTTCTTCAAAGCGTAAGACGGCTTCCCTCAACCGTTCGATGGCAATGACAAAACGATCGTGACTTTCACGTAGTTTCTCTTCGGACTCCGCCCAATCTGAGACGCGCGTCTTTTCGGCTTCGAGTACCAGTCGACTCCCCTGTCTATAAACCGTTTGCCCCAATTCAAAGAGTGAGTCCAACCATACCTGGCTGACGGGCCGCAAGTCACCTCCGAACAAATTGTAATCGAGTAGTTCTACCGCTTGCTCGTATTCGCCCAATTCAACTCGCGCCTTGGCAGCCAGCAGCCGAGCTTCATAGCTGATCGGATGTTTGGGATACTCGATTAAGCACAGCTGAAGATATCCGAGAGCGCGCTGCCACTGCGCAGAATTCATGTGATTTCGGCTGAGCGCCAAAAACCCTTGGGGACGCTTGGTACGATCTTCAAAACGCAAGTAGTCTTCGAGAAGCTCATTGGCCTTCTGAATTTCGTTGGCCTTCTGGTAATTGGTAATCGACCGCCACAGAATGTCGGGATACTCACTCGAAAGCAACTCCAGCGTTGCGAGTTCCTCGAACTTGGCGGCCGCCATGAAGTACTTTGCCTCGACGGCCTTGCGATGGCTGGCTTTTGCATCATCCGTGTGACGGACCGGCTGCGCAGCGAGCGTTTCACTCCATTCCTCAAGCGTCTCGGCCTGCAGGCGCACAGAATCGGACATCGGGAAAGCCAACGCAATATGCTTGGCCAGCTCGATCGCCCAATCAAACTCCTCTTGCTGCCGCAGGGATCGGCCAACGTCCAGCAACCGCGTCTTGAGTTCGTCAGCGGGAATCCACTGTTCGTTATACAGTTTCAAGTCGTCAATGTTTCGCAAGACGTGGTGTGCCGTCGATACCATGTCTTCGAAGTATCCTTGTTGAAGCAATACTTCTGCTTCTTCGATGCCCGCGGCGATTGCCTCAGAAGACTGGGGATGCAACTGCCGAACCCCACTGAACGTCCCTAACGCTTCGGATAGTTTGCCTTGCGCCCGCAGACTTCGACCGAACAGGTAGGACGCTTGGCGTCGCAAGTCATTCGGCGTGTCCGCCCCCACGACGACCTTCTTAAACGCGATCTCAGATTCCTGGAGCCACCGGTCATGGCTCCCCGGCTCCTCCTGCGCATCGGAGGCCAGCGCCAAGAGGGATTTACCTCGCCAGATCAAGCCATCGTAGAACTCGGGAGTTCCTTCCCTGAGGCCCTCGAGCAATCGATGGCATTGATCGTAGTTTGCTTCAGAAAAGGCCAGTTGGGCTTTAGCCAAATCGACTCTGGCAAGTTCGCTCTCGGACATGCCTGGAATCGCCTCCCACGCCTGCAGACTCCTGCGCACCGCCGCCAGGTCAGGAGGTTGCTGACGAAGTTGCGATTCGATAATCATCCGGAACACGTCGCTCCGTTTGGCCGGCCAAGTCATGGCGGAATCTTCAAGCTGTTCCACAACATCCTTCCAGCGGTATGTGTGAAAATAGCACCAGCCCAGATAGTACTCGCCTTTGGCCCGATATCCGATCGGAAACTCGCTTTTCTCCGCTTGGATTAGATGTTCGGTCGCAGCCATCACGACGCGTCGATTCTTCGCCGAATCCACCGCGTCCTGAACCGACTGAATCTTGGAGACCCCCATCACATAGTGCCAAGCGGAATCGTGTTCAGGACCCACCAACTCGTAATGGTCGAGCCGCCGCGCGATACCTTCCGCCACTTCCCAGCGACCTTCGTCTAGAAGCGACATGGCGAGTTCAAACTGTGTGGGTGTGTCTAGATGATCGCTATTGGCGATGAATGCGAAGAGTGCCCCAAAGGCGATCAACGTGACCACACCGGAACCGATCAGGTTGAGCAGCGTCTTTTTCGACATCGAGCGCTTCCTCCCCACCGGCCCACCCTGCCTGAGCCAACTCGCCGTCCCAGAGTTCTAGTGCAAGCCCGCACACCCACATAGCCTGTACTATCGACGCCATGCCGATCCCACCTGCAAGCGAGCGGTCTCTTAGATGGTCGCATGTTCCCCCAAGACGCCGCCGGATTGCTGATCGGCATACCGCCCAGTGGCACGCCAGTATTTGGCACTACCAATCCTAGGCTGCCCTCTGATGCAATCGGTTGCCGCCAATAGGGACCGCAGAAGATGAAGACAAATTGGAGGCACGATCTGCCGGCAGCGGCTGAGCCTAACGGTTAGTCAGATGTTGAGGCTTGAGACGACTCGTCCAGCCCCGGCTGGCGTCCAGCCGGAGTGTCTCGGGTGCCTACCAGCCCGACCGATTCCCGCTTTTGGCCGAGCGGCACGATTGGCCACGGAAAAGAAGATGCTGGCGGGCCAGTCTGACCTCAGACACTAGAGCGCACGGTTAGAGGCTTACCGGAGTGGTGCTCAAGAACAGATCCAACAAACGCCTGGCTTTGCCAGATCAGTTCCGCGAAAAGCTTTCTTCCACCGTCGCTTCCTGGGCAGCGGGCTGGCTCGTCACGCGCTCCATCAACCAACTATTCATATCGACGAGCATATTACTGAGCAGTTCGTTGCCACATGGATACTGGCGGATATCGACTGAGAGGCTCGCGGAATGGAGTACAGGCAACGAGTCGCAAACCTGCGGAACACCGCAACTGGAAGACTCGCCCCCATACATCCACAAAGTCGGAAGATCCCGGGCGTTTTCAAAATTGGAAAGTGGCTGATTTTGATATGGGAAACCACCGCAAATCGACACCACACCGGCGAACCGATCCGGATATCTCAAAGCGACGCGCCACGCCATAGTACCACCGCCACCGAAACCAACCAGGAAAATGCGTTTCTGCGCTATCGAGAACTGGGAGCGAGCCAGCTCGACGGACTCAAAAACAAGCTCCTCGGCGATCGCGGTGGAAGTGGCCGACTGACCCCATCGGTACAACTTGCCGGCAGGATCACACGCTACGGTACCACGCGGCGCGCAGGCCACGTAGTTCTGTAGGCTCAGCTCAGGCATCACGTTCTCCAGCTCGCGCTCGGTGCTATGGCAGCTATGCAGCCACACAATCAGCGGATAATCGTAGCGAGCCTCGTAGTGCTCTGGCCCGAACAAGCAAACTTGGTGCTCTAAGTACGGACGTTCAGGTGATAAAGAAGAATATTTGGAATCATGCAAACTATCGAGTCGACCGGTCAGCTCCGAAGAGCCAATGAGACGGTTCTGCATTAGTCGCCAATCTTAAATTTGTGGAATGAAGGAGAAGTACTTTTAGGTCCTCGGATGATTATCCTAAGATCCCCGCCTGCACTGTCACGGCTTGCGGCCGCTGCTGCCTTAACTCTCTCATGGGTTTTAAGCATGACCGCATCCGAAGTCAACGTCATCGCAGCGAGTTCTGGAAATGATCCTGAAATGGACACGTATCAGAATCCGACAATCGGTAGTTGCCGTAGACACTTGTTAGCTATCATTAACCGTTAACCAACTGTTCCATCGAAGCTACCAACTCCTTGACAGCCTGCACGCTTTTTTGAAAGTCCGCTGTTTCGCGCTCCGTCAATTGAAGCTCCACAATGCGTTCTACGCCACCGCTACCCAGGACGACCGGAACCCCAACGTAGTAGCCCCCCACGCCGTACTCCTGGTCGCAGTAGGCCGCACAGGGAATGAGACGCTTCTTATCGCGCACGATGGCCTCTACCATCTGCGCGGTTGCCGCTGCCGGAGCATAGTAGGCGCTGCCCGTCTTGAGCAATGAAACAATTTCTGCTCCTCCCTTTCTGGTGCGCTCGACGATCTCATCGAGTCGCGCCGAATCCAATAGCTGGGCAATCGGAATCCCCCCCACAGATGTGCAGCTGGGCATCGGCACCATGGTGTCACCGTGACCACCCATCAGCAGTGCGGAGATATCCTCGACGCTGACCCCCAACTCCATCGCGAGGAACGCGCGATATCGGGCGGTATCCAAAACGCCCGCTTGGCCGATGACTCGGTTGGGCGGAAAACCAGTCACCTGCAAAGCGCGTTGCACCATTGCGTCGAGTGGATTGCTGACGACGATCACTACCGCCTCGGGAGAGCTTTGCTTTATTTGCTCTGAGACCGATCCCACGATCTTGGCATTGGTACTCAGCAGGTCGTCGCGGCTCATTCCCGGCTTGCGCGCGATTCCGGCTGTGACCACGACAACATCGCTGCCTCGCGTATCGTCGTAGTCGGCCGTCCCGACGAGATTGCTGTCGAAGCCCATGATGGGAGATGCCTGCATCAGATCGAGTGCCTTTCCTTTGGGCATATCCTCGGTTTGAGGAATATCCAGCAGCACGACGTCCCCCAGTTCCCCAGCCGCACACCAGTGCGCACAAGTGGCGCCGACATTTCCCGCACCAATGATCGTTATCTTCGCACGACGCATTATTCACCCAACCCTTGTTTGCCGATAGGAAAATTTGCCAATAGGAAATATGTCCCGAGTGAAACGTCAGACATCTCACCCGTCCGAAGCGTCCGAGTATGCGGTTCCGGACAGGGCAGTCAAGCAGGGAGCCCCTCCCTAGGTAAAGTCCGGACCTAGGTGCGACGACGTGGCGTCTCTTTTTTCAAGACCAGAACCAATATCGCGCTTAAAAAAGCCAGTGTCGCCCCACACAGGGCATATCCAAACCATCCGATGGCAGGCGTCTGGCGAGGCGGCGGAGAGGTGATTTCCAGGCTGGAACCGACCACCAGGGGGGCGGTTTGCCGAGCCGCTTCATTTTTGCTTTGCATCAGCTCGGACTGATAGGACCAAAGCCGGTAGTGGCGGCCTGTAACGAGCGCGTAGCGACCGACTTCCCAACTGAGTTGTCCACTTGCTAGAGCGTCTGAAGGCACAAAACCGCAGTCATCGCGCATCACGATCGTGACCGGAAACTCACCTTCGAAATCGACGGTTTCGTTATGCCCTTCACTGCCAGATACTTGATAGCGAACGCGCTGGCGGCCGATATCAACAAAACCGTCGAACTGAAAATAACGGTCGGCGTCCAAAGTCGCCTGCGCACGCGGATCGGTAACCTCTACGACGGAACCACTAACCAAGCGCACGCGCCACCGCACCCACTTGCCCACGCTTTCATGGGGCTCTGCGAGTACCGCCATGGGCTCGGTCGTCGCTTGCCGCGCGCCAGCGGCATCGGATGAAAAAGTTTCGTTTGCGGCTATCCGCAACATCGTATAGTACGGGTCCGATTCATCACGCCTGAGCGGCTTCTGATTGTGTTTGCTGACGAGGTCGAGCCAGGATAGATTCCACCCACGTTGCCCCAGGTCCATCAGATGACTTGCCAGGGGTGGTGCGAGTTCGTCCGGCGCGATGTCTTCGGGCAAAACCCAAGTAGGCATCTCCGCGAATACACACAGTGAATCGGCGACCGTACCGCCTGACTCGATCAATGCCAGTCCATCGATCTTAACTGGTTGCCGCAACCGCACACTCGACAACCAGGAATCAGGCACAGAGCGACAAAATACTGTTAACAACTCGGCTGCCGGCTCTTTCGTCTCTACCGTTTGTCGGGACTCGGCGCGATTGAGTTCGTCCGATGCTTGCCGCACCTTGTCACCGTCATCTGGTACCGGCGACTCATCATCTGGTGCCGGCGGCAGACTGCCGAACAATTCCGGTCGCAACTCGACTTCCATACGATAAATCTGCTCGTCTGGCTCGCGCTGAAACCATGCCATCTGATCGTCGCTCAACGCGATGGGCATCGCCAAACGCACCAATCCAGCCAACTCAGCACGACGGACCGCCAGGGCGGATGGCTCCAGTTCAAATGACACGTCCGACGAGAGCATACGTTGCCAACCGACCTGGGAAAGCGTGTGAATTGCCTTCAGAGCAGCATCGGGGAACCTCGCTACCTGGGCGGCAGCGACATATTGGCGTAGCTCGTCGGTAGCAGCCGGGGAGAATGCTCCACGCAGACGCTCCGCCAAGATCACCTGCTGTGGATCGTCGCCAGTGGCACGCGCCCAAGGCGGCTGGACAACAGCGGGGCTTGCCTGGTCGCCGGTCGATTGCGCGGCGGCCAGGGTATCGCCGCAGGAATAGGCGGCCAGAGAGCCGCATAACAGCAGCAGACTGGACCGCTGATGGAACTTGGGGAGCCGACGACGGATCGTCCGTCTTCTCCGACCGGCAATAATCGGAATCAGAACAACGGCAGCCAGCAGGCCGCCAGCGAGCGCGGCCCATCCCAAACGCCCTAGGAGTTCGCCGGTAGCCATGTTGGTCACCACCGGCTGGTCAGGGGGCAATATCTCAATGGAATCCGCGAACAAGGTAGGCGCCACCTGGACACCGGAAGCCGAACCGTATGCGAGCCGCTTCGCCACCACACCGCGAACCTCAATCTCTGGAAAGGCTGCCTCGGAATCCGTCAGGATCTGAGCGAAACGCTCCGCTACTTCATCGGACGTATAAACCGCAACGGGCTGCACGGCATCATCTGTGCCTCGCAGCCAGAGTCGCCAGTAGGCCCTAGCGAGCCCCAAGGCTTGGTCGCCGCGCTGCACGCGCCGCACGGAACCGCGATAACGAACGGTGCGGCCTCGATAGACTTCCGCCTCCGACTCCAATTGCAGAGTGCTAATCAGCGGATTCAGGCCATCGGTAACTCCAACCGGCGCGGTCGACACACGGCCGGTCCCCTGCCCTCTCTGTAAAAGACGCCGGAAAGGCACCGCTTCGGAATGCGTCCAGGGAGAAGCGTCACGCAGCGACGCAAGCAGACGCTGATCTAGAAAACGCGTCATTGCTGACTCGAATTCAGGAGTCAGCTCCACCGGGTTGCCTGCATCTGGTGCGCGCTGAAACTCTGCTTCAGCGACCGGAACATTCGAATCCGGGCTGAGCGACTGCTCGATCTCGAGACGGTCCCAGAACGCGTGCCACTGAGTGTCAAATCTGGCCAGCTGCTCATGCCAGTCGGATTGCTGGCCAGAGCCGATTGCAGGCTGCAGCCCATCCGCTACGCCTGTCAAGATTTCGAACGTCTCCGCTTGCAGCTCACTCAGATTCGCGGGGTGATCCCGCGGTGCATCGCGGTCGAGTGCAAACCATAGATCGCTCAGCCGATGGACTTGAGCGTTGGTCGCTCCGCCGAGTAGCCGGGGGACGAGATCCTGGCAAGTAACGCTCCATAGAGAATGATCGGACTGGGCCGTACGGCCGAGCTCCCCAGTTGGAACGGCTGGCGGCGGCTTGCCAGCGACCTCGCTGGTCTGCTGCTCCAGCGGCACGCCGAGTGAGCTGAAGGCATTGCGGACATACTTCGGATCGGCCGCCTTCTGCATCAATATGATCACCAGCACCAGGAGCAAACATAGAGAAAGTAGGCGTCGTGTGCCCGACGTCTCTGCCGACACCATGCGGCGACTTCGCCTCTGACCATCGGCTGAAAACCATCGTTCCGATCTAAGTCGAACCATTCTGAATCCTGCTCTGCATACCATCCCGCTCTGCGTGCCACCGGGCGGTCTGGGCTTGGACGTTTGCCCTGGCCGGAGTTGCCTTCAGCGTCTCAAGAATTCATTCTACCACAGCAGACGCAGCCAACCGCGCTGGGCACGTCCGGCCGGAACCACTCCGGCTCACCCTGACACTTTCTGTGTCGAACGGGTCAATTGGCCGGTCAAACACTTGAGACTCTTCCCAATTCCAGCTAACTTGAAAGATGTGAGGGAATCCACCTTATCTTGACTGCCAGCCGGATGGCCAACATTACGGACCTTGTGCACGATCTCGCATTCATCATCACGTCTTTTCTCTACTTTTCCAAACGTGAGATCATGCCGTAAACACCCCAGGTTGAACCTGGGCGCCGAGTTGTTGCATACGTGGTTTTTCGCTCCATGACTTGGTAGATTGAAATCTTTCGGGACGCCATCATGTCGCACGATTGCATCTGCGTCAGCCCAACCGGAGTTGGCGTAACCGAAACCGCGCAACCTGCCCTCCTCAACAAGCTTATGAAACAACCACTGCAGAGCCTTCGCCTAAGCCGCATGTCGGTGACAACTGCTGTCATGGCCGTCTTGTGGGGTTTGGCAACTGCCGCCTCCCAAGGGCACGCCGAAGAGCCCTATCAACGGTTCTTACAGAAACTCAGAGATGAGCAGCTCTTCGACCTGGCGCTGACGTACCTGTCGGACCTGGAAGCGGCGCCCCAAGTCAGCCGCCAATTCAAATCGGAAATCGATCTCGAACGCGGGCTACTGCGGTATCAGTCTGCGGCAACCTTGTCTCCTCAGAGTCCTCTGCGTCCAGGCAAGCTGAATGAGGCAGAGTCGAATCTTAGAAAATTTCTAGCCGATCAGAAGGATCATCCTCGCCGGGGAGAGGCTCGTCTGAAACTCGGGGAACTGCTGTTGACGCGGGCCGAGGAAGCCAAGTTGCAGGCTGGTCCCGATACCAAGGACGATATCCCTGATGCGATCAAGTTTTATGATGATGCGCACCAACTCTTTGAGGCAACGATCCAGGAACTCGCAGGCATCCTGGAAAAAATGAAGGGAGCCCGGATCGATCCGTCCGACACGGCCAAGGTAGCGATCCGCCGCCGTGTCCAGCAAGATCTTCGTCAGGCTCAGTTGTTATCCGGCAAGGCCGTCGATGATCGTGGGCGAAGCCGTGCCGAGGACAATCCAGCCCGCAAGGCGGATTTAGAAAAGGCGCTGAAGATGTTCAGCGATCTGTATGCCAAAGAACAACGAATGATCGGCGTTCGCAACTATGCGTTGTTCTACCGCAGCAGCATCCAAGTCGCTCTTGGTCGGCCGGAAGATGCGATCGATGGATTCCAGCGCATCGCCGACCAAGAGAACGTCGACATCCTGCGACCGCTTCAGACCGACTCGGTGACGGAGTTGATCCAATTGTTAGCCCAGCAAGGCAAATACCCGGTGGCCGTGGATCGCGCGGACAAGTGGCTCAGCGGCCTGCGGCCCGACGAGCGGAACTCACCCGAAACGATGACCCTGAAGCTCGAGTTGGCCAAACTGCGTCTAGCCTGGTCCGAGGCACTGAAGAAGAAAGACCCAAGTGATCGGGTCGCCAGCCGTCTTGTTCGCAGCACCCGAGACGACCTGCGTTCCATGCTGCGCGTTGCCGGCGGTCATCTCGAACAGACGCGCGAGTTGTTGGCCGGGCTCGGCGTCGAAAATGTCGCTCAGCAGTCAACTGAACTTCCTGAGGTAAAGGATTTTGAAGAGGCATTCGCGGCGGCTCAAATTCGGTTGGATCGCTCTGAGACCGCTTCCTTGGGATTGGCTGTCGTCAAGGAGCAAATAGCAGACCCCAAGACTTCGGCAGAAACCCAAGCATCCCTCGCCGAGCAGCTTCAGACAGCCGAAGCGGCGATCGACGCCGACCAGCGTCAAGCTCTGCAGCTACTTCGGGAAGCGCTTCGCCTGTTCAACTCAGAAGACGACCGGTCGAGGCTCTACGATGCGCGATTTCGAATCGCCTATTTGCTACTGAAACAACAAAGGCCCTGGGACGCCATGACGGTTGCCGAGTTCCTCGCCAGATCGGCTCCAGGAACGGAACAAGGGCTTCGAGCGACGAATATCACCCTCGGTGGATTTAGTGATCTCTTGCGCACCGCCAGCGGCGAAGAGAAAGCTCAGCTAACCGACCAGCTGGAACCTTTTGCCGAGTACCTAGTCCAAACGTGGCCCCAGTCTGCCGAGGCATCGGCCGCTGCCGCGGCTCTCGTCCAGCTAGCTCTCATCGACAAACAGTGGGACAAAGCGGAACGGTTTCTGCAGCTAGTACCGGCCACGAGTGGGAACGCCAGCCAGTTGCGACGCGATGCGGGCATCTCGTTCTACGCCAACTATCTCGCGGAGAGGAAAGCGGCCGGCGAAGAAACCGAGGCGACCGCTCAACTGCGGACCAGGGCGATTGAGTCGCTCGAGCAGGGCATCCAAGATCTGACGCCGGATGAGTTGAACGCTTCGGCGATTGAGGCCATTGGCGCCTTGGTCCGGCTGATGCTCAATGAAAAACGTGATGAAGATGCCGCCAAACAACTCTTCGACAGCGAGCTTTCGCCCATCAAAGCCCTTCGAAGCAAACCCGACTTGGTCCCGGCCAAAGTCGCGATGGAAACGTATCGCACGGCGATCCAAGTTGTGATCAGCCGGTTGGCCTCCGGTAAGATACCAGCCAACGTCGCGGTGCAACAAACACGCAGCTTCGTCAAACTGCTGCAGGATGCGGCTGCGGCACAAGCCGATGGCCAACGTACGCTCGCCGACATCTTTGTGTCACTCGCCAGCGATCTGAAGGAAAAGTTGTCGGCCACCCAAGCAGCGGACGAGCGAAAAAAACTCTCCGAAGCACTGGTCGTGGTTGCCGCCGAAGCAGCCAAGTCCGAGGTATTCAACACCCAGTACTGGGCGGCCGATACCCTCGTCTCCATCGCCGAAGAGCTTGCCGGCTCTCCGGCCGGCGCGCAGCCGGCTAGCCAAGCGTTCGCCGAGGCCGCCAATGTCCTCGAAGGCATCCTGGCCAAAGAAAAGTCGCAACCCGGCTGGATTCAGCCCGACGGCTTTGAAAATCAAATCCGGCTGTTGCTCGCCCGCGCAACGCGCGGATTGGGGAACTACAAAGCGGCTATCAACGTATTGGCAGCGATTCTCCAGAAGAACAACAGCCTGCTGGATGTGCAAATGGAAGCCGCCCGCACCTATCAGGCGTGGGGCGATGCGACCAACTCGGGCTTTCACAAAGCGGCGATCGCTGGTGGTCGGCCGGATCCCAAAACTCGTCAACCGTTGCTCTGGGGCTGGGGGAAAATCTCGCAGATGGTTGCCAACAACCCAAATTTCACGGATCAGTTTTATGAGGCACGTTACCAACTAGCCTACAGCCGATACAAATACGCCAGAGGGTTGCAGAATGCAGAACAAAAATCTGCTCAAATCCGCAAAGCGGAGAAGGACATTACGTCGACCGCAACGCTCTATCCGGAACTTGGTGGCGACGCGATGAGAAAGAAGTACGAAGATCTGCTGAGAGTGATCCAAAAGGCGCTGGGCAAACCGACCACAGGACTGGCTGCCTTGAACAAGTGACCGGCGGCAGAGCCGGTGGTTTGAGGAAGGCCGTCACCTGAGCGGCACGGCGCTCTTCCCCCAAAAAATGGCGGTAGAGCTTGTTCGATCGCACCAGCATCCCTGGTGACTTACGAAATGGGTTATTTCCCGCATTGATGCTAAACAACGAAAACTAAACCGATATCGACGAGAAACTTATGTTGGACCAACCTAGGAATAGCCGGCCGCTAGCGTGCTTGTTGGCGTGGGTGCTAACGGCCTGCGTTTGCCAAAACATCACCAGGGCCAACGACCGGCTCTACCCCAAGCAAGGTGTATCGGTTCAAGGAGAGATCGTTGAGCTTTCGCCCGCGCAAGTCACCATCGCGGTTCGCGGAAAGAACCAGGTGTTTGCCATGGATGAAGTGAGCAAGATCACCTTTGACGACGAACCCACTGGACTCGACCGCGCCCGGGAACAAGTTCGCCTGGGGCAGTACGAACAGGCTCTAGAGGAACTTAAGAAGATCTCTCTCTCAGGCATCAGCAACCCGCGCGTTCGGGAAGATGTGCAGTTCTACCGCTACTACTGCGAGGGCCGGTTGGGTCTGGCTGGTAACGGCGACACCAAAGCGGCTATCAAGGGCCTGCTGGCGGTGTACAGTGCCAACCGCAACACGCATCACCTATATGAACTGAATGAAATGCTGGGCGAATTGGCCTTGGCTGTGGGCCAACCCGATACGGCATCCAACTACTTCAAAGCGCTGCTTTCTGCCCCCAGTCCAGACACCAAAGCCATCGGCGTCTATCGGCTCGGCGAAGTCAAACTGGCCCAAGACAAGCCCACCGAGGCCAAGATACGATTTCAGCAACTGGTCAGCGCGCAGGCCAGCAGTCCTGAAATGGCCCGCTTGAAAAGCTTGGCCGAAGTTGGCTTGGCCGTCTGCGAAAACTTAGCCGGTAACAGCCAGCAGGCGCTTGAGAAACTCAGCGGAATGGTTCAAAAATATGACTCGACCGATCAAGGCCTTTTTGCACGTATCAACAACGCCAAGGGGGCATGCTACCTGGCGCTCAATCAGCCCAGCCGAGCCTTGCTAAGCTACCTGCAAACCGACCTGCTCTTTTTTACCGAAGCCGAAGCTCACGCGGAGGCACTTTACCACCTAGTCCAGCTTTGGTCCCAGGAAGGCCAGGCAGCTCGAGCGGCCGAGGCGCGGGAGCGACTGATTTCGCAGTACGCATCGAGCGTCTGGGCCAACAAGCTTAACAATTAGCCGGTCTTCAAATTACAGCCGCTCAGTTTTCTCCAGCAAACGATCATCGGAGTGTCACCATGAAGGACTCTTGGAGTCTCGTTCGAATCCAATCTCTACTTTTTATGGCTTTCTTGACGTTGGCCTGCTGTTCTCTGGCCGATGTCGCGATCGCTCAAGACGAGTTGGATGCGGAACTGGGCGTCCCGGCCGCGCCACCGGACGCTGCGCCGGTAGCCGACGCTGGTGCGCCCGGACAAGCTCCGGCAACGAGCGAAGAGGACACGGGCCCCAAGGCACCCTCGAATCTCTTGGCCTGGACGTTTCAGGCACTCGGCATTTCTTATACGGTGATCTTTTTTGCCCTTTCGATCACCCTGCTGACTCTGATCGTGATGAACCTGCTCGCCGCGCGACAGGACAACATCTGCCCGCCGGATTTGGTCGAGGGCGTCGAACAACAACTCGCGGAAAACAACCCTCAAGGGGCGGCCGAATTGGTACGTACCGACGACTCGTTCCTGGGGCAGGTCGTGGCTGCCGGACTTTCGAAACTCGACCGGGGGCACTCGCACGCCGTCGAAGCGATGCAAGAGGTGGGCGAAGAGGAAACGATGAAAATGGAACACAACCTCAGCTATATGGCCTTGATTGGCAACATCAGTCCCATGATCGGCCTGTTTGGAACCGTCCAGGGGATGATCAGCGCCTTTCGCACGATCGCGACTTCAGGCACCACACCAAAACCCGGCGAGTTGGCGATGGACATCTCGACCGCCCTGTTTACAACCCTGGCTGGGCTAGCCGTCGCCATTCCGGCGATCGCGGTTTACAACATCCTTCGCAATCGGGTTCAGCGTCTGACCCTACAGGTCGGCGTTACCAGCGAAGAATTGATCGAACAATTCGAAGGCTAAGTCTCCCATGCGCATCGAAAACAAGGCAACTGCGGCCGTGGAGGCCGATTTGACTCCCATGATCGACATGACGTTTCAGTTGATCGCATTCTTCATGGTGCTCATCAATTTTTCGCAGAGTGAGCAGAACGCCAAGGTTGTTTTGCCAACCAGCGAACTGGCGAAGCCGGTCGATACGCCGATCGAGTTTCCGATCATCGTGCATTTAACCAATGACGGGGCTGTCGTGATCGGCGGTGACGAGATCTCGCTCGAAGCATTGCGGTCGCGCATGTCTCCGGAAATTGCGCTGCTGAAACTCGATGGCAAAACTCCCAGCGATGCCAACATTATCATACGCGGGCACCGCACCGTTGCCGGGGGCCGAACTCAGGACTTGATCA
>JANQJJ010000265.1 GCA_028281725.1 Pirellulaceae bacterium | reverse complement strand
GGGTAACGTCCCCACGCGGCGGATTCGCCGGTACAAATCCCGCGCGACTCGGGACCGGTTTGTCCCGAGTGCGGGCCAGCGCGCTGGCCTGCCGGAAGGCTCTGGTTTTAGAGTGCGTATCGGTTTGGGTGGTGCGTCCCCCTCGCTCGATTGGGTCGGGTAAAGGGGTCAGGAGGCAAATGTGCACAGCACCCGAAGGGCCGTTCCGGCAATTGACTCCTGACCCCTTTACCCAAATCTTTAGTGTTGACAAAGCACTAGGCTCGCGCTAACGCCCGCGTTGCTGGACCGCAACTCCGTCTGCCACGGCGTCGCTGGGATGCACGATCACCGTCTCTCCCTGACGAACACCGCTGAGTACCTCGGCTTCGATACCATTATTCTCGCCGATCTCGACCTCTACCTGCCGCGCCACCCCGTCTCGGACAAGGAAAACCTGCCAGGCGCTCTGCACACGAAAGAGGCTGCTGGTGGGCAGCTTCAACACGTCCGGCTGCTCTAGCACGATAATCCGCGAGTCCACGCGGAAGCCATCACCGAGTGTCTCCCGCTGCTGCGGTGGATCGAGGATGTCGATAATGACATTCACGCGTTGTTCTTCAACACCCAATGCGGAGAGTTTGGTAAATCCGGAGGGTTCGACGACTCTCACCTCTCCCTGAAGTGGACGGTCTCCCCCCCAATTCTCAAGCAAAACGGGATCGCCGAGCGTGACGCGCACGGCGTCCACGGATAAGACATCCGTCACGACCTCCAAGTCGAGTGGGTCGCCGATTTCGATAATGGAAGCCCCGGCGGTCAGCACGGCCGCACTCTCTCGATAGACTCGCAGCACGCGTCCATTGATGGGCGCCTTAATCGATAACTCCATCCCCTTGTCACCGGGAGATTTCACTTCACTGGCCGGAGCGGTAAGCATCAGCGCGGCCCTTTCGAGTTCCAATTCGTACTCGGCAATACCAACGCCAAAACCGGCCGCTCGGGCCTCCTCGCTCCGGACTCGGTACTCCATTTCTTTCGACTCCAACTCGGATGCCGAAACGGCGTTCTGAGCTTCGAGATCCTGGGTGCGGACCAGCTCACTATGGGCATATTCTTCAGACGACTTGGCCTTCGTCATCTCGGCGCGCGCGGCTTCGAGTCGTCGCTCGGCGGCTTTGACCCGTGCCTGGGCTTGAGCCACAGCCCGAGGATCGAGCAAACTGGGATCTGTCGCCTGCATCGTGGCGATCACGGTGGTATCGGCTGCAACATAGTCACCGACTTCCAACTTGACTCGTTCGAGACGACCGGCCAGAGGTGTCGAGACGACGTAGCGGTCTTTGATGCGGGTCAGTCCATCTTCGTCGATCGTTACCAGCAATTTGCCCTGCTCTGCGCTGACAGTGTCGACCAATACCGGTTGTGGGCGCATGGCGATCAACACAATCGCACCGATGCCGACAATCCCCAGCACCCACGCCAAGGTTCGAACTAGGCTTTTCAAACCAATCCCCTTCTTGAAAACAAACTATTCACGACTTTTCAGCACCTCGACCAAATCCATATGATCGAGTCGCCGCCTGACCAGCAATCCGCTCGCAGCGGAGGCGATGAGCGTTACCAATGCCGCCACGGCAAAGGAACTGGGCTGAATCGCCAGTGGGATTCGATACTGTTCGGTCTCAAACCCCAAGACCATCGAATAACAAAAGCTGTATCCAATCAACCAACCGATCGGAACGGCGACTATCGTCAGCAACGCGAGCTCGCCGAGCAAAATGGTCGAGACCTCTCCGCGCGAAAAACCAATGACGCGCATCGTGGACAGCTCTCGAGACCGCTCGTCGAGAGAAATGCGGGCGGTATTGTAGACCACGCCGATGGCGATGATTGCCGCGAAGACGACGTTGAACGCCTGGAACGTCAGCAGGTTTTCGCTGATCGTGTCTTCGAACCGCTTGATCGTCGCCTGCTTCACGGCCACCGAAGCGATCACGGGCGTCTGTTTCAATTCTTGGTAAAGTTCCTGACGATGGTCCGCGTTGACGCTCAGGAATGCTCCGGAGAGCACGTCCCCCTCCTGCAATAGTCGATGCAGCGCACGCAGATCACAGTAGGCATTGAGTCCCGCATACTCTCTTGCCAGTCCCACCACCGGCAGCTCGTACGTTAATCGCTTGCCCTCGAGAACTTCGGCGGTCACGGTTTCTCCGGCGCGGACGCCCAACATTTTTGCGAGCGTATCTGAGAGGACCAGCCCGCTAGGAGGCAGACGTATCGGCAGCTCGTCGGCGCCCAGCAGGCGATAGAGGTCCCGGCGATCGCCCAGTCCCATAATGCTCGTGCGCCGCTCGCGATGGCCATGCCGCATTTTTATGCTCACCGCCCGGAACGGTTCCACCGCTTCCACACCGGGCATGTGCTTCAAGTCAAACAAGGCGTCAGGAGACAAGTGTTCCTCGAATACGACTTGTACGTCCTGCCGCTGCGCGGTCTTGAATTGAAAGTCGATCAAGTAGGCAATGGCATCCGGCGAGAAATTGCCCATCAGGAGTACCGCAACCGCAGCGGAAATACCCAGCGTAGCCAGTAGCGAACTCATCGGACGCCTCTGAAGCTGACGCAAGATCATTCGCGCTGGCAAAGGGACTAGCCAGGAGAGTCCTAACCATTCCACCAACGACCGGCGATAGCGAGACGGTGCCGCCGGTCGCATCGCTTCTGCTGGCATGAGCCGCATGCTCGCGCGAACCGCTCGAAATCCTCCCAACGTGGCTGCTAGCAAGCTGATCCCCACGCCGACGATCAGTACGCGCCAGTCGGGACGGTATACGTATTCAGGAAACTTGTAAAACTCCGAGTAAAGTCGCGCGAGCCCCGATGCCAGCCACGTGCCGCCGAGTGAGCCGACCACGGCACCGGCCAGCGTCACCAGGACGGCCGAGCAGAGGTAGTGCCAGGCAATTTCCCAGTTACCAAATCCAAACGCCTTGAGGGTTGCAATGATCTCGCGTTGTGTGCCAATGCGGCGCGAAAGGACCACGTTCAGTAGAAATGCCGCCACTCCCAGGAAGATGACCGGAGCCACCACGGCCATGCCTTCGAGTTGCTGGATTTCGTCGTCGAGAAAGGAAGCGGAAATCTGGTCTTCCCTTGAATAGGAACCAACGCATCCGTACGGCTTCAACAATCGATCCACGGCATCCAACACGTCATCGACGCGACTTCCGCGCAGCAGCCGTAGCGATACGTCGTTAAACGCACCATCCATGTCGAAGGCCGCTTCCAAGTGCCGGCGGTTCATCCAAAATACGCCGAAGCGTCGGTCGTCGGGCAAGATATCACCGGCACGAATCTGAAAGACGTATTCCGGCGACAACGCCACTCCGACGATTCGCAATTCTTGCAAACGACCATTCAGCACCGCGCTGATGGAGTCGCCAAGCTGCATTTTGTTTGCCAGAAAGAAAGCTTCACTGACCAAGACCTCTTCACTGTGCCGAACATCCGGTAGACGGCCGTTGCGGAGGTGGATCGCGTTTAACTTGGGTTGGCCACTGGTCGGAATCGAAATCAGACGGCCCGTGGCCGGCTCCTCCACGGACGGTACCGCGAGCGTCACATCCGTCACTACACGCGTTTGGACGACACCGACTCCGTCAATCGCCTCGAGCCTCGGCACCATCGTGTCGGGTGCTCGGCGCAGACTGGCAAAGACATCGCCCAGTCGATAGCGATCGTAGTAGGCGTCGCGAGTCGAACGCAGAAAGCTGAGCGTGCTGAGCGACATGACAAAAACCGCCACGCCAGAAGCGACCACCGCGCCAATCGCCAGCGACTGCCCTTTGGTTTCGGCCAACTCTCGCCATAGTTTTCGTGTCAGCATCGACATCGGCACGCCCCTACCATTGCAACTGGTCGACTGGCAACTTGGTCTCGACCGACCGCCGCGTGGCTATCCGTCCGTCGCGCATCGTGACTACGCTATCAGCCATCTCGCCGATGGCCGCATTGTGCGTGATCACGATGGTGGTCGTACCCAATTCCCGGTTGATACGATCGATCGCTTGAAGCACGGTAATGCCGGTTGAGGCGTCCAAGGCGCCGGTCGGCTCATCACAGAGGAGCACATCAGGTTGTTTCGCGATGGCTCGCGCAATCGCAACTCGCTGCTGTTGGCCACCGGAAAGTTGCGCCGGAAAGTGATCCTGTCGATCGCCCAGTCCCACCAGGGCAAGCGCATCGGCCGGCGGCATGGGCTGCCGAGCAATCTCAGTGACGAGCGCCACGTTTTCGAGAGCGGTCAGGCTGGGGATTAAGTTATAGAACTGAAAAACGAAACCGACCGCCTCCCTGCGGAAGCGAGTTAGGGCCCGTTCGCTGGCAGTTGTCAGATCCGTGTCGCGAAAATGCACGGTACCCGACGACGGTGTATCCAAACCACCAAGGATGTTAAGCAGCGTCGATTTGCCACTCCCGCTGGGGCCGAGCAGCACCGTGAAGTTCCCCTTCTGAAGCTCGAGATTCACCCCCCGCAGCGCGTGAACTTTCACCTCACCCATCTGGTAGGTTTTCGTCAGCTCTTTCACTCTAAATATGCTGGTCATCGCTCTACAAGCCGTCCGTTGGGTGTATCTCCAGGCTATGTCTCAGCGCCATTTTCATGACGAATTCGCTGATAAGTCGCAGGCACCCTCCGTCATGCCCTCCGCTTCCTTTTTGCCGTCCGCTTCAGAAATCCTCTCGCTTTTCAGGGTCTGCGGCGCGGTGGAGCGTGCCTACGGTGGCCTACCGTGGACGGCAGACGAAGCGTGCCCGCTACCCTGAATGGGGCGCTGCCGAGTTAGTCTCCACCGGAACGCAATTTGCTAGACCGATCCCACGCCACGCACCCACAACATTGGCTGACGCCAGCGGTGGAAAGGGCGCGCAGGTTTTCGAACCCCATTGGTGATAGAAGGACCGGTTATTGGAGCATTGGTTCGGCGTCGGTTTCAAGGGCACTTGGCTAGCGAGCCGGCCAAGAGGAGAATTTCGGCGTGGCACCGGGGACACGACTCCAATTGAGATGCCCCCGAAACGAGATGAGTTCCGCAGTGGTTCGTTGGTCGAAGTGAGATTCCTTGGCAAAACAAAAACCGGTCGTCAGCATTCGTAGCTTTGGTATCTACGACGGTTGGGACGAAAAAGCGAAGGGGCTTCCACAGATCACGGAGTTCACCACGCGTGTTCGCGCAGAGATTGATGTTGAGTTCGGTTTCATCGTCAACATCAAACGCGCGAAAAACGCACAGATTCGATACTGTATCTACCATCCCGATATCCCGGACGACCAAGGCGTCCCGCGGCCCCCTTTTGACGGACAGGTATACGTCAAGAGCAACGACTGGGATTTCTACCTAGGCGACACCATCTGGGCGCCTTTGGAAAACAAGCTCGGTGACTGGCGGATGACATTGGAACTGGCAGACCAAGTCGTCGCCGACAAGACGTTTTCTTTATACGTCGATTAGTAATTTTCGGATAAAAATACTCCCTGAGAAGTATTTCATACTTGCCACAGGGTGTGTTTTCGATATATTGTAAACGCATTGGCTATCTGAGAGACGATCAGATATCAACAGAGTGCTTTTTCAATAAGTCTTTCTCTCGGTCTTTGTTGAAAGGTGCATCCCATGCGCGTGCGCAGATGGACTCGTCATCGTGGTTTTACGTTGGTCGAACTGTTGGTGGTGATTGCGATCATCGCCATCTTAGTTGGCTTGCTTCTACCGGCTGTCCAAGCAGCTCGCGAGGCTGCTCGAAGAATGCAGTGCTCGAACCACTTGAAGCAGATGTCGCTAGCGGCCTTAAACTACGAATCGGCGCATCGGAGATTTCCTCCCGGACGGATGGCGCCCGATTGGGTGCGCCACGGTAGTGCTCGCAGAAACTATACGAACTACACCAGTGTCCGGCAGGGCCCGGGATCTACCGATTGGACCGGCTTTCGTTCCGTCCACTGTTTCATTTTGCCCTTCATGGAACAGGGCAAAATATACAACTTGATCGATTTCGGCGCTCCTTCGGCCGTTCGCATGACGCGGGGTGGCGTTCCTGAAAACACCAACTTTGCAGCTTACAACAACGCGGCTAATCTGTTTATCTGCCCCTCAGATCCGAATACCGGTCGGGTCGTGAGCGAGAACAATTACCGTTGCAACTTTGGCGGCAACAGTCCCTACGCCGGGGCGCTGGATGCGAGAAACAACCATAACATCTCCGCGACCAGCGGCGGGTTCTCGTGTCGTGGCAACGGGGCGTTCACCATGGGAGAGGCACTCCGGTCCGCCGCGTTCACCGACGGACTAAGCAACACCGTATTTTTCTCCGAACGCGACAAGGGCAGCGGAGCCGACTTGAGCGCCAGTTTGCCCGACCCACGTTTCGATATGGTCGCGATGCCTGGTCGGCCGGGCGGTTTGGTGAATCGAGAAGCCATGTTGAACGCATGTGGAAACTGGAGCCCAGCTCCGGCAAGGTTTCATTTCAATTCGGCTGGGCGTTGGCTTCCCGGTAGCGATTACTCCAACGGTTGGCCCTTCGCTTTCTATTCGAGCACGCTGTACAACCATGTGGCTCCGCCCAACTGGCAGGGATATGACTGTGGAGCCAGAAGCGCCATACCCGATGCACCGGGCGAGCATGCGATCGTTGCCGCACGCAGTACGCACGCCGGTGGTGTCAATGCTGGCCTGGGAGACGGTTCGGTGCGTTTCGTCAGCGAAAACGTGGATCTACAGATTTGGCGAGCTTCGGGAACGCGGAGGCGTGGCGAGGCTGAGATGTTACCCGAGTAGCCTGGGGCAGGCAGCCTATGTTTAGATTTCCGGACTACCGGCAGATGGTTGTGGTGTTGCTCGTACTGGCCGGCTGCGGATCGGGTGAGACCGCTTCGGCTACTCTGCAGTCGGCTCAAGCCGCGTTCGACCAAGCTCAAGAACTGGTCGAAAGCGGTGATATGCCGGGAGCGCTGAAACAGCTCGAGCAGGCCATCGCCGGACCGGGACTCGACGCAGACCAGTACACAGCGGCCCTTCTGCTTCGGGCTCGCTGCTACTGCGCCTCCGACCAGCTGGACCGGGCGGCGGCCGATGTGGCGGAAGCAGAATTGGGATCTCCCGACGAGGCCCTCTTGCACTGGACGCGTGGTGTTCTGTTTGCCAAACAAGGCAAATCCAAAGCGTCCAAGAACGAGTTCTCCCTTGCCAAGAAACTCGATCCGTCGCTCCGCATTCCTAAGTAGTAGGACAGCATCCCAAACGATTGCTGAAAATACTGCTAGTGGAAATCGCGGCTTTTCAAAACGAGTCCAACGACATGCTGCGTCAGATCGTCAATGCGACCGACCACGACATGAATGACTCCCTCTCGATTCTCCAACGCACCGTGGACGAGCCAAGCGTTCGAGCGTCTGGCAACCTGGCGATGCCTCTGCCAGACATCCGGCCGAACGACCAGATTCATC
>JANQJJ010000249.1 GCA_028281725.1 Pirellulaceae bacterium | reverse complement strand
CTTAATCTTTGGGTCGGGTAAAGGGGTCAGGAGTCAATTGTGCACAGCACCCGAAGGGCCGCTGGCGGCAATTGACTCCTGACCCCTTTACCCAAATCTCAAACTGTCATCACCAAAAGTAAAAATGCTTTAGTGCAGTTGCAGAAATTCTGGACTGACCAGCCAGCTCCAGAGCAAATCCTCAACGAACTCTCGTTGAGCTCCGGGGCGGTCGTCAACTTGTTCCGACATCTGTTGCCACCGCTGAATCTGTGCGGCAGTTGCCGGCCGGCCAAATAGTCGGTGATGGAACTGACCGAGTAAGGTGATCGGCGGGACAGCCGCTTTCCAAGACGTAGCGACCGCTTGGGAAACCAGCCGATTGATCTCTTCGCCGGCCACAAGACGAAGATTCTGGCCGAGAGGGTCGGCGCAAGTTGCCGTCCGACTGCATCCATCGTCATCGGCGGCGCTCATCATCATGGTCGGATCACTTGGAACCGATGCCGCTTGATCATCCGCAGGGAGTTGGAGCGCATCTTGCACCAAACGCTCCATAGAAAAGTCGATACGCTTGGGCTCTCTAGCAGCTACCATCCTGTGCGCCAGCCGGGCTGAGGTCGTGTCCACCGACCGGCCATAGGCATCGCTGAGTACAATCGAGCGAACGATCGCGCGGAGAGAAAAATTCTCTTGTTGCAGCCGCGCGGAGAGCAACTCGAGCAGTTCGGGGTTGATGGGAGGATTGGTTTCGCGTTGGTCGTCGAGTTCAACCACCAGACCGGAGCCGAGCAGCCAGTGCCAGACACGGTTTGCGATGTTTCGGCTAAAGAGAGGGTTGTCTTTGCCGCCAAGCCACTGAGCGAACGCGATATCCGCAGGCAAGCCCTGCGAATTGACGTAGGGTGCGTCTTGGCCGGGCAAGCGGGCCACTGCCGCACGCCCAGTGCGTAAGTCGGTCGTTGTGCGACCGGCGATACGTCTTATCTGGCCGGCGGATTCCACCTCCGCCCAACAAGCGGCCATCGCAAAGTAATCGTCCTGCGTCCAGTGATCGAGCGGATGATCATGGCACTGCGCGCATCCGACGCGCACGCCCATCCAAACCGAAGCGACCAACTCGGCCCGGCTTCTCGGCTCGGTCGCGAACTGGTGGAAGAGATTCAGGTTTTCTGCGGCCTCGGTGTTCGCGTCCGAATCGGAACCGGATACGGTCAACATGCGAAGCGCCAGTTCGCGGAGGTTGTCGTTCTTTGCGAGGAATCGAGCGACCTGCGATTGCAACTTCTCTGACGGCCCCTTCTGCCGGCTAGCAGATTGGATCCATGAAACGATCTGTCTTGCGGCTCGGTCATTAAATTCATCGCTAGCGAGCAGCCGATCGACGACGACCCCCAGTTCGCCACCGGCGATCAGCTCGGTAGCCTCTTGCCATTGACCGAGCGACGGATGCCTGCCCAGCAGGTCGATCCACAGTCTTCTGGCCAGCAAATGAGGTTCGCAGGGGCCGGCCAGGGACTGGCCAACACGTCTGCAGGCGTTCGCTACGAGCTGATCGATTGTCTTCTGGGCCGTGGTTGCCCTCGGCTCGTAATCAGCGGCTCGCTCTCGCACCCAGAGCTGGAGAGTGCGCGCTAGCGGGCCTAGTCGAATGGTAACGGGCCAATAGCCCGGCGCATGAGGTGTCAATTCGATGCTGGTCTCACCGCGCACGAATGTTACGGTGGATTGAACGTTGGTGGACTGAGTATCTGGGAGCCGGCGCTCGGCTCCCTCGATGACTAGCCAGGGTGCCACCGGGCGGCGATCGCCATCGTTCCATTGGGCGGTTACTTGCACCTCCACCGGTTCACCGACTGACAGCTCTAAAGACTCACCGGGCACGATCGACAGCTTTTGTAGTTTCGCGCCGGAACCGAGAGGTCCTCCCTGCGCGACCCAGTTTCGGAGCGACTGGAAATCTGCCCCGTCGGAATCGATCCGCACGCCGCCGCCGTGTTCCAGAAAACCGCTCGGCTTTTGCAGGAGCAAGCTCGAACCGGGCTGCTGTAGATCCAAGTAGCGGCCAGCGACCCCGTGCAGCAGCGTTTCATAGTCCGCTTCGGGGCGGCTACCAAATAAACTGAGCGTCAGATAACCCCGGCCAGCTGCCGCGCCGTGGCAAGCTCCCGAGTTACATCCGGCGCTAGTGAGGATAGGAAGGACATTCTTGGCGAAGTCGACTGGCGGTTCCTTGGCCAGCGCCGGCGGAGCACTGACCAACAGGCACGCCAGGCATAGGCTTCGTAGCGACCACCGTTGGTACCCCATCCTCATAGTCAGTATTCCCGCTCTACTTTTCCCTCTTCCGGTCCGGACGCCTAGCGCGGGGCATCAATTCTGTCACGGACGGCACCTCACCGCCGCCGCTGACTTCGTTCATAGCCGCGAGGACCAAAGGACCATCGGTTGCTGTAGAGACTTGAGTCAAGGCAAAGTTGGAGGTGACCTTGCCATCTTGGGCTATCAGGATCGTCATGGCTACTAGTCGATTCAATCCCAGTGAGCCGGGTCCTTCGATACCGCCATCGGCAACGGCTAGCTGAGTGGGACCGCTGAAGTAGCGACGAATCTGTCTCAACCATTTTTCCTCAGAGGATCGGTCTTCGGTTAACCGCACAAAGACCACCTGAAGACCTGACTCTTTCCTGCGCTGGGCGAAGGCCGACATCAGTCTCGCCAGCCCAAAAGCAGGCCGAGACTTTTCATGAAGGAACGCGATTGCGACCGGCGATTTCTTGCTGAATTCCGCTAGATCGACCTTGTGGCTGGGTTGGTCGTCTTTCGAAGCGACCCAGACCGGCACTTCGCTGAGTGTCTCGCCGGCCTGCGGGCCCGAAAAAATTTTCTTATCTGTAGACTTGGCTCCTTTTCCATCTTCGCTCTCTCCACCTTCCTGGGAGAAGCCGCTGGGACTCAAAACACAGAGCAGACCGAACACGATCACACGCGTGAGTGTCCTTCCGGTGGAAGTGCGGCAGAACAATGGAACGGACCGGTGGTGTTGAGCAAGCGTGGGTTTCATGAAAAATGACCTAGCCTTCATGGGAAACCTCCGAAAACCCGAGGGAGACGTAGCGAATAGCGGCCTGCATTTGGAGGATTATACACCAATCACAGGTTGGCCAAATTGCCGGTTTTCCTTGCATTTGGTAGATTCTTGCACTATGCGAAAAGGAATTGCCGTATCACCTGGCGTCACGATTGGTACCGCTTACTGTATCCACGAGGTCTTCGTAGATCCGGGGCGGGGCCTACTGGAGTCCCATGAGGTTGCCGGCGAAATTGCCAAGTTTGAGAACGCCAGGAAGCGTTCGATTCAGGATCTCCGAGCTTTACAGCAAAAAGTGGAACAGCAAGTAGGCAAAGAGGCTGCCGCCATTTTTGCTGTCCACGAATCGATTCTGCATGATGCCACTCTAGTTGGTAAAGTTCACGCCTGGATTCAAGACGAACATCTCTCCTGCCAGGCCGCCCTGGCGCAGCTGCTGGAGTATTACCGCGGGCTCCTGGATCGATCACGTGATGACTATCTTCGTGAGCGGCTGGCAGATATCCGCGATGTGGTCGAACGCCTGACCAGCTTTCTCAGCGCGGCGCTCCGCAAAGACTCCGGCGCCTTGTCGGGCCCAACCATTGTCGTCGCGGACGAACTCCTGCCGAGTCAAGTCGTCATGCTCGGAGACAAGCCAGTTCATGGCATCGTGACCCAGGCGGGTAGCCAAACCAGTCACGCCGCAATCATTGCCAGGAGTCGCGGAATTCCGGCAGTCAGCGGTGTTGCGGGCATCCTGCGGCAGACCAAAACCGGAGACACCGTCATCGTCGATGGCCGCGAAGGCCATGTGATCGTCAATCCGGACTCCGAGGTGCTGACAGCCTACCGCAAGCTGGAGCGGGAATTTACTGATCTTCGTGATCAGTTGGCACACAATCGGGACCAGCCGGCAATAACGCGCGATGGGCAACGGCTGGAACTGTTGGCAAACATCAATGGCGTGGCGGACGCGCAGAGCGCAACCGCTATGGGGGCGTCGGGCGTCGGGCTGTACCGAACGGAGTATCTGTACCTCGCGCATGCCAGTGTGCCCGGAGAAGAAGAACAACTGGCCATCTACCGCGACGTGATTGCGTCGAGTCCCAATCGGTCGGCAACGATTCGAACGTTAGATATCGGCGGAGACAAGACCGTGCCTTTCCTGGGGCGTGCACAGCAGGAGGCCAACCCGTTTATGGGCTGGCGTAGTATTCGCCTTTCATTTGAACACCCCAATTTTTTCTTGACGCAGATTCGGGCGATCCTCAGGGCTGCCGCTCCGTTGCCCGATAGCGAACCCAAGCACGTTCAGATGCTGTTCCCGATGGTAACGAACCTGGAAGAACTGAGGCGGCTGAGAGCCATCGTTCGACGGGCGCAGCAACAGCTCCAGGCCGAGGACAAGCCCTACGGCAAAGTCGCTTTTGGGATGATGCTGGAAGTACCTGCGGCGGCTGTGATGATTGACCAGTTGCTCGGCTCCGTCGATTTCGTGTCGATTGGATCCAACGATCTTGTGCAGTATCTGATGGCCGCCGATCGGGACAACCCCAAAGTCAGTCACCTTTGCCAGCCGCTCGCACCGGCGGTTATTCGCGTGCTCGAATCGGTTGTGACCGCTTGCAATCGAGTCCATCGACCCGTGACGCTTTGCGGGGAAATGGCGGGACAGCCGCAGGCTTTTGTGATTCTGCTGGGCATGGGGTTGCGTCGATTTAGCATGAGCCCTGCCTTTATTCCGACGGTGAAAGAGCTGGCCGCCCATGTGACGGTGGCCATGGCGGAGAACTTGCTGGCCAAAGCCAAGCAGCAAAAAACAACCCGGAAGATTCGAAGTATGCTCAACGCAGAGCTGCTGGCCATCGCGCCGAATTTGAAGCCCATTTTGATGCAGTAATGCCGTGATTCAGTAGTGGAGTTTGAATGCGATCGGTCTGTGATCCGAGCCGGCGCCGTTGGGCAGGACACGCCGCTCGCTGATAGCGCAGTCGCCCCGGGTCAGCGCATGATCGATGGGAATCCCAAACATGCCTGCACTGGCCGGCCAGGAAGCGCAGTTGCCAACTCCACCGCGCGAGTCGCGGAAGCCGCTACGGACGAGTTGCTCAAAGGGGCCTGTCCACGGCGTGGTGTTGAAGTCACCACACACGCAGATCGGCGCGTGTTGCGCCTCAGACCATGCAAGAAAAGACGCGAACTGGCGATTTCTAGCCAGGGTTCGGTGGACCGGTATGGGGGATAGCGTATGCAACGCCACCAACTGAACGTACGCTCCGGAATCGTGATTGGGAATCTTGGCAATGATGGCTGGCTGCCGCGAAAGGCTGAAGTCCTCCCGCGCGAACTCGATATCGTCGATGCGACTGAAGATGCCAATGCCCTCGCCTCCCCAACTGGGAAATGTCAACGCGTCCGGGTAGTTTTTGGTGATGTAAGGCAGGTTTTCCATCAGCCCTGGCCGAACCTCAATCAAAATCAAAACGTCCGGGTCAACGTCGCGGACGACCTGCTCGATTTCGCCGAACGACTGGTTAACCGACAAGACGTTCCAACAAAGCACGTCGATCGAGTGCGGGTATGCGGTGTGGGCTACGGAGTTGGCCCGACTGACCGGTAGCAGCGACCAAGGCTTGGTCAACAATGCCAGGTAACATGTCGCCATCGCCAGCCAAAACGCAAGTCGCTTGCGGCGAAAGGCGACTAAGACCGGCATGCTCAGGATGGCTGTGACCAGCGCGTGCATTGAGAAGTGAGTGGCCAACTCAATCGCCGGATGCAGCCACGAAATGCAAACCAGGACTACCTGGAGACACACACCCAAAGCAAACAGGCTGGCCCAGATTTGGGCTGACCTGGCGACCGATCGCACGACGTAATCCCGTACCGTTTGGGGCCTATCGGTCGGGGACTCGTTCGAAGCGGCTGGTTGACTCACGGGAAACGGACTTTGCACCAAGCTAGAGCGCGTATCGGTTAAGTGGTGCGTCACCCTCGCTCGGCCGAGCAACGATTTCGTTGAGTATACACGTGATTGCCCGTGCGGCTCGCACTAAGATGCCCGTGAGCGATCGGCGACGAAATCCGCTTGCGCGGCCCGATTGCGACTGTTGGAGGTCATCAGCTCCGCAAACTCATCCTCCAGCGCCACCAGGTTTTCCTGCAGCCAGTCCGCAAGCTGTTCGGTCGGCGTTTGATCTACGCGTTCTTGTAACCAACTCCAATCTGGCTTGGCATCGTCGGTTGGTCTCGAACCGGCTGAATTGCTGAAGTTGGTCATGAACACTACCCTCGCCATCGGTTGTCGCGTCTTTGAAGGACTTATCGGCATTTTGCGGGGCAAGGACCGCAATCGATTCCTGAGAATTGCGGTCGTCCGGCCATACGTAATGTTGGACGAATCTGGCCTAAAAAGGTTCATTGCAAGCGAAATGCCAACTTCCTCCACCACCGAGCCTGAGAAACCACAAAGCGTTTGTGAGAAACGACTTACGAAAAATAGCAAAAAAATGGCAGATCTGTTTTTGCTGCCAAAAAGGGACGCTCAGAGGGGCCTCGGTGTCTTTTTGATACGCGCGTGTCTCACGCTCCCCCACAATCGCCAGAGGCCACTTGTGGTCTGTCAGAGCTTAATCTTTGGGTCGGGTAAAGGGGTCAGGAGTCAATTGCCGCCAGCGGCCCTTCGGGTGCTGTGCACAATTGACTCCTGCCCCCTTTACCCAAAT
>JANQJJ010000186.1 GCA_028281725.1 Pirellulaceae bacterium | reverse complement strand
TGCGCGCCTTCAGCCAAGAATCGAAGTCGGCCAGGTCCGCTCGCAAACCGATCGTGGTGAACGCAGCGGCGTAGTTGCTACGTAGCGCAAAAAACTCGAATGCGGCCTGACCGTCCGTCTCCAACAGAAACTGCTCGATGGCTTCCACTCGGCCACTTAAGATCAAGGCGAGCAGAAACTGGTTCAACTGCGATGTGTTGCCCGTGGTAGGATTGCCGACGCGTCGAAGAATCTCCAGAGCTGCCTGCGATTGAGGCTCGCTGAGAGTCTGCACTTCGTCACCGGACGGCCCCTGCGACGCCTCTTGCCGAGGAACGAGCAATTCATCCCACTGCTGATCGGCGGCGCGAAAATTGCCTGCCACCTCCAGCAGAACAGCCCGTGCTGCCAGTTGAGATGCCCGCTGCTCGTTTCCAACGAGCGCGCGCTGTAGGCCCTCCCGTCCGAACTCAGCCCAGCGACCGCCACGCGTGACCATCTCAATGCGCTGCGCATCGGGCATACCGACTTTCAGCGCTCCATCGATATCCCCACGATAGTATTTACGAATCGCCAGCCGATAGCGGTCCGTGGCTTCAATTGCCGGTAACTCCAATTGCAACTTGTTGGCTATCCACTCGACTTGATCCGTCGGCGCCGCGCGGCGAATGATGGGCCAAGCAAGCAACGGCTCCCCCTGTTCCAGCGCCATCTCGACTAGGCGATTCAAGAGAAAGCGATTCTCCGGTTCTCCCAAGAAATGAGCCAACTCATCATTGGCGAGAACCAACTTCTCGGCCAGAACCCAGCGTCTACGTTTACAGAGCCTCGCGATTGCGTAGGGGTCTAACTTGCTCAGCAGTTCGACCAACTCGGCCGCCTCACGCTGGTCGCCGGGAAAAACCTCCACCTGGAGCAACGTCTCCAGCACCGCCGCCGATTCAGAAACTTGGCGTCCGCCCTCACGCTTGGCCTGCTCAAGTGCGGGCAACGCGTCCTTTCCCAGCTTCCAAAGCTCGAGAAACGCGCTGCGGCGAGTCGCAAACTCGACGGATGCTAGCCGAGCGACGGAGTCCGCAACCTGGCTTTCCACAGAATTGGGTTTCTGGGCGAACGCATCTTGGCCAGCCAGTTGACTGGGCGCTGACAGACCCCATCCCAAAAACACGAGGGCTACCAACCCAACACCGCGGCGCCGATCGATCGAGCACCTGCCGGCCTTCGTATTGTTCGCCAAACTCATCAGCGGGGCCAAGAAAAAATGCCAGCCTGGCCGCAAGCCGCTGGCGTTCCTATCGTGCACTCGTCGCGTCACGAACCGCATCGTTGATCCCGATGATAGTAGTAAAGGCAATCGAAAAACTCGTTGACTCTAATTCTACCCCATTCGCGCTCGAGCGTTGCCCCGTCTGGGCCGCTCGGCTGACCAGCTAGAACTCCTTGCGTGCGACGTAGATACACCCCACTCCCAGCATCACTGCCACAAAGGCCAGGTTGCTGACGATGGGACGCCAAACATCCAACTCCACTTGAGCCGCTTCCAGATCGTTGGTAATCCCACTGAGCGATTGTGTCTCGTTGCCAGAGAGCAGATAACCCATGGCGTTATCCAGCGCGGCCGGCTTGGGGTTGACCAAGTAGAGCGGCTTGACAATCCACCAAAAAATATTCTCAAGCGTGGTTGACTGGGGTACCAATTCTTTCTCGATCTTTCCGGTAGGGACGTCCAATAGATAGACGCGATTCGGCCTAACTCCCAGCCAGACCTGGGACTGGTCCAACCAAGTCATACAGGTGCACTTGCCTGAAAAGGGCGATGCAATCTCGCTGATCTTAGCGGACTCGCATTCGAGCCGAAAAAAATCGCCGGTATGGGTGATGATCGCGAGCGAATCGGTTCCTGGAATCCAAGCCATCTGTTTGGCAGTGGCTTCGCCCGGCAATGTCACTTCCGCTGTGTGCTTCAGTTGCGCGTCGAGAATTGCGATGGGTAAACCGTCTCGAGCCACCACGCAATAATTCTTGTTCATCTGCGCGATCGCCGCCTCGGTACCATCGCCCTCGCCTTCGAGCTTTGTATCGTGGACGAGCGTGAATTGCTCACCGTCAAAGTGCAGATGATCCACATTGCCGGAACTGAACACGACCAATCCATCGCCCTTGGCTGTGACCGCGGCATACGAATTTTCGCTCAGGTAGTAGTCCTTGGGTGCCACGTTCTCAAAAGCGCTCGTCATGGCGCCCCACGGAATCTTGATGCCAAAGAGTCCTTTTTCGCTTGCTTCGATCAGCCCCAACTTATTGAGATCCAGCTTGAACAGTCCGCCACGGCATACCGCAACGATGGTGTCCCCGATTTTGACCAGTTCGAAGATCTTCGCCGGCAATTCGGGGCCCTGGTCGCTTAACCACAACGGTGATTGCCGCGTCTCGCTGGCGCTACGAGGTGCCTCCGGCGCGTCCGCTCCATTGTCCTCTTCCGGTTTCGCCCGTGCCGCATCTGACTGCTGGGTCGTTTCTTCTTCATCCTCGTCTACTTCATCCTCGGTCAGGGAAGATGCTTCGGGAGCGCTATACTCCGCGTCGTTTTCACTCTTGGGTGTCTGGCTTGCCGGCTCGGTTTGTTCCGTACTGGTTAGCTGTATCAAGGTGAGCTTGCGCGATCGGGCCGCCAGATTCCCAAAAGGCAGGCGAATAAATGACTTGACGACAATCTGCTGATTTTCCTCGTCATAGATTGGGCCAAACGTACGGACTTGGCGGCCGCCATTGGTTTCCGCTGCGGGCTGCCATACCGAAAACTCTTCATTCCAAACGCCGAGATCTCCTTTCTCATTGACGGACATCAGATGGCCATCGATTTCTCGGATCTTGCTGATCTGCGGCATCACCTCGACCTGAGGCAGCATCGCGTCGTGCATGAACCCGATGGAGAAGCAAAGGAACCAGAAAACCATACACGACACGACGCATACGATCGCGTTGCCCCACATCAACCCCACTAAAGCTGAAACACTGTAGAAAATCACGAAGACAAACATCAGCAGCGGGATGCAGGCCAATAGCCCGTTGTTCCAGATCTCAAATCGAAAACCGGCAATCAGGTAGAGTCCGATCAAGACGAACGTGATATTGACCAAAACGAAAATGCAGCCACCAAAGAACTTGGATAGGTACAACCAAACTCTCGATATGGGCTTGCTTAGCAATAGGTGCAACGAACCGGAGCGAAACGTATCGGGAATCATGGGACTGGTGACAATGATGGCGATAAACACCGCCAGAATCCCAAGTCCCAACTTGATAACGATCCCTAGCAGCAGCGGCTCCAAAAACTGGTTAATCTGTCGACGGCTAACCGGCAAGGGCTCACCCAGTTTAAAACCGGCGTAGCCAATCCAAAGCTGCTCACCCCTGGGCAGGTTCAATTCCATTGGAAACGCTAGTTGCAACAATTCTCGGTTGAGTTCCTCGACA
>JANQJJ010000015.1 GCA_028281725.1 Pirellulaceae bacterium | reverse complement strand
CGATCAACAAGTCCATTTTTCGCAAGCGGAATCGCCCGTTTTTGCGGAGCAGACGTTTTCGGCGCACCTGCTTCGCCAGAATAAGTACAAAGATGCCGATCGGCGTATTGAGGCCCTGGGCAAGTTGCCTGAGATTATCGCGGGGGCCAGTAGCGACAAAGAGTTGTGCGTACGAATCGTCAATTTATTGCTGCAGGGTGTGCCGCAGGCTGCGTTCGTCGCCATCTTGAAACTCCGCAACTGCGACGAGGAGGAGTCGTCGGACTCTCTGACCGGTAGCGTGACCGTGCTGGATGCGCCCCTGGGCGGTGAGACCCAACTAGACATGCGTTTTGGTTCGGATCTGGACGTGCTGCACTGGGATTGCCGGGCGCTGACAGGCCAGCATTTTGAGCCGAGCGCCGGCTTGGTCCGCTCCGCCACGCAGACGAAGGAAAGCGTCTTGCATGTTTGGAACCGATCGGTGGCCGCCGGTACATCTTTTACGCAAAGTGAAAACGTCGACTGGGCCTTTTGCACGCCGGTCGTCTCGGACGCATGCCCGGGCTGGGCGATTTACGTAGCGGGGGATTTTGCCGGGCCAACCGCCGCGCCCATGGAAACCGGTGCCGGAGAGGCCGAAGCGCTCCAGGATGATTTGAAATTCACGGAACTGACGGCAACCACGCTCGGCGCTCTGCGGCAAGTCCGTTCGTTGCAGAGGCGGCAAGATAGCCTTCGTAACTTCTTTGCACCCGTGGTGCTCGAGGCGCTCGGCGGACGAGACCCAGACCAGGTTCTCGCGCCGCGCGAAACCGACGTCTCCGTACTTTTCTGTGACCTTCGCGGCTTCTCACAACGTAGCGAGGATGCGGCCGACCGATTGCTGGAACTACTGCAACGAGTCAGCGATGCTCTCGGCGTGATGACCCATCATATTTTGGCCAACGGTGGTGTCGTCGGAGACTTCCACGGCGATGCCGCGATGGGTTTCTGGGGATGGCCGATTGCCAGTCGCAGTTCGATCCAACAGGTTTGCCAAGCTGCTTTGGCGGTCCGCCACGAATTCGAAATGGCCTCGGCACAACCCGACCATCCACTGGCTGACTTCCGCGCTGGCCTGGGCATCGCGTCGGGTTCGGCAGTGGCCGGCAGAATCGGTACCACGGACCAAGTCAAGGTGACCGTGTTCGGTCCGGTCGTTAACCTGGCATCCAGGCTCGAAGGGATGACCAAGCAGCTGCAAGCGTCCATTCTGGTCGACGAGCCGACTGCTGAATGGGTCAGAGCCCATGTCCAACCGGAGGTGCTTCGCATCCGACGAGTGGCCAAGGTGCTGCCGTACGGCATGCAAACTCCACTGGTGGTGAGTGAACTGCTACCGCCGGTAGGCCCGGACAGCATCTTGGCCGACGAGCATGTCGCCGCCTATGAACAAGCACTCGACCACTTTCTGGAAGGGCGGTGGCCAGACGCGTTCCGCTTGCTTCACCAGGTACCGGCAGAAGACCAGGTAAAAGACTTTCTTACGGTCTATATCGCCCAACATCGCCGCATGGCGCCAGAGGATTGGGAAGGGGTGATTGAATTG
Source organism: Pirellulaceae bacterium (assembly GCA_028281725.1). Classification (GTDB taxonomy): domain Bacteria; phylum Planctomycetota; class Planctomycetia; order Pirellulales; family Pirellulaceae; genus Aureliella. Next base: position 15,524 of record JANQJJ010000015.1, on the reverse strand, counting down.
CCAGGCAAGTAAAGTCACGCCAGCTGACGCCGACACCCTTCGCCGCGCGCCGACGGTCTGCCGTCAGGCGGGCCGGAGCCTCGGAGGAGTCGGGCTATGTGAGCAAATCATGGACGACATGCCCGTGGACGTCGGTCAGTCGATAATCACGGCCTTGAAAACGATACGTGAGCCTGGTGTGATCAAAACCAAGTAAATGCAGCACGGTGGCTTGCAGATCATGCACGTGCACGGGGTTTTCAGCGACGCCAAAACCGAGTTCATCCGTGGTGCCATAGTCCAAACCTCCTCGGACTCCACCACCGGCCATCCACATGGTGAAACAGTCGGGATAGTGGTCGCGCCCGAGAATCTCGCTTTTCGCCGTACGCCCCTCGCGGAATGGTGTTCGACCGAACTCGCCCCCCCAGACGATGAGTGTTTCATCCAACAACCCTCGCCTACGAAGATCTTTAATCAGTGCCGCCACGGGCTGATCCATCGTGGCACATTTTTTTACCAGACCGTCCCCTACGCCGGTGGCCGCTGAGGTTCCGTGAAAGTCCCATCCCCAGTCGAACAACTGGACAAAACGCACGCCTGATTCCACTAATCGCCGCGCCAACAAGCAGTTGTTGGCCAGGCTGCTTTCGCCCGGCTTGGCTCCGTAGTCATCGAGCACATGCTGAGGCTCGCGCGAAATATCCATCACTTCCGGGACGCTCGTCTGCATGCGAAACGCAAGCTCATATTGCGAGATGCGGGTCTGTGTCTCCGGATGCCCCATCTTCTCCGCTTGCAGCTGATTCAGCCGGTTGAGCGCATCGAGTGTCGTCCGCCGCAGCTTTTTATCCATCCCGGATGGGTTAGACGCGAACAGCACCGGATCCCCCTTGGATCGGCACTGAATGCCCTGGTACACGCTCGGGAGAAAACCACTCCCGAAGGAACTCTTGCCACCGTTTGGCTGAACGCCACTGGAAATCAACACAACGAATGCCGGCAGGTCGGTATTCTCCGATCCCAGCCCGTACGTGACCCACGCTCCCATGGATGGTCGGCCCGTCCTGGGTGAACCGGTGTAGATCAATAGCTCCGCCGGCGCATGATTGAATTGGTCGGTATAAACCGAGTGAACCCGGCACATCTCGTCGGCAACTCCATGCAGCTTGGGAATTGCCGAGGACATCCAAGCCCCCGACTGCCCAACCTGCTGAAACTTCTGCGGAGTTCCCATCAGCTTAGGGGTACCGGACGTAAAAGCGAATTCGCGGCCCTTGAGAAACGACTGCGGGCAATCCTCGCCATCTCGCCTGACAAGCTCCGGTTTGTAGTCGAACAAATCCAGATTCGGAGGAGAACCGGTCATATGCAAATAGATGACCCGCTTCACCTTGGGTGCGAAATGAGGCTGGCCGAGCGACACTCCGGCGGGTTCATTCGACCGAGCTTCGTTCTGTCCCAGCAAGCTACCGGCCGCCAAGGCACCGAGTCCCAAGGCGCCTTCGCGCAAAAAATATCGTCTGGTACGGAGTTCTAGGTTCTGTAGGATGGGACTCATATCTTTTCCAACGTCTTGGGATGTTTGGCGACGGGCGCCGCACGACGGGTCATCGCTTCATCAACACTTCGTCCAAATTCAACAGTACGTTACCGAGCGCTGTCCAGGCCGCCAACTCCACCGGATCGGCATCACCCGGTAGCGGACCGAGCGGATCGGTGGCCAGCTTTTGGGCTGCATCCGGAGCGCCGGCCAGTTGCTGACGGGCTTCCTCGAGCAGATCCGCCAGCATCTCTAGTTCACGTTCTGCCGGCAGGCGCGAAGTGCACAACTGAAACGCCCGCTCTATCTTGGACCGCTCGTCCTCCAGTTCAGGTGAAAACAGAACCACCCGCCGAGCCAATGCCTGAGCGGCTTCGACAAATCCCGGATCGTTTAGGGTGACCAGCGCTTGAAGCGGAGTATTCGTGCTGTCTCGACGCAACGTACAGACTTCGCGACTTGGGGCATCGAATGTGGCCATGGAAGGGTAGGGGTTGGAACGGCGCCATGTGGTATAGAGTCCTCGACGGTATCGATCTTCTCCTGGGCTAGTTTTCCAGTCAGTCCCGCTGCCGAATGCCGCCTTGAGGCCCAGGTTGGGTTGCGGCGGGCGCACCGGCTCACCGTACATCTTGCTCGATAGCAATCCGGAGGCGGCCAACGCCTGATCGCGAACCATTTCAGCACTCAGGCGAACCCTCGGGCCTCGAGAAAGCCAGATATTGTCTTGGTCGCGATTGAGAACGTCCAGGGAAACCTGTGAGGTCTGACGATAGGTCTGACTGGTGACTAACAGCCTGAGCATCCGCTTGCTATCCCAGCCACTATCCATCAGCTCGCAGGCCAACCAATCGAGTAACTCGGGATGCGATGGCGCATCTCCTTGCGAGCCAAATTCTTCGCTGCTGCGAACGATACCGATACCAAACAGCGATTCCCACATGCGGTTGACCCACACCCGCGCCGTCAATGGATTGCGACGATCCACTAACCACTTGGCGAGCGCCAGCCGGTCTGGAGTCTCGCGTTGTGAGGATGGGGTGGAGACGGGATGAAAAACGGCCGGCGTGCCGGGCTCAACTTGGTCGCCGAGCGATTTGTAGTTACCACGAATTTGGACAAATGTTTGGCGTTCCGCATCCCGCGCTACCGCACTCATAATCGGCACGCTGGTCTGTGGTTTCAACTCCTCCACCTTGGTCTGCAGCTCTTGCAGTTCGTCACGCTGTGGCTGATGTGATTTTGCAAGACGCCGCACAAACAACGAGGCAAGTCTTCGCTGCTGCTCGTCGGTACGCGATGCTAGGGGCGTATCATGAACCGTTCGTAGCTCTTCAGACAACAGCGCCCAATCGTAGGCGGTGTCGTCGACCGATACCTGGAGAGCAAAACTTTCGAGCAGATGATGCGGCTGAGCGGAATTGTGCTTCAATTCCACTCGGACTCTCATCGCTTCGCCAACCTCGATTGGCTCCCATGGAATGAGCGTCAGCAGGTGCGACCGGTTTGTCTGCCCGCCAACGGACCATCCGGTCTCCCGCTGGCCATCGACAACAGCCGCCGCTTCAAAACCTGGTTCTGAGTAGTCGGCCAGCGCGGCCACGAACGTGATGGGATGGCTTGGCTGGACGGTGAGAGGTTGGCTCTCTTTGGGTGCCTTGTCCAACTTGTGAAGGAAGATCGATTGGCGCTGCTCGTCGAGTAGCTGCACCACGGCTCCGTCGAGCCGCGAGTGCAAGTCGTTGTCGGTGCGATTCCAGAGGACGATGCGGTCGATCGTTTGGTTGTCTTTCAGATCGAGTTCCCACCAGGGATCGTTGCCGGTTTCGGTGTGTGTGGTGGAATTCTTTGTGTAGATGCCATCGGTGCGACCATCGATGGCCCGTTTCGCGTCACCAGCGTAAGCGGTGCTGCTCTGCGATGCCTGGCCGCGACCGGACACGTTTTTGCCAAAACTAAAAACCTGGACCTCGGCCAAGGACAGGATGCGGTCGGTTCCCGGTAAGTCAATACGCACATATCGCGCCTGTCGACTGACACTTTCCGCTGCGGCAGCCCCCGGAATGAGCGTTGCAGCGACATCGGTCAGTATCAGGTTGCCGCCGGCACTCAAACCACCAAGTCCGGCCGGCAACTGCTCGCCGGGCAAAGTCTGCAAGCCAAACGCTTGAATCCGCTGCCCTACCAGTTCCGATGGAATCGTCAGATCCACCGTGTACGTGTCGAACGCGACATGCTTGCCCAGAGGCTGTACGGTGATCTGTCCGTCAGGTCCGAACAGTTCATCACTCTGGCTGACGGATGTAAACTCCTGCGGCTGAAGCGTGTGCCAGGTGGGCGCCGCCAATTTGGCCTCCCAATCCCGCATCTCCGCTAGCGACTGCTCCGTGGGTTCATCGAGTTCGGCATGCAGTTGTTCGATTCTCTGCAACCACTGCCGTCTGGAGCGATGTTGATCTTGAGTGAAAAGCTCGATGGTCGGACTCTCATCTCGACGATCGGCGTCTTGTGTTTGATTGAGTATGGCAAATAACTGGAAGTACTCCTGCTGGGTAAACGGGTCGTACTTATGCGTATGGCATTGGGCGCAAGCCATCGTGACGCCCATCCATACAGCCATGGTCGTATTCACTCGGTCGACGATTGCCACGTTGCGGAACTCTTCGTCGTTGGTACCGCCTTCGTTGTTCGTGAGTGTATTGCGATGGAAGGCCGTCGCTATTAACTGGTCCTGCGTCGGGTTATCCAGCAGGTCTCCGGCGAGTTGCTCAATCGTAAACTGGTCGATGGGCATGTTGGCGTTGATCGCTTGGACGACCCAATCGCGGTAAGCCCAGATCGTCCGTGCGGGATCGTCCGCGTACCCGGCCGAATCCGCATACCGAGCCAGATCGAGCCATTTGCGCGCCCAGTGTTCCCCGTACGCACGTGAGGCGAGCAAGCGATCGACTTGCCGTTCGTAGGCATCGGGCGAGTCGTCGTGTTCAAATCGCTGTACCTCTGCGAGCGTTGGCGGCAAACCGATCAGATCCAAGCTCAGCCGGCGTAACAACTCGGACCGGGAGGCAGGCGGAGACGGCTGCAACTGGTGGGCCAACTGCTGCGCGAGCACGAAACGATCGACGGCATGATGGGACCACGCTCGAGCGGTTGTCGAACCGGTCGCGGGTGTTCGGACGTCAGGCAACGGTGATCTGGTAGGCGGAATGAACGACCAGTGTTGCGGTAACTCGGCCCCAGCGTCGATCCACTGACTGATCAACCGGATCTCCTCATCGGAGAGCCTCCCCCCGAAATCCTCCGGAGGCATCCGCTCATCTTCGTCCTCGCTAAGAATGCGCCGCAGGAGCTCACTGTCTTGGGACTGACCGGCAACTACGGGAATCTCACCGGAATCGGCCTCCGCGAGAAAGGAATCGCGGACGTCGAGACGGAAACCGCCTTGCCGCTCTTCTTCATCGGGACCGTGGCATGCAAAACAACGGTTTGAAAGAATGGAGCGAACGTCACGTGCCACCGAGTCTTCCCCGCGGACCTGGGAGACCAGCGGACAGGAAAGGCCGATGGCGAAAGCGACCCATCGAGCAAAATAGGGCATGGGGTTACTTGCTGAGCTGTAGGTAGGGTGAATGGACTGGCGGACCCGGCAACCGCTCGAACCGGCAGGGACGGCTTGTGGGGTGGGTGACGGGATCAGGGCTCGAACGTACCGTATATCTTATCTTATATGGTACTCGAGATGGCCCCTTTTTTGAGAACGGGCTCAGCCAATTCCTGGCGCTTCGAACAGCCCCAGACACACAGGGCAGCTAACAAGAACGCCCAGTCTCCAAGCTGGCTAGCGCCACTTGGCAATCAGACTGAGCTTTTTGGGTGTACGGAGCTCGAGACTAGACAAATGCCTCGTCATCGGCATCCAGGACATCATCCCCGAGGACCTCGACCTCATCCGCCTCGCTCTCCTCGGCGGCGCCGGCCAGATCGTCTTCGACACTTTGGATGCTTTCAAGCAGTTGCTGCTCTTCTTCGGTCAGTTTGGTATACCCGAGTTCGCGAATCACTTCCAGAATCTCACTGCACGTCGGAAACATGCGGCCGCTGGAACGTTTATAGGCATCCAGGGCCTGCATGAACAGGATTTCCTCACCGTTGTAGTCTCGTTCGCAGGTAGTCGGATCAATCTGGCGGCGGCGTTGTTTCTTACGTCGGGGCGGCTTAAACTCGGTGGCCGAGTCGGTTTTGTCACAGGTTTCTGCGAATTCCTCCGTGCGGCGATCCTTGCGACGACGGTCCATTTCGACTTCTTGATCGGCTACGTTGCGCGACTTCGGCATGGGTTTCTCTCTTGGGCAATTCCGTGTGACTTGCGGTGGCGAGTATTGGCGGATTGAGCCAAACTTCTCGATTCGATGAAAAAACGTACCGCGCGAGGGCAAACATGCCGGTTTCAGCCCGGTTTTCTTGCAGGAGAAAGCGGATCGGTTGGCGAAAAAGGACCGGTTGTAGCGATCCTAGGGCTAGCGGGCTCTCCGTTACCTCGCTCTGGCGAAGATTCTTCGGACACAGCACTCCCTGGGGTGGCTCGCTACGCCACCGCCCCTGTCTTGCCCGCCTAAAAGAGGCTCCCGCGTGGCATATGGCCGCTTGCCTAGCTGCCTTCCCACTGAGGTCGTGCTCGTATCTCAGATGCTCCCTGCTCGTGCTCAGCATGGCGGCGCTCGCAATCGTCAACTTGCTCGTACTCGGCAAGCACGCGAGGTCCTTTAGCCGCACCAAACACTGTCGCAACCCGAGCACGAGCGCGACTCTTGGACGCCAGAAGCGAGGACGCCCAAGCGGCTGTTAAGGCAACGTCCCGGCTGGGCGAATCTCAGTGCTGACCGTTTTTGTCAACGCGTCTCCCAGCTGCCGGCGCATGCCGTCTGCATAGCGCTGGAGTCTGGCAACCACGTCGGGATGCTCCGCGGCGACATCCTGGGTCTCCCCGATGTCGTTGTCCAAGTGGTACAGTTCGAGGCCGCATCGCTTTTGACGATAGCGTCCCGGCTTACCACCTTTTCCCGGCTGTCCTACGAGGCTGCGGTAGGGATGTGGGAAATGGAGCTTCCAAGGACCACTGCGAACCGCATGCAATTCGTTTTTCCAGTAGTAGAAAAATGCCTCATGAGGGCTACGGGCGGCAGGCTCGCCTGAGAGAAGAGGCCAAATGTTTCTTCCGTCAATTTTCTTCTCAGGTAGATCCGCACCGGCCAATTGAGCGATTGTCGGCAATACGTCGATCGTGCCGGCCACCTCATCGGTCGTCGTGCCGGCAGGTATCTTGCCTGGCCAGTAAGCAATCGTCGGTTCTCGTTGCCCGCCTTCCCACGCCGTTCCCTTCCCCTCGCGGAGCGGCCCGGCCGAACCCGCGTGGTCGCCGTAAGCCAGCCAAGGACCATTGTCCGAGGTAAATAAAACCATCGTTTTAGAATCCAGCCCTTCCTCCTTGAGCGCGCCGAGAATCTCGCCGACGCTCCAATCAATCTCTGCGATTACGTCCGCGAAAAGACCTTTGCCAGTCGAGTCGGCGAACCGGTCCGATGCAAAGATCGGCACGTGCGGCATGCTATAAGGCACGTACAAAAAAAATGGCTCGTCCTGGTTGCGAGAGATGAAGTCGACGGCGTGCTCCGTCGCCCAGCGCGTGAGATACTGCTGATCGTCGGCCGTCACGTTGTCGTTGATAACCGCGTCGTTCTCCATCAACGGCAGGGCAGGGAACTTGTCTGATGTCGGATGGTAGGGCCACATGTCGTTGGAATAGGGAAGACCGTGGTATTCATCGAACCCGTGGCTGGTAGGCAACCCGTGTAGCCGATCCCCTAGATGCCACTTCCCAAAGATGGCTGTTTTGTATCCGAGGGGCTTGAGCACTTCCGCGATCGTCTGCTCTTGCGGACTTAGGCAGGTTTTTGCGCCAGGCCCCAGCGCACCAAGAATACTCAGTCGCACGTTGTAACAACCGGTCAGCAGGGAACATCGCGACGCGCTGCAAACCGCCTGCGATGCATAAAAACTCGTTAGCCGCATGCCGCCTTTGGCCATGGCATCCAAGTTGGGTGTCACCATCTCGTTGCCTCCAAAACAATGCAGGTCCGCATAAGCGAGATCATCTGCGAACAGCACGACAAAGTTGGGTTGGCCCCCAGCCGGCTTGGCTGCGAGCGCGCAAGTCGAACTGAGGTTCAGGCAGATAAGGCTCATCCAAAGGCGGGTGGCTTGCGAGGGTTTCACGAAGATACTCCCAGAGTCTCATACGAAAAAATGGAGTTGGCCGGTTAGGTGGCTTTGGAGAAATGGAACGGTGGACACGATAACACACCGCGCCAACAAAAGCTCGTAGCGAATAGCCAGATTCGTTACGAGCGAGGTACTGAGAGGCCCAGCCAGAGTGGCTCCGGAGGCTATTCTCCTAATGATGGTGGTCATAATACTCGACCTTGGCGGACTGGTCCGGCCGGCACAATCGCCGAAGAATTGAGCGAAAATCGCGACCGCTGTCTTGCGAAATACCGACCTAGCGTGAATTCTGGACGTTCGGGCAAGCCAGCATTCCGTTGTCACCGTAAAGCGTAAGAACCCATGTCGCGAGCCAGTTCCGTTCGACAATTCGTACTCCGGAATCTTTTTGTCGCCTGCCTGGCGATACTCTGCTGGGGCCCTGGTGGGGCCTGCACCGCTATCGCCCAGCTAAGCGTGCTATCCGAGGGTGACCCTGCCCGGCAGTGGCAAAAGGTACAGATCGCCTCCCTGGAAGAGCAACTCGCCAACGCGGCAACGCAAGACGCACTTCGGCGGGAGTTGCAGTCGCAATTGAAATGGCTCCGCCTATGGAAACCCGGCCAGCTGACAGAGGCGCCTCTTTGGAAGCAAGACGAATCCGCTCGCCAGCGACTGTCCGAACCGATCATCGACCCTGACGGCCTGGCAACATCGCTCCGACAGCGGCTACTCGGAAGCGAGGCGACACCAACGACCGACGACACCGACGAGTTGCAAGCGCTGCTGTCTGAGCACCCGGATGACGTTGGGGTTAGGCAGCTCCATCTTCATTGGCTCGACCAGAGCGTCTATCGCAAGACGTACCCCATGGAGATCGCCGATGCAGCCATTCGTTTGGTCGGCCTGCTCGAACAACTCCGGCCGCAGACGCCCGATATCGAGTCCGCCCGGGCATACTGCCTATATCGACGCGGTCGGGCTCTGGCTTACCGGGAACTACCCGACGTGATTAAGCAAAATCCGATTGAAGACCCCGCCCAGCATGCCGCCGAGCTGCTCGGTGCGTACAACCAACTCGTCGATATGGTCGGTAGACGGCAACCGGAGTTTATCTTGCTAGACATTCGCATGCTCCGCCGCGACCGCTGGAACGGCCAGGCGCTGGCGCTGTTGGAAGACCATGCCGGCGCGATTGAAAAGCGGTGGTTTTTAAAGAAACGTCGGGATCTGTTGCATGAGCTGGGCTGGGAATTGCCCGCGAAGGAAGCAGGTTCCCTATATTCCGCCGCGTTTCCCGATGCCGAGCCGGTGGAGCCGAAGACGCTCGAAGTTCGATAGAAAGCCGCTTTTGTATCGGGAAGCCGCATTACCTGAGACGATCCAATTATCTGGCGTTGTCAGATCTAATTTCGGTCGTCATATTGGGGTCTCAAAGATATAGTTCCTGATGAAGCACCTCGCTTGGCTTCGTCGGCTGATGCTCCCGCGGTGAACCAATTGCTGCGGGATTATTTTAGAATGTCACTTGTGAATTCTTTCACAAAGTCTTCACGGATGGATGTTCTGTTCACACGGCTCTGGTATCGATTTGAGAGATTTCGGAAATGGTCGAGAGGTTTGAAATCGGACGTGGGCTATCGGTACCGATCGACGGCGAGCCGGAGCGGCAGGTTGAATCGAAGGAGGTGGAACACGTCGCCTTAGTAGCGGATGACTACGTGGGCATGCGGCCGACCCTGTTGGTTTCCGAGGGGGATTCCGTCGAGCTGGGTCAGCCGATTTTTGTTGACAAAAAGACAGAGGGAGTGACGTTCACAGCCCCCGCGACCGGCCGGGTTCAATCCATCAATCGGGGTGAAAAACGACGTTTTCTATCCTTGATCATTCAGAAGCAGGGCGACCAGATCAGCCGAGAATTCACCTCTTGGGATGTGGGCCAGTTGCAGAGTCTGCAGCGCGAGCAAGTCGTTGAACAACTCGTTGGCTCCGGCTTATGGACCAGTCTGAGAACTCGGCCGTTCAGCAAAGTTCCTTCGCCATCGTCGGCGCCTCAAGCGATATTCGTCAATGCGATGGATACCAATCCGCTGGCCGTCGATCCGTCGCTGGTCGTCAGCGACTGCGTGGAGGACTTCAAGGCTGGGCTGGACATTCTCAGCCGACTGACCGAGGGCAAGGTTTTTGTCTGCCGTGCGCCGGGAACGTCCATTCCGGGGGAGATGATACCGAAAGTCAGCGTGGCTGAGTTCGATGGCCCGCATCCGGCCGGGTTGTCCGGCACTCACATGCATTTCCTGAAACCGGCGACTTTGGGACATGTCAATTGGTGTGTCAACTATCAAGATACGATTGCCATCGGACGGCTTTTCTTGTCCGGCAGATTCGATCCGGTCCGTCTGATTTCCCTGGCTGGCCCGGGCGTTGCTAAGCCCAAGCTGGTTCGCACCCAGATCGGTGCCAAGCTGGCCGATCTGGTCGATGGAGAGCTGGTTGACGGAGAGAACCGAATCGTTTCCGGTTCGATTCTCAGTGGCCGAGCCAATGAAGCGCCGGTGGGTTTCCTCGGCCGATATCATTTACAGGTCTCTTGCTTACCCGAGGGTAACCAGCGCGAGTTGTTCGGGTGGCAGATGCCGGGATTTGACAAATTCTCGGTCACTCGAGCGTTTGCGGCGGCATGGAGAGGCCCGAAGACGTTTGCCATGAACACCAGTACCGGTGGCAGCGAACGAGCCATGGTACCGATTGGCACGTATGAAAAAGTGATGCCACTGGATTTATTGCCCACGCCGCTGCTTCGCTCCCTGATTTCGCGGGACACCGCGACGGCCCAGGATTTGGGCTGTTTGGAGCTGGACGAGGAAGATCTTGGGCTGTGCACTTTTGTGTGTCCGGGCAAGTATGAATACGGCGAGATTCTACGTGACAATTTGCTGAAGATTGAGAAAGAGGGATAGTCTTTCGATGAAATTCTTGCGTAATACGCTCGACAAACTACATCCGCTTTTCGACAAGGGTGGCAAATTCGAAAAGCTCTATCCGCTGTACGAGGCAGCGGACACGTTCCTCTATACGCCCGGCGAGGTCACCAAAGGCCAAACCCACGTGCGGGATGCACTCGATTTGAAACGCATGATGATTATGGTGGTCGTCGCCTTAATTCCGTGCGTCTTTATGGCCATGTGGAATACCGGTTATCAAGCCAACCTGGCGATCGAGTCGCTTCAGGACGCCGGCCTGGAACCGGCCTTTGACTGGCACGAATCGATTCACGCCGCGCTGGGCCTGGGACACGACCCGGGTAGTTTCTTGGACAACCTGGTCTACGGTGCGGTGTTCTTCCTACCGGTTTACATCGTTTGCATGGCGGCCGGAGGTACTTGCGAAGTCATCTTCAGTATCATCCGAGGGCACGAGGTCAACGAAGGCTTCCTGGTATCGGGGCTGCTATTCCCGCTCACCCTGCCGCCGGACATTCCATTGTGGCAAGTGGCCATCGGGATCATGTTTGGTGTGGTGATTGGCAAGGAGATCTTTGGCGGTACGGGTCGGAATTTCTTGAATCCCGCCCTCACGGCGCGTGCCTTCTTATACTTCGCGTATGCGGGCCAAATCAGCGGCGACAAAGTCTGGACGGCCGCCAAATACGTGGCTGATGGCAAAGTCGACGGCTACTCGGGCGCGACCGCTCTGGGACAACTCGGCCAACTGAAACCAGCGGATATGGCTAGTTACACCAACCCCACTGAGTCACTGCAGCAGATTGCGACCACCGGTGGTGAGCAAACGGTCAGCTGGCTGAGTTCCTTCCTCGGAACCATTCCTGGCTCGATGGGTGAAACGAGCGTTGTGGCCTGCATGATCGGCGCGGCCGTGTTGATCGCCACGGGCATCGGCTCTTGGCGAATCATGGCGGGTGTCTGCGTCGGAGCCCTCGCCTTCTCATCCCTACTGTACATCATCGGTAGCGAAACGAATCCCATGTTTCAAGTTCCGCCTTGGTGGCACTTTGTACTCGGCGGTTTCGCGTTCGGAACGGTCTTTATGGCCACCGACCCGGTCAGTGCCTCCATGACGGAGACGGGCAAGTGGTTTTATGGCGGTTTGATCGGTGCCATGACCATTCTGATTCGAGCCATCAATCCAGCTTTTCCCGAAGGCATCATGCTGGCGATTCTGTTCGGCAACGTGTTCGCCCCACTGATCGATTACTTCGTAGTTCAGGCTAACATCAAACGGAGGGCTGCCCGTTATGCTGCCTAAGGACTCCATGGCCAACACCTTTCTGGTGTCTCTCGTTCTCTGTGTGGTCTGCTCACTGCTGGTCAGTGGTGCCGCCGTGGCTCTGAAGCCAATGCAGGAACGCAACAAGTTGCTCGATCGACAGAAGAATATCATCGAGGCCGCCGGACTGGCGGAGGATGGCAAGCGATTGAGCGGAAAAGAGATTGAGGAGCTGTATGCGGCTCGCGTCACTCCGCAGTTGCTCGACCTGGAGACTGGGGAATACGTTCCGGACGCCGATGAGAAGTTCGATCCGCGGAAAGCGGCCAAGGCGACCGATACCAGCACGAGTATCGAAGGGGAGTACGATATCGGTGTTGCCAGACGAGAAAATCAAACCTGGGTCTACCTCGTCAAAGACTCCGGCGGCAACATCCAGCAGGTGATTGTGCCCGTCTACGGCATGGGGCTTTGGTCGGTACTGTACGGATACGTGGCGGTCGACCAGGACCTCAGGACGATCAAGGGGCTCACCTATTACGAACATGGCGAAACGCCTGGACTCGGTGGTGAGGTAGAGAACCCGACCTGGAAATCCAAGTGGATCGGTAAGCAGATTTGGGCCGAGGGCAAGCCGAGAGAGGATGAAAATCTGATGGTGGGTGTCGCCAAGGGGGCACCGTCGGGTGACAAAGCAAAATACGAGGTGGACGGCCTGTCCGGCGCCACCATTACCAGCCGAGGTGTCGATTCCATGCTCAAGTACTGGTTCAGTGACGACGGGTTTGGACCTTACATCCAAAAACTGGCCTCTCAGCAAGGAGCCTCCAATTGACAGCCCCAACTGCTAAAGAAGTATTGCTGAAGCCGATCTTCGATAACAATCCGATCGGCCTGCAGATCCTAGGTATCTGCTCAGCGCTCGCCGTGACTACCCAGATGTCGACTTCTCTGGTGATGAGCGTTGCCGTCGTTCTGGTGACCGGCTTTGCCAGCGCTTCGGTCAGCCTGATCCGTCACCGTATTCCAAGTAGCATCCGGATCATCGTCCAGATGGTCGTGATCGCTTCCCTGGTCATCCTGGTGGATCAGATTCTCAAGGCGTTCTTGTTCGATATCAGCAAACGCTTAAGCGTGTTTGTCGGGCTAATCATCACGAACTGCATCGTGATGGGACGAGCCGAGGGATTCGCAATGAAGAACGATCCCAAGATGAGCTTTCTGGACGGCATTGGCAACGGGCTCGGTTACAGCTTCATCCTGCTGGTCGTCGCCTTTTTCCGCGAGCTGTTCGGTTCGGGAAAACTATTTGGTTTCACGCTCCTGAATCCAATCACTAACCCAGAGGGCTGGTACAACCCCAACGGTCTGATGCTACTTTCGCCCAGTGCGTTTTTCATCATTGGCATCGTGATCTGGGTCATCCGCTCATTCAAGCCGGAACAGGTTGAGGAGGCATAGCGATGGTTGAAGAATACCTCAGTTTGTTTTTAAAGGCCGTTTTCGTTGAGAACTTGGCGCTCACGTTCTTTTTAGGCATGTGTACGTTCCTGGCCGTTTCGAAGAATGTGAAGACGGCAATCGGCCTGGGCATTGCCGTCATTGTGGTTCAAACGATCACCGTCCCTGTCAACAACTTGCTCTACCAGTACATCCTGAAAGAGGGTGCCCTGGTCACGACGCTAGGCGACAGCAGCTACGCGTCGGTCGATTTGTCGTTCTTGGGTTTGATCACTTACATCGGCGTGATTGCCGCTAGTGTTCAGATTCTGGAAATGGTGCTCGACCGATTCTTCCCGCCGCTTTATCACGCGCTGGGAATCTTCCTGCCGTTGATCACGGTCAACTGCGCCATCCTTGGTGGTTCGCTCTTGATGGAACAACGCGATTACAACTTCCCGCAAAGTGTGGTATTCGGATTTGGCTCCGGATTCGGATGGGCTCTGGCGGTCGTGGCTCTTGCTGCCGTCCGAGAAAAGATGCGCTACAGCGATATTCCCGCCGGCCTGCGTGGTCTGGGAATCACGTTCATTACCGTCGGCTTGATCGCTCTGGCTTTCATGGCGTTCTCCGGCATCCAGCTGTAGGCGCTCCAGCCGGTTTTGCAGCTTGCGGCGCGAGGCGGGAACTAAAACGAAACTGAAAAACTAGGTCACTCTTGGAGCTGACAGACATGTCTATCGTTTTCCTAGGTGTGTTGGTATTCACCGTCGTGGTACTGGCCCTGGTAATCATCATCCTCTGCGCCAAAAAAGCCTTCGTGCCCTCCGGTGACGTGCAGCTAGAGATCAACGACAGCAAGACGCTCACGATTCCGGCCGGCGGTAAGCTGCTCGGCGCACTGGCCGATAACGGCGTGTTTGTCTCCAGCGCCTGCGGCGGTGGCGGTACCTGCGCTCAATGCCTGGTCCGCGTTACCGACGGTGGAGGCGAGATTCTCGATACCGAGCGAACCCACATCAACAATAAAGAAGCTCGCGAGGGCTACCGCCTGAGCTGCCAGGTCGCAGTCAAACAGGATATGAAAATCGAAGTCCCGCCAGAGGTCTTCGAGACGAAGCAGTGGGAGTGTACGGTCCGTTCCAACCGCAACGTGGCCACGTTCATCAAGGAGCTGGTGCTGGAGCTACCCGAAGGCGAACAAGTCGACTTCAAATCCGGCGGCTACATTCAAATCCAAGCGCCACCACACGTCGTCCACTACAAAGACTTTGAAATTGAAGAGGAGTTCCACGAAGACTGGGACACCTACAACGTCTGGCGATACACGTCCCAAGTGGACGAAGAGGTGATTCGCGCCTACTCCATGGCCAACTACCCAGGCGAAAAAGGCATCATCATGCTCAATGTCCGCGTCGCCTCGCCGCCACCTCGTGCTCCCGAGGGCACACCTCCTGGTAAGATGAGTTCCTACATCTTCGGCCTCAAACCTGGCGACAAGGTCACGATATCCGGTCCGTACGGCGAGTTCTTTATTAAAGATACGGACTCGGAAATGGTTTACATCGGGGGTGGTGCCGGCATGGCTCCGCTCCGCAGTCACATCTTTGAGCTGTTCAAAAATCGCAAAACGGATCGCAAAGTATCCTATTGGTACGGCGGACGGAGTTCGCGAGAACTTTTCTATATCGATCACTTCCGTGGAATCGAAGAAGAGTTTCCTAACTTCAAATTCAACATCGCGCTGTCCGAACCCAAGCCGGAAGACAACTGGGATGGCTACGTCGGATTCATCCACCAGGTCGTGCTGGAAAACTACTTGAAGGATCATCCCGCTCCGGAAGACATCGAGTACTACCTGTGCGGACCGCCGATGATGAATGCGGCAGTCTTCAAGATGCTCGACGATCTGGGTGTCGAGCCTGAAAACATCGCCTTCGATGACTTCGGCGGCTAGTGCTTTGTCAACACTAAGGATTTGGGTAAAGGGGTCAGGAGTCAATTGCCGCCAGCGGCCCTTCGGGTGCTGTGCACAATTGACTCCTGACCCCTTTACCCGACCCAAAGATTAAGCTTG
>JANQJJ010000156.1 GCA_028281725.1 Pirellulaceae bacterium | reverse complement strand
TTGGATATCGCTGGAGATCTCCAAGCGACTAAGCTGCGGCATGTCTACCAGCGCGTCCCAGCCCTTTTCGAAGGGCAGATCATGGAGGAACGACTGGAGGCTGAGTATTTCCAACTGGTCGAATTCTTTGAGCGCTGCGAGGTGATCGACACTCAGTTTCGCTCGGGCCGGCTTGAACCAGAGTACCCGAACCGACGGCATCAATTGCCCTAGGTGGCCTAGTTGCTCGGGCGAGACATGTGAACGATGAAGCTGAACGTCCTTCGCGTTGCTGCATAGTTCAGCGATATGTAGTGTCTGGTCGGCGGTTATTGGTGTGTCGAGTACCAGTCTCCATACGTTTGGAAACGGACCTTGCAGTTTCTCGATCGCGATCGACTTCATGCTGAAGTTGTGTTTGATTTCGAGGATTTCCAGCTCTCGCATGTTGTCGATGACCGAGATGAAATCGGGGGCTGCGGAGGCGCCGTCCGCTTTGGCCATGTAGTGAAATCCGACCTGCTTGAAGCTCGCTCGATCCTTAAGCGTCTCAAGTCCCTGGTCGCCGACAGGTTGAGCCTCGAGAGTCAGAGCTTCAAGATGTGGCAGTTCCGATAGCTCCTGCAAGTCGCGATCGGACACTCCCGGTCGCGGCCCAATGTCGTCATCCAGCACCTGATGGTTAATTAAGACCAACCCGATCACGTTGCCTGCATCGTCTTGCCAGACCTCCGATCGCTGCGCCTTCGAAGCGATTCGCTGTGCAAGTTTAAGCTGCTCCGAGGGAGATGCCGGGGGATCCGACCACACTGGAGCCTGCATTGTGACAGCGGTCAGAAGTACCAACGACGGAGCCACGGAACGCCGCGAGGTCGACAGGCTGCATACAAGCATCATGACAGACTAATCCTCCCGGTGCTGTCGGCGAATACCTCTTGCTCTACGCCAGCAATGTCGAGATAGGTGGCCCATAAGTTGGCAAGCGGTACCTTGTCAACGTTCACATAGTGGTTGCCAGTCTTCAGCCCTACTCCTGCACTCCCGGCCGTAACCACTGGAACATTGTTGTAATCGTGTACAGCTCCATCACCCATGCCTGAACCGAGGCTAACCAAGCAGTTGTCAAGAAGTGTGCCATCATGCTCCGGTATGTCCTTCAGTCGCTTCACTACGTGAGCGAACTGTTGTACATGGAAGTGGTCAATCTTCTGTAGCTTTGCTTTGGCTTCTTCTCCTTTGGTGTGCGTCAGGACATGATGATTTTGTGGTGTCGACCAGACACCGTCATACATGCGGGGCGTGTCCCAACGTTCCGGGTCGATAACAAGCGTTGCGACGCGCGTTAGATCTTGCTGAAAGGCCAGTACCATTAAATCGCCCATCAATCGAATGTACTCTCCACGATCGTTGGGCACGGTGGATGGACGAGCCACTGATGGTGGCAAGCGTCGCCCATTTTGCGCTAATGCAAAGTTGATACGTCGTTCAATACTGCGTACAGATTCAAAGTACTCTTCCAGTTTTTGCTTGTCTGTACTGCCCAATGTGGCGGACAGGTCGCGCGCCTCTTCACCCACAATGTCGAGTACACTCTTTACTGAACGATCCTGCTTCCCGAATAGTCGGTCGAACACCTCGCGAGGGTCCTTCTGAACGTTCGCAGCGTATCCGGGGCCGTACCACGAGACAGTTTCGAAGTACCGCGTTTCCTTCTGATTATCGTGATCGTTGCAGCTTAGCTCTAAGGAGCGAAAGAGAGTTTCGTCGCCGATCTTGGACGCTATGATTTGATCCAGCGATCGGTTGGTGGGGAAGCTGCCATCGAGCGCTTCACTTGGTGGGGAACTGGTGAGCCAGCAGCAACCAGCTTGCGCATGCACCCCGGTCCCTCCTCGAAATTCCCTGTCTAACCCCGTAAAGATGTTCACATCGCTGCGAAAAGGTGCGAGTGGTGACAACGACGGGGTGATCTCCCAGTTGCGACCACTCTCTGTCGGGTGCCACGCATCCTGAACAACGCCATTGGGGATGTAGACCCATGCGAAACGTTGCGGAGCCTTCACTTGCGGCGCCCTTGAGGCGAACGCGGGCGTCATCGCGTCGAGCCACGGCAATGCAAGCGACGCTCCAATGCCACGCAACAGCTTGCGGCGGGACAACTGCAATCGGCTAACGACTTGGCCGGCCGGCGTCATGGGGACCTCTGTGTGTAACGGAATGATGGACTGCGGACAATTCCCTCGACGATGCAACTAAACCGGTGATCTGCCTTCTCGCATTGATCGACGATCGCTTCGATCGTTGCACTGTCGTAGTACTCCAATTCGCGATTTAGTGCGTAGCTAAGAAGATGCTCTACAAATCCTCGCACGAACCGATCATGTCGCTCTAGCAGCCTGGCCTTGAATTCCTCCGGCCCCTTAAAGGTCTTTCCACCTTCCAACGCGCCCGAAGGATCAATCGCATCGCCGCCGTCTTTCTCTCGCCAAGCGCCGATGGCGTCGTAATTCTCCAGAGCGAATCCAGGCGGATCAATCCGGTCATGGCAAGACGCACAGACCGGGTTTGCTCGGTGTAGTTCAACCCGCTCGCGAAGTGAAAGCTGCTGTGTGTCGTCATTCTGTTCTTCGAGCTGGGGGACCACGAGTTGGGGTGGTGGCGGTGGACGGTTAAAAATCGCATCCAATATCCACACACCACGCTTGATCGGGCTGGTTCTCTCCGGCAGAGACGTCAATGTGAGGACGGCTCCCGATGTCAGTATGCCACCCCGTCGCGCATCTTCCAGTTCGACGCGATACCAGATTCGATCGTCCTTCAGATCTTCACGCGAAACTTGGTTCCCAGACTCGGACAAACGGAGTGTGTCACCCTCAAGCTTATAGAGTTTCGCGACCATGGAATTGACATACATGAAGGGCGCATCAATGAATTCTAGGATGGATCGATCCTCGACCATTACGGTTTCAAACAACAGTAATGCCTCGCCAAAGAAATCGCGAGCAGCGGTTCGTTTGCCTTTGATCTGCGAGTAGAATTTTCGAAATTGCTTCGTATCCGGCTGCGCGGACCATAGTTCGCGAAGTCGTAGCCACTCGACAAAGAAGTTATCGGAAAGCTCGCGAGCACGACGATCCTTAAGCATGCGCCGTGCCTGCCCGGCAAGGACATCTGGATCTTGGAGTCTTCCCTCGCTGGCGAGCTGCATCAACTCGTCGTCGGGCATGGTACTCCAAAGGAAATAGCTCAGTCGGGTGGCAAGCTGATGATCGGTTAGTGGACGGAGACCATATTCGTCTTCTTGCGTGGGATCGCCTGTTTGGACGACGTACAGGAAGTGGGGCGAGCAGAGAACGGCCTCGATTACCTTGCGCATGGCAATTTCGTCGCCAGCATCGGTGGACGCCATCGACTCGTAGACCGCGAGGTAGCGATCTACTTCATGGCTTTCGACCGGGCGTCGAAAGGCTCGTTGGAGGAAGTGTTTGAGTCGTTCCCTCGGAGATGCTTCTGCCAGGTCCCGTCGCAGATTCTCCGTCGGGGAAGGAGTCGACGACACCGAGGGAGTGGCCTTCTCCTTGGGGACCTCACGACCCGCAACGGTCGCTGGGACGGTCTGTTCGTCGACAATCATTGCTAGATCGTCGACTAAGACGTAGTCGCCGCTAAACTGAGAGCCGTCTATGGTGAGCCTGTTGATACGTGATCCTTCTGGTGCGCGAAACGCCAAGAACACATTGTCGCTCCCGGCTCCAGCCGCCAGCTCCACCGGCACCGTTCGTGACGCACCGTTGGTGTACTGGGCGGTCACCTGGACTGTCCCCGATTCTCCTTCGCGACTGAGTACGACCAAGCCAACGCTTGTCAGCCCCAGCCATCCGGAGCCGTTGTCTTTCTGAAAGGCGAACGCGTAGAGCTTCTCGCCCTTCGCCCGGTTGGCAATCAGCGAGTTTCCAGAGCTTTCTTGCGCCGTTCCAAAGTCAGCGGTCCAGAGGTCTTCAGTTGGATTGACTCCAACGACGTGTTTCGATCGCTCGCCGTAGGCGACTTGGAGTAGACCACCTTTGCCAGCGAGAGCGATGCCCGCAGGTGCATCGAAGGCGCCACCACGATCCTCTGCATAGGCCTCGTGAATGAGTTCCGCGAAGTCCTCCAGCGAATACTCGCTTCCATCGGCCGAGCGGCTGACGTTGCCATTGTCGGCAACAGATGGGGTCGAGTCGACGAAAACTCGAGGTATCGGTTTCGGCTGCGACCGACGCTGTCGCTCAGCGAAAGCTCTCGCCTGCTGCTCAGCCTCTGGCAACAGCTCCTGCATGCGCGCTGCCCGCCCGACGAGATCAGGATGATGAGCAATTTCGGACGCAAGCTTGATGTACTGTTCGAAACGCACTGCCGACAAGTCTTGGGCGTCGCCCCGGTTGGAGAATCCATGTTCTGCGCGGTTGTCGCCTGGCAGCCCGGCATCGCGAAGAAACACGGGGTACTTCGCGCCGTACTCGCGCCCTGCCATTTCCAACCTTTCGGGCATCTTGCCCGCAGCAGGATCGAAGTACTGCTTGTCAAACGGTAGACGCTCGGGAAACACGAAAACATCGACGTCGAGCCCTAATAGGTCACGGACCGTATTGTTGTATTCCAGCCGTGTAAGCCGCCGAAGCACGGGACGGCCTGGCTTTCGGTGTTCGCCCAATTCTGGATGTGCGAGGAGATCTCGCATAGCGGAGAGCGCAGCGGCCCTTTCGGAATCGGTAGGCTGGTCCATGTAGGAAGGCGGCATTGCGGAACTGTCGACGATGTCGACGACTCGCTTCCAGAGCGGAAGCGACTCAAGTGCCGATGAACGGTCTTCAAAAATGCCTAGGGCAACACCAGCCTCAGGTTCTTCATCCGGTGCACCGTGGCAGTCAATGCAATAGTTAGTCAGGAAAGGTCGGACGACCTCACCGAACCTGTCATCGGCGCTTGTGGCACTTTGTACAACAACAGTCAGCAAACCGATTGCCAGGCCATTAGTTGCATGTTTATGCATAGAAATATCACCGCCAATATGTTGTCACGCGCACTGAAGGAATGCGCGCACGCTTTCCTACGCTGAGCGATGGGCCTTATATTTGGTGCAAGAAACTGATCGCAATCGATCTAAGATTTGCATCAAGTTTCGTCGTTGACGTTCGCTTCACGGGATACCCACATCTCGCTCACCACGATTCCCGCGTCCTTGTCTTGCGAACTGATCATGATTAGGTAGATCGGCAGACCTTCGTCTGGGGAACGCGCCGCTCTGGCGTGGAAGTTGTCGGGGTGAGGCATGTTTGCTCTTTTAAAC
>JANQJJ010000054.1 GCA_028281725.1 Pirellulaceae bacterium | reverse complement strand
GCAAGCCAGCCCGTTGAGGTGGCAGCGGTCTTCAGCGGCTAACTCGGAGACAAACGACGGCTGCCAGCGAGGTACGAAACTGTATTCGGGTGACAGCGTACACAGACAAGAAAACAAGGTGTTCACGATCCACAAATCGTTCCCAGCGAAGGACAATTCGTGACTTTGGATCTCACCGGTGACATGCGAGCTGCGAGTCAGGTAGCAAGCATCGTGCTTTCCAAGTGGTTCGATTCGGGGGGCTAGCTCCGACGAGTTGTTCAAGAACCAGAGTTGGCTGCGGGTTCCGACGGCGATTCGGTCTGGCCGCACGGCGATCCCCATGGCGCGATCGAAATTGTTGAAAGAAACGGACAGCTCGCCGCGATCCGATCCCACCACGAGCAGCTTACCGGCCTGGTAGGTTGACACCACCAACGAGACGCCCAGCTCACCTAGAAGCAGGGGAAGACTCCCAGATGCTTCGTAGTGCGCCTCGACGAGCGTCTCTTGATCGCGTCCGAGTAACGGTACATTCATCGTTTTTTATTGATCGCTGGACGCGCACGAATCGAGGGTTGCGGCGCCCCGGGGACCACGAAAACATCTGAGGCTACGAAGTGGATCTTCGCCTTCGCGGCACCCTCAAGTCTTCTCGACGAGGGGCATCTTGCACCTGGGAATGTGCCGCTACCGACGTTAAGCGCACTGCCACGCCTGCCGAGGACTGCTTTGAGAGAAGTTTTTTCCAGTTAGAGCACTCGGGCCCCGTGTGGCGGCCGCAAACGGACCCGCGAGCCGTCGGAAATCGACCGAAGAGCGGTCTGCGTAGAGGTTTGCGGAGCAGCCCGCCCGGTGGTCCAGCGGGTGTGTCTGAGCCTACTTAGGCTGATGATTCAACGCGAGTTATTCGACAATGCCGAGGTCTTCCAGAATGACCTTCAATCGTTGCAACGCTCGCAGGTAGCGTTTACTTGCTGCAGCCGGCTCAATATCCAATTCCCGAGCCGCTTCCGCGTTGGTGAGCGATTCGAAATGTCTTAGCGAGAGGATCTCGCGGTCTCGAGAATCCATGTTCGAAAGCGCGCCCTGCAGAGCGAGCCGCACTTCCGCTTTCACCGCGGCCTGCGTCGGCGAGGTCAGACCGCCCATAAGTGCAGCGGCGAGCGAAACCGAAGTCGCCATCGGCGCCCGACGGCGATGAAGCGTCACCTCTAACCTGGCGTCGCGAGCCCGTGCACCCAGGTGCCGCCTATGCACATCCACGAGTCTTTGGCCGGTGATGTTACGGAGCCAGAGGAAGAACGGGGCTCTGGGCTTCGCCACGTACTCTCTCAGACGCTTGGCTGCCTCCAGGCAGGCGTCCTGGACAACATCTGATTCGTCCACACGACCTCGCAAGCGTTGATTCAGACGGACCCGAACCATCTTCTTTAGCTGCGGCCGATATCGCTCGAGCAACTCGGACATCGCCGATTCTTCTCCGCCCGCGGCGCGGTCGAGCAACGGTTGTAGGTCGTCTTCGGTGTTAGGCATCGGAACTCCCGTATCCAGTTTAGCGCATTTGGCCGCACAGTGAAGACACGAAATCTGCGGAGATTTTTACCGCGGCCGCGATTTGCTACGAACCTGCCGATGGGCTGAGGTGCCGTACCAACTCGGCAATCGTAGACTATTGAAACTGGCGATTCAGGCAAAATTGATACAAATCCAATTCTAATCTACGAAAAACTGAAAACACTAAGACTGGTCCGCCCCCGCACGACCCAACCTGGAACCAACGAGTTTCGCGCATGGATGCCCTGGTGCCAGATCGAATGGGAATCTTAGCTGCGGTGCAATGGTGTTAATCCTAACAGGTGACGCTCCGAACCATAATCACTATGTCGGGACGTTGTATAATCGGTACTTTAGACTGCCTCATATCTTGTTCCATTGTCTGTATCGCTCAGTGGTGTCTGTCATGGTTCGAATCAGCTTGCTAGTCGCTGTGTCCCTTGGATGGGCCAGCATGGGAGATGACTTTTTTAGGAACACCGCCTACGGAGATGAACCACCGCGGGTCGAGTCACGACAATTGCGAACCGGCGCCCCGGCCGACGTCGACGTGGATGCGAAACGTCTGGCTGATGCCGTGTCGATCGTACGCCACGCAGTCGAAGACGGTGAGATTCCAGGAGCCGTTGTCCTGGTTGCGCGTCGCGGACAAGTGATACTCCACGAGGCCTTGGGGCATCGCGACCTGGAACGTTCCCAGCCCATGCAACCCGATTCCCTGTTCCGTATGGCTTCGAACAGCAAAGCGGTTACGGCCGCAGCAGTCATGTTGTTGGTCGATGAAGGTCGAATCGATTTGGATGCTCCGGTCGGAGCCCACTTGCCTGCGTTTGATAACGCTGCCTGGGAACCGGTCACCATTCGGCATCTGCTGACACACACTAGCGGCAGCCGGATCAAGCCGCTCTTTCTGACCCCTTTCTTGGAGACGGACTCGGAGGCAGAACAGGTTCCCGACTTGGTACGCGAAGTCAGTCGCTTCGCCGAAATTGCGCCGCAAGCGGAACCAGGGACGAGCTACTCCTACAACAACGCGGGCTTCAACATCTTGGCCGGAGTCATTGAGCAGCTGACAGGCTCGTATAAAGAGTACTTGCACTCGCGACTGTACGAGCCACTGGGCATGCTCGATAGTTGCAATCACGAATCTGACGCAGACCATGATCGCATGTCGACCGTGATGAAGCGCCAATCCGATGGATCGTGGAAAGCCGGTTGGACACCCGGCGATGCACCCGATTGGCCGTTTCCTAGAGGTTCAGGAGGCATGGTGTCGACCGCTTGGGACTACGCCCTTTTTTGCCAAATGTTATTGAACCAAGGAATATACAACGACAAGCGTATCCTTTCGCGAAAATCGATTGATGAGATGACGAATCCGCAGTTGGATCACATCCAGGCTGCCAAGGCCTACGGACTGGGTTGGAAAGTCTCGGAGCCTGGCGGCACGTTCTCGCATACTGGATCGGACGGTACGTATGTGTGGGTTGATCCGACTGAAGAAGTGGTCGGCATGGTGTTGACTCAAACCAACTCCACGACTCGGCCAAGGGATGCATTCCGCAGATTAGTGCAACTGGCTTGCAGGGAATCGGCGGCCGAGAGTCCTGTCGAAAGTGCGCGCAGCCGCCCGCCCGATGGGTACTACAAAGACATTTTTATGAGCGGCGGCAAAAATCTGACCAGTCGAAAGACTCTGCCCGCTGCCGACTCGCTTGGCTTGATGTACGAATACTATGCCGGCTCCGACGCATCGTGGCAAAACCAACTCTTGATCGGAAACGCCTCCGATGAGAATGGTGTATTGCTTTATCCCGACGGTCAGCCGCGTTTCCGAATGCTTTACGTGAACGGGGGCGCAGCAACTTTGCATGGCAAGTCGCTAACGTCGGAGGGACGCGAACGCTTGCGACAATTCTATCATGCAGGAGGCAGTTACTGTGGATCTTGCGCGGGATCGTTCCTAAGCGGCCGCAATGTCGATAGTCGCGCCGACGAGCGGGAAGGTTATCTGCATATCTTCCCGTTTAACACGCTGAACACGGGACTGAAAAAGGTAACGGTTGGACACCGCATTCCGCACGACTCACCCCTGTTGCGTTACCGCAGTTTTGGTGGTGATTATGCCGTCGAGAATATCTACCACAACAATGGCAACTGGCTGAACATCCAAGACGCGTCCGGCGCTTGGGCCGATATCGAGGTGTTGGCGAAGTACGAGCACCCGGGACATGAGGTGAACGGCGGAGCAGCTATTTGGGCTTACCGGCCCGACCCGCGAGCTGGCCGCATCGTCAACATCGGTTGCCATCCGGAGAGCAGCAGCGAAGGAGAAAAACTGTCGTTAACTGAAGCATCTTTCCTTTACACATTGGACGGGACCGGTCAGCCTGAGTTGAAGGCGACACTCGAGTTGGACCAGCCTCGAACGATGGATCGCTACTGGCACGACCAGCAGCCGGAAACCACCAGGATCGGAGATCGGCAATACCATCATTTTGCGTTGGATGTGCCGGCGGAGACGCCAAACATGACGATCGAGCTGTCGAGTCCCGAAGACGTTGACTTGCACCTGTTCATCTCTGACAACTCACTCGCGTTTCGAGACCAAGCTACCTACTTTGATATCCATCCCGGTGCCACCAAGACGATCCGGCGCGCGTTCACTCCAGGTCGTTGGTACATAAGCGTGTACTGCGCAACCACGGTTGAGACCGTCAACGATCCCGAATCAGGATTCCATCGTTATGCTGGCGATCGGAGTATTCTCAATGGAGCCGCGTATTCGATTACCGTTAGTTCGTCGGCCAAGTAGCCCTCGCGCTTCGCCGTGATGATGGTCAAAAAACAGCTATTCGCGTCGCGATGCTCAGTCCGCATTTTTGCAGCTGTTCCTGGTGTTCTCTGGACGGTATTCTGTAGGCAGCGTTGGCTATTCGTAAGCACTAGCGGAGCTGGCGGTCCAAAATCCATGGGTGTTGTGGTCCACTAGTCTGCAAGCCAGCGCTGCGTTTGGCCTGCACTTGTCAAAGGAGATGGAAATGCGTCTGCTGTGCTATCCGTTAACTTTCCTTACGCTTCTGCAGTTTCCCTTATGGGGGCAAGATCCGTTGGAGGCGCCTGCTCAACCGGGACCGGAGAAGATTGCGGAAGTGGAGGAACTGGCAAGGAAGCTGGCGCTGAGCGTGGAAGGAGCGATTGTCGATGAGGATGGCAAATTCACTCTCGGTGCCGTGGGGCCGATTTATACGTACGTCGATGCCGATGCCAGCGGCACGCTGTGGCTATGCCACAATGATGCTGATCGACCAGAGGCGATTCTGGCGGTTTCATCTTGGAGAAACAAACGTTTCATCGAAGCCCACGCCTTCAGCCGACATCAACTTGAATTCAAGATATTGGGTGCGGAGTGGCACCCTGCTCCAGCCAGGGAACCCATCGCGATACCGGACGCTGCACCTCCGAGCGAGGAAGAGCCCATTCGCTTGAAACAAATGCAGAAACTGCTTGATCGATTTAGCTGCTTCGAAGAGTGGCCCGGCAAGCCGCCAACAAAATTTGACATCCTCCCGACGCCAGCGTATCGTTATCCCGATTCTACTCCGGACAACGACGGAGCCGTATTCGCCATCGTTCGGGACCGTGACCCTGAGGCTGTCCTGATTATCGAAACGAGCAAAGACTCTTGGCAATACATGCTAGGGCGGATGTCGGCGAATCCCATGAGCTATCAGTTCGACGGAAAGCGAACTCCTATCGATCGGGCTGTTGGCCGCAACTCACCCTACTTCTTTCTTCGAAGAGGGGCCGAACCAGCGGACCGGTAGCCGAGTTGACTTCGATTCTGCTTGCGGATCTGCCGAGACGCCTCTGCATCGCTCTAGGGTGACCGGAGCAATCTAATGCATGGATTCTCGCGTCTTTCGAGACCAAAGAGGACGCAGTTCGTGCGACTGAGCGAGGCAGACGAGTTCAGATGTTCCCCTCGGAAACCCCGCGCGCTCCAGGGTAAAAAACTGCCTCATGCCTTGAGCAAGATCCGCTGCGTTGCTCCACTGGCACCGGAGACGACGTCCTAAACGTGCCACCATCCAGCGGAACGGACAACGTTTAATGTCTGCTCCTGAAGGATTTTTAGTACGATGCAGGCAGCGAGCGAGTAGAGCAAAAAGCATAGCCATGCCATCGGTCGAAAGCGGCAGGCGTATCGCATGTACGACATGCGACTGGCGATATCGACCAGGTTCGTACGCACTTGTTGCAATTCTCCTAGTAGAAACTCGTTGGAGGTTCCGTCCTTCGTTTTGAGTTCCATCGTCATGGACTTCTCAAGCTCCGTCAGTTCACTGGTTGACGATTGGCCCGCAACGACTCTCCTCGCATTGACCAGCGTGTCGCGGGATGGATGCGAAGCAAACTGCCGACTCTGGTTGTCGACGTACTCGTCCAGAGACGCTTGCCTGATGAGAGCGGGGCACCAGATCTGAAAGATTGTGTCGGCGAGGAGTATCAGTAAAGCCGCGGAGAAAGCCATCGCCCAAGGGCGGGGAATCAGGGGAGTACCAATGCTCCACGTAGATCGATTGCTGTCTTCGCCTGCCGACAATCGGCTCTCCGGATCGAGTACTTGTTCTGCTCCTTGTGCGTCGTCTGGCGAAGTCGTTCCGACGCTCAGCAGCCTTTCACGCATTCGACCGCCCAAATCCGCCAGCGCTTTTGCGCCACGCGCTACATCCTGGACGGCGACTGTTCTGGATCTTGCGCTGTCAATCGCCGCGTTCGCTTTTTCGACGGAAACGCGAACTGGTCGAAGAAATCCTGCAAGTAAGGGCACGAGAAAGAGCATCGTAAACGCAACTCGGTTGAGAATTGAAAGCCGCGAGATATGGCGAACCGCTTGCCAGTCTATAAATTGCATATCCGAATAACGCTTACAATCAATTGAGCAGGCGAGTAACTGAGTGATCGCCTGCAAGGAATCAGTTCGAACAGGCAGGGTGCCGCCTCGGAGACTCCGCGAGGACTAACCTAACGGTTCGAGTTCAAGCTCGAACAATTGTATCTAGCGTAGACGAAACAAACCAACCTACTTCTCAGGCAAAGTCCTGCTCAGCGACATCTTGATTCCCCGGAGCATGGTACTCTGCCTTGATGTAATTCTGATAAACTAAGCACGAAGCCGATTGAGTCGCATCGTAGACGCAGTTGACTCACCTGACCTTAGCGGCAGTTGGTTCGCGGTGGTCCGCTATCAAGCTCTAGTGCCAGTGCGATAGATCAAGAAGCAAAGCCCAATCATCAGTGGTAACTTAACGAAAACGGGGATTGGGAAACGCAACGCAAAGAACAGGAGCATCACAAGCCCCAGTACTTTGAAGAACTTGACAATGGGCTCTGACCCACCGTGGTTTGGTGCGTCGCGCATATAGTCGCGATCATAAATCCCCATATGGCTCACATTCCTCGACAATGCTCTTCACACTTGCACACCCGACAACCTATTACCGAGGCTCAATCATGGCGCGCCGGTGGCGAAAAACGGCTTCTATTTCGCATGGGACCTAGCCCCTATAGAATACTCCAGTTGTTGATAGCACAAATAGATCTACCGGTTCGACCGCAGGCAGTATTCCGAAACGAACGATTCAGTAACCAATTCCTGTTAGAATTACTTTCAATTCGGCTAGCCGTACTTCAAGTGTCTTCCGTGGTGACATGATGCCTGAGATTTCCGGCAGGAGTTCAAACCCAACTGTTTTAGTCTTCGTCGCGTTGTTGATTGTCGGTGGGGTTGTGTGCTCGATTCTCCCAATACGGAGATACTATCATCGGTACCAACTCGATAGTGCCATGGCCAAAATGGCCGACGCAGCCGCCACAGGGAAACACCTGACAGCGGACCTTTCTCAACTTGCCCCCGATTTCCACTCACACCTGGAAGAACTAGTCGCCTTAGGAGATATCTCGGTTGTCCGCCGAGAATTCGACGATCCCTCAACTGCCGAGGTCATCGAAGAACAACTCAGAAGCCGCACGATATCCAACATCGCGTACACTTCCTCCCAATCGAACGGTTCGGGGCGGTCCGTTATAACCATTTGGTGCGAAACGCGTGATGAGGCTGCTTGCCGCAGTGTGCTCGGGAAGTAAATTTGCGATACCAAAACCATGAACAGGTCACCAGCGACTGGCGACCTCGGTCGGCGCTCACGTCGTGCAGGATAGCCGTCCCTTTTCAGTCACTGCCACTTTGAAACGATGGCAGGACGCGGCAGCCAATCAACTGAGCCTGGAAGTCGTTTGAAAAACGATCCAAGCGGCCACGTAGGCAAGGAGCGTCATGTAGCCAAGCTGAAAGAGGGCCCACTTCCAACTGTTGGTTTCGCGGCGGGTCACCACTTGGGTTGGCAAACATTGCATCGCCAATACATAAAACACCAGCAAACTGAGACTGGTTGCCATATCAAAAACGGGGGTACCGTCGGGGCGGGTTTGCCTGCGTAGCGTTTTGACGAGCCCCACTTCGTCTTCAATTCCCTCTTCGCCCAGTCCGTAGATGATCGAAAGGGTCGAAACGACTACTTCGCGAGCAGCAAAGGAACTGATGACTCCCACGTTGATCTTCCAATCAAATCCGAGCGGCGCAAACACGGGCTCGAATAGCTTGCCGAGACGGCCAGCGAAGGAGTACTCCAACGCCCGCTGCGCAAGCTCCTGGCCCGACAGATCGTTTACCTGTGTTGCGACGGACAAATCACTTCTGCTCTCGGCTTCAGGCAACTTCGGATAGGTTGCCAAGGCCCATAGTCCAACGGAAATGAGCAGAATGATCGAGCCAGCCTTCTTCAAAAAGATGCTCGATCGATCGAGCACGGACAGTAGCGCGTTCCGCAGACTTGGAAGGCGATAGGGAGGCAATTCAATTAGCAGGGGTGCCGCTTCTCCAGAAATCACGGTTCGCCTGAGCACCAGCGCGGTCGCGCATGCCGCCAATAATCCCAGCAAGTAGGCGGCGGCGAACATCAGCGACGCCTTCCACGGACTATCGCCGAAAAGAAGCGCCGCCACCATCGCATACACCGGCAGTCGCGCCGAGCAAGTCAGCAGTGGCAACACCAGAATCGTTACCAGGCGGTCCCGCCAATTCTCAATCGTTCGCGTGGCCATGATCCCCGGAATTGCGCATGCGTGCGAAGAGAGCATCGGCACAAACGCTTTTCCCGGAAGTCCCACGTGACGCAAGATTCGTTCCATCACGAATGCTCCGCGAGCCATATAGCCGGAATCCTCGAGCAAGGAGATGAAGAAGAAAAGGATACAGATTTGGGGAAGAAATACGACGACGCCGGCTACCCCCCCAATCACTCCATCGATCAGCAGACTGCGAAAGTCTTCTCGAGGCAGTAGGCCAACCAAGCTACAGACCATCAAGGCGATGAAAATATTGCGAGCGCTTCTTTTGATACGCCCGAGAGAGAGCACGCCACTGGCTATCAGCGCAGAGACGATAAACGCCACCAGCCAATGCACAAAAAAATGGGCACTCGGACCCGGCAGAAGCAGGCCGGCCCAGTTTCCTAGCGTGCCAAACGCACCTTCTATTAGCGACATTGGGACGTCAGCCAGGGAAAAGATCGTAAAGAATACCGACAGCATGACGGCGATTAGAGCAACCAGGCCCATCGAGGGCGAGGTCAGCAAACGATCAATCCAACTGATCGAAGTCTTCTTGGCTCTGGGGTCACGGACCGACAGCTGAACGAGCGAATCGGCCCAATCGTGCCGCTGGCTGCACGAGCAACCGAGGCAAGCGGCCTGGCAAGGCGACGCTGGACTCGTCGCGGGCGGTGACTCTCGCTTTTCGACGACGTCTTTGCAAACCTCCGCGACTGTCTGCCTGAGCATGCTCAGTCCCGCCCCGGAGCGCGCACTGACAGGCACAACGGGGCACCCCAATTCCCTTTCCAGTTTCGACACTTCCACGCCTACTCCAGCCGAGTCCGCTTCGTCGATCATATTCAAAGCGATGACGGCAGGCACCTCCAACTCTAGCAACTCGCTTGCCAAATAGAGACTACGCCGGAGGTTGGTCGCCTCCATGACAATCAGCAACACATCCGTGGCAAGTGGTCCCCGACCATGGACGATGTCACTCGCAACGCGCTCTTCGGGGCTGGTGGCCTGCATTCCATAAAGGCCGGGCAAATCGATCAGCCTGACGTGAGTAGCTTTTCGAGCGGAGTCACCATCAGTCGACGCGATAGCAAGCTGCGCTTCCCGCAGATCGACCGTAATACCGGGGTAGTTGGCTACCTTGGCGCGCAGACCCGTTAAGGCATTGAAGAGCGACGTCTTTCCGCAATTGGGATTGCCTACAAGAGCGACGCGCAGCACGGGCTCTCGGCCGGAGGGTTGTCGGCTTTCGACAGCGTCTGCCTTCTTAGACCACGAGCTATTCAAGAGAGACCTAGCGATTCAACAGGAGCTTGCCACTGCGCGTCTTTCGCAATTCATAGACGACTTGATCTTGCTCAATGAGTACCACGCTTTCGCCACCGGCTAACGCGTCGAACCGGAAAACTGAATACCCACGATCATCCGTCCTATCAGCGGCAATCGCTCGCTGGCGAACCGCTTCCTGGTCGGCCCGATCTCGATCGTCTGAGTTGTTGCCATCACTCATCAGTGGGTTCGTTTCCTCGAAATGGATTTTCAATCATCCCGCGGTGATTCTGCTCGGTGAGCTACTCTGGAAACGTGGATGAGATCCGCCAGGCGTCGTGACACTCCGATCTGTGTGTCGCCAACTCGAACGATCATCGGGTTGCCTCTAGCTATCAGGTGAAAGCGCCGGTGCTGGCATAGGCCGAGTTGCTGAATCCGCTCAAGACCGTTCTGACTTCCGTGGAATCCCAAACAAGTCAGCTCGCCAACCTCCGCTTCGGACAATTTCTCCATCACTCGTCTTTCGTATGCGTCAGTTGGCGACTGGGAGCGGCGGCGAAAGGCGACCTTGCCAGTCATCGGCGTGCGCATCGCCATGCCGAAGTAGCCCACGAACGCGCGATACGAGTGAAGCGGGAGCACTCCGCTTCGGCTCACGCGAACTGCATGGGCACAGGATCTACGCCGCCGCTGCTGTTGTTCCGGAGTTCCACCGGCAAAACCCCGTCGATACACGAGAGAAAACTGCTCTAGTTGGCGACGTCTAAGATCTCGATATTCAAAAATTTACCTTCCTCCATATTGGCGCCGCCAACGGCGATCAGGCTGTGAGACTGAAAAGGGACCAACCGGTGGAAAAATCGGCTATCAGCAGACTTTCCAACCGAATTCCACTCGCTGCCGTCTTCGGCCAGTACCAGAATATCCCCTTCGTATGTGGATACGACGAGTTCCCCTCCGATACTCCAGCCCGCGGCGCCAAATCCCGCCATACGTCCTTTGCCGATCAGGTCGGGCCCCTGTTTCCATTGCTGGTCAGCAGGATCGAAGACAAACACCTCGCGGGTTGGACCATTCTCTTTGTCCATTCCACCGATGACGTATAGCCTTCCATTGTGGGCCACGGTTGCGAGGGCCCGCCGTTGGAATGGAGGTGCGGGCAACTGTTTCCACTGGGGTTTGGCTGCCGACAAGTCTAGACTGAGAGCCGTATCGTGCCACTTGTTTTCTTCCTCGTCTCCCATCATCCATCCACCGACGGCGTAGATCGTGTCGCCAATAATCGCGGCATCGTGACTGGAACGACCACTTGGAAGCGAAGGTAGGTCGGACCACTGCTGAGTTTTCGTATCATACGCGCGAACGGAAGCCTGGGAATGAAGATCATGCTCCTCGCCCTTGGCATTCTTTGCCGTGAATCCTCCTACCAACACCAGCCGCGATCCGTGCGGCACCATGGCTAGCCCCTGCAGTCGCTCTCCCTTGGCAACCTCCTGCCAAGTCGCATCTGGGTTCGTAAGGTCCAGTGACAGCAGCTGATTTGATTGTTCCTCAGTCGAATACGAATGGGCGTCTCCGGTATGTCCGCCATAGACAAAGGCAGCATCGCCGACTCGGACAGCTCCGAAACTGGTAATCTCGAAAGGCAAATCGGCCAGTTTGCGAGCTGAAGGCTTGCTATCCTCTGGAGCAGTAAAGGTGAGTGTCAGGTAGTGCGATGCCGAGTCGTACTCTTTTGAATCCTTCACGTCCACCGTATGACCAAGCATGACGCCGTTGAGACCCGATTCAACCTCGGCGTCCGTAAATGAAACCTTACCACTGCTGTCTGTTTTCGAGGTGGCTTCCTCGTGTCCCTCGTCGCAGAACAGATGAACCTCGCTACCGGCCAGTGGCTTACCTTGCCACGTAACAAAGACATCGACTCCTGTTTCGGTGTCAACGGCGACGGCAAAAAGTTTTGCTTTGGCGCTCCTGGCAACCTCGGCGTCCAACTCCTTCATCAACTTGCCACACTGGTGAATCGTGGTGTAATTGAGTTGAGACCCGTGGTAGATGCCATAGGGTACTTCCGTCAGAATCAAAGTCGCTTCGGCAACGGATTCTTCGGATTGCAAACCAATGAGGCTCTCCGTTTCCACTGGAGCGACCTTCAACCAGGATGTGGCTCCCTCTTTGGTTAGACTCCGGACTTTCGCTTTGGCGATCGATTCGGGCATCTTGTAGTTTCTGTCCGCAATGCTCTCGCCAAAGAACAACGTCGCCTTTCCGTCATCAGTCGTAATGAGCCAGGGGAAATGGGCATTGGCCGTCCGCACGGACACCAGCAGCACACAGGCGATCAGGTAGATTCCAAGTCGGTTGTTCATTATTCTTGGTTCTCAACTAAGGTTTTCGAAGGCTGTCGGGCGACGTCATGGACCATAGACAGGACACTTGAAGCACCGCCAAACCATAGAATTTTTAAGTCAAACTATCGCCGTTTCCGACGCGTTGAAAGTTCAAAGGAAAACTCATTCGGACCGTCCTTCACGACGGTTTCGCGAAGGTCGCTCGATTTGTTGTACCTAGGTGGCACCTTGACCACTTGGACACGTTTGGTACCTTCGGATCGCAGCCGGTCCATTGCGTCCTCATCGTCCATCGCAAGTCCCCCCGTATCGGTAGATTCTATCTCGATTCGATGCGTACCGACGGTCGGCCCGTGTTCCGCGGAGACCTCAAACAGCCCATCCACGACCTGAACCGAAGTGATCTGACCCGGCGTATCCTCGACCGGAACGAAACGTATCGCTCCGGTTGCCAGCGGTGCTCCGTCGAGCGTCACGTTGCCCGATGCTGCAGCCCGCGGGTGGGAAGAACTGCCTCCGCAACTCGGCAGCGCGGCCAACAGCGTCAGCATCAGCCACGCTCTGTGCTTACTCACTCCAATCACCGAGCACCTCTCCATCCCGACGCGAAGCAAGCCGATCAAGCGTTTCCACGGCTATGTTTTCGGAAATGAAGTGGACGGACCCATCTCCGAACACAAACTGCACGCCGCCAACATGGTCGCTGCGAAAGGAGCGCACCCATCCGCTGTCGTAAACTCCATCATTGGCAACATCGTGTGGATTGAACCCATATTGGGTTGTACAGGCCGTCGACCCCGGAAAGGGATTGCACCAGTAGGTAAAGGAGAAACGTGATTCTCCAACGCAACTGCCCGAGGAAAATTTGTAATCGGGCAGGTTGTATGCGGTTTCACCAACGAGAAACGTATTGGAAGAACCATCCGTCACCGAGGCGAACTGGGTTTTTCGATCCGTGGTATCCGAATAGACGATCATGCCATCCAAGGATGGGCGAGGAGAACCAAAGAAACTCCAATACTGGTTGTAGTCTTCCGTCCCCATATTCGCCGCATAAGTTCCCGGAGCGCGCTCAGCGTCGCTCGGACACGACGGGACGGGGCGCCGCCGAGCAGCCGAAGGACAGTAGTAAAACGGTATCTGCTGGCTGACCACTTGCCGATTGACGGGGTCCCGGTTGGATTTCGTGAAATCGTATAGCTTGAACGAATTGGATTGTTCGACGTGCGGCAGGATCGCGACAAACAAACTGCCTCCACTGAGCGTGCTATTAGAATTCACTGTCGGAAACATCTTGTAGGTATCGTGGTAGTTGTGCACCGCCAAACCGATTTGCTTCAGATTGTTTTGACATTGCAAACGTCGAGCTGCTTCGCGTGCTGACTGGACGGCCGGTAGCAGCAGGCCAACCAGGATGCCAATGATGGCGATGACGACAAGTAACTCGACCAGCGTGAATGCCGACCGCGAGGATCGACGTAGTGAAGATTGCGACATCACAATTCTCCAGAGAAAGATACGTTAGGCCGTCACGAAACCGGAGCGTGACGAAATCGCGTTTCCTGGCTGGCGGAAGAGAGCTCTCGTGCTTACCACGAACGCCCATGGCTTGCTGGGTTACTGCAATTGAGATTCAATTTCAATAAGAGTAGCGGTATCTCCCAGTTTTGCAACCACATCGTTGCAAAAAGACGAAAAACAGACAAAAACCAGGGTCTCCGTACCTCTGGGACAGTCCGATCCGTCGGACTAGCTCGGCAACTGGGCCAGGTGCCGTCTCAGCCCCAGGACTCAAGACTTGGATTGGTAGACGCTGTCCGCTGAGATGCCGATTTTCGGGAACGGATGCTCCGGTCGCGGCGTCGAGATATGCGGGTGCGTAGTGTGCGTGCCACGATCCCTGAGGTGCGGATTGTTCGCGTTGGCCGAGAGATGACCCGCCAGTGGCGGGAATGCAT
>JANQJJ010000044.1 GCA_028281725.1 Pirellulaceae bacterium | reverse complement strand
CTCGCTCAAGACGAAAAAGGCGCGTTTCGCTGCGCTATTGCTCCGGAGAATTCGGCTGCAAAGCTGAAGGTGGGTGGCAAGCAATACGATGTGTCAGTCTTGGACACGTCTCGCTCCGGATTCACGATTTCCCTTCCGAGCAAGCAGGCCAACCGGCTCGATGGCAAGAAGGCGCTTGAGTTGCGATTTCGTGACGAGCAGTGGGAAGTTGCGAAGCAGTCGGCCTACAACGAGTCACCGGCGGTCACCCATGTGGGGCTCAACCGGGTTCGGGATCTGACCAAGATCGAAGAGCCTTCTTCCTGGGGATTCACGCTTCTACCCAAGTTCGCTTCCACGACCGATCCGTTTTTCCTGCTCTACTTAATGGTCGCATTTCTAGTCGCATGCATCTGTCTTCCCGGCGTTGGCGACAGTCTGGGAACGGCCCCTAAAGTGCGCAAGGGCATCCATAGCGTGCTTGATTCGGTCCGCGATACTATCAAATAGCAGCTTTTGCTGATAACTTGTTGGCTTACCAGTTATCGCCTGCGCCGCCCGAGTCGACGTGGTGCCTATTGCCAAATACTGCTAGTGAGCCGCCTGTATGACCGCTGTCAATTTGCGCGAATATGTTCGCGATGTTCCAGATTTTCCTAAGCCGGGTATCCTGTTTCGCGACATCACCCCGCTGCTGGCTTCCTCGGTCGCGTTTGAAGCGGCCATCGATCTGTTTGCGGCGCGCTACGCGGAACTGGAGATCGACACGATCGTTGCCGCTGAGTCTCGCGGTTTTATCTTTGGCGCGCCCCTGTCCCTGAGGCTTAACGCTTCCTTCGTTCCGATTCGCAAGCCAGGCAAGCTGCCGTACGACAAGCACAGCCATTCGTACGATCTGGAATACGGCAGTGACACGCTGGAGATACACTCCGATGCCATCGCGCGGGGACAGCGGGTGTTGGTGATCGATGATCTGCTGGCAACCGGCGGTACGGTCGAGGCGTGTGTGAAGCTGCTGGAGAACTTTTCGGCCGAGATCGTCGAGTGTGCTTTCTGTATTCACTTGAGTGGTCTCGAAGGCGAGAAGAAACTCGAGCCCCATTCGGTGTTCAGCCTCCTCGAGTACTGAGCGGGCGAGATGTCCGAACAAGAACAGCAGGCCGACGACACCGCTCCGCAGGGTGAGGAAGTTACCGATGGTGCATCGCTGGGCTTTCGTCGCGCTGCCGAGAAAGCACGCTCGTTTCCTTCGGAGCCGGGTGTCTACCTGATGAAGGATCAGGCGGGCCGAGTGATCTACGTCGGTAAGGCCAAGAATCTGCGCAGTCGCGCGAGCAGCTACTTCTTGAAGGCTGCCCAGCAGGAACCGCGTACCGCCGCTTGGGTCAACGAGATCTGCGATATCGATTTCCTGTCCTGCGACAGCGAAGTCGACGCGTTGCTGGCTGAAAGCCGGTTGATCAAGGATGTGCAGCCCAAACACAACAAGGAACAGAAGGACGACAAGAGTTTCCCCTATCTGATGATCACGACCGGTGAGGATTTTCCGCGGATTGAGTTGACGCGACAACCCAAGTCCAAGGGAGTCAAACTCTACGGTCCCTTCGCCAGCGCAGGAGCGCTGCGCGGTGCGATTCAGGTTCTCCAGCGGATCTTCAAATTTCGCACCTGTTCGCTCGACATCGACAGTGACGATCCGCGCTGGAAGTGGTTTCGTCCTTGCTTACTGGCTTCCATCCGGCAGTGTACGGCTCCGTGCAACTTAAGAATTACCAAGGCCGAGTATCGGCAAGACATCAAACGGTTGCAGACGTTCCTGGAAGGAGGAAAGAAACGCCTGATGCGGCAGATGGAAAAGGAGATGAAGGCCGCGGCTGCGGAACGGCTGTACGAACAAGCCGGCCGGCTGCGCGATGAAATCAAGATGCTCGAGCGGCTCGACGAACGTGGCGAGCTGGACACGCACGTGCAGCCGGAGGTCTTCTACATCGATCCCAAGAAGGGCCTAGCCGGTCTTCAAAAGGTGCTCAAACTACCGGAGCAACCTCGGATCATCGAAGGAGTCGACATCGCCCACCTCGGTGGCCAAGAGACGGTAGCCAGCCTGGTCCAATTCATCGATGGCCTGCCATTCAAACCCGGGTATCGGCGCTACAAGATTCGAGATGTTCAGGGCGTCGATGACTTCCGGAGTATCCATGAAGTGGTATCGCGACGTTTTCGGCGGTTGAGCGACAACCAGGAGTCGTTTCCCGATTTGCTCCTGATCGATGGTGGCAAGGGCCAGTTGACCGCGGCGCTGGCCGCCTTTCGAGACCAGGGCATTACGCCACCCAAGTTACTCTCGTTGGCCAAGCGGGAAGAAGAGATCTTTCTGCCGGAGGCGGATGAGCCGCTACGAGTCAGCCGACACGCGTTTGCGCTACGGCTGTTGCAATACGTGCGCGATGAAGCCCATCGTTTCGCCCAACACTACCACCACATCTTGCGAAGCAAGAGTCAAATGGATTAGCCACGACTTTTCCCGACACCGCACCATCAAAAATGAACAGACGCCCCAGCCTCGGCTGGGGCGCCTGACGCGTTTCCTCGCGCTGGACTTCCAATCCATTGACTATGACTGAGTTCACGACTGCCATTCTCAACACACTCGCGATCAGCTTCGCCTGTATTGCGGTGGCGGTTCCGGTGGGCGCGGCGCTATCGATTCTCTTGGTGCGCACCAACGTCTGGGGACGCCAGCTGGCTTGGGTGGCTGTCGGCAGCCAATTGGCCGTCCCTCTATACGTGTTCGCCGGAGGATGGAGCGCTGGATTCGGAATGCAAGGCTGGACGGGGGTGCAGGACTGGCTCGTGCGATTAGGCGGGCCCGTCGAACTGTCTGCCCTGCAATCGGGAGCGGGAGCAATGTTGGCCGTCGCGGTGATCCACGCCCTCGCATCCATTCCTTGGGTCTGCCTGATCATTTCACTGGGACTGGTCTGGATGAACCGAAGCCAGGAAGAATCCGCACTCCTGGAAGGCGGCTGGTGGTATCTCCTGACTCGTTCCGCGCTGCCGAAGCTCAAGATATGGCTGTTGGCCAGTTGCCTTTGGTGCCTGCTGCCGATCATGACCGAGATGGTGATCGCCAATCTTTACCAGGTCCCAACGGTGGCGGAACAAGTGTACTTGGATGCCAGTCGCGGTTCGGTCAGCCCCATCACCTATCTGGCGGCCGTGACGATCTGCATGTTGCCACTAACGATTTGCGGAATAGTCGTCCTGCGAACCGGCCCACCCTGGAGGGAGGTTGCCGCAGGCGCCCGATACCATCGCGCGCGTCCGATTGACCTGGGCCGTTCCCGTCTGCCTCTCAGCTTGGCGGTCTGGGCGACCATCTCAATCCTGGTGGCACTTCCCATTTTCAATCTGGTTACCAAAGCCGGATGGGTGCCGTACGTGGACGCAGCCGGAGCCACTCACTATGGATGGAGTGTCAGCCGCTTGGGAACGACCGTCTACGAATCGCTTTCGCTGTTTCATGCCGAGTTCTATTGGACGTGCCTGCTAGCGATCACCTCCAGCGCGACTGCTCTGAGCATAGCCTTTTTGCTGTGGAACATCTCGAGAAGACCTGGGATCCGAACACTCATCAGCATGCTGATGCTAATGCTGGTGGCCGTCCCCGGTCCGTTGGCGGGCATGCTCATCATCTACGTGTTCAATCGCAGCTCACCAGCGTGGTTAGGGATGCTCTACGACTCCACGC
>JANQJJ010000003.1 GCA_028281725.1 Pirellulaceae bacterium | reverse complement strand
ACTCCAACACCAATCCAAGAAAATCTGATCGGTTCGGTATATTTGGCCAGAAAAAGCCCTAAAGAAACGAATTGCGCACAATCGTCAGTTTGCCGGAGGAGATTCGGCAGATTCCGGGCCCGCTGTGCGGCGAGATTTCCTTGTCAGCTGCACCAATATGCCTCCGCCGATGAGCATCGTCGAAAGGGAGATGATCAGCAGCCGGTTGCCGGTAAACCCGGGGAATACCTGGACATGATGCTCGATGGGAGCAACGACTCCGGACAACAAACAATAAATGATGGTGGCGGTCGCTGCTCCCATAATCGCTCCCACCAAACTCTCAGCGAGATCTTTTCTGAAATCTCCAGCAATGGAAGCGGCGAAGCCAGATGCGATGGCGATTGGCAGGAGCATCAATGACCATCTCCCGACCCAGTACAGCATCGGATCTCTTGGGAACTGGACATGGCTGTCGAACCAATAGCCCAGGCAGGCCGCACCCACGCCAGCGAGCAGTCCCAAGACCAATCCACTGGCGCTACCAAGCATCCTCTTTCCAAGGGAGACCGCTGGCTGACTGGCCCCACCGGCAAGGGTAGCGATAGTCAGGCCCAGGATACCAAAAACGATGATGTCGCTCTTGTACGCTGCGTCGCGAAACTCAGCGCTCTGCGCCTCGGAAAAAAACTCCGCGGTCAAAGTCTCCTCGGAAGCAAGGACAAACGGATAGTATTCCCGGACGATCATCCATACGCCTAGCGTCGCGACGGCAGTCAGTACCAGGAAGAATGCTATTCTCTTGATCACCTTTACCGCCTCCAACAGCCAACGCCGAACTGAGTTGTGTGAGCAGGCTAACAGCCCGCCATGACACCGTCAACAATTCCGCCGCATGTTCCCCTAGCAGTCTGTTGAAATAAGGTGTCTGACCCTTTGGAGACGGTCGGAAAGGGTCAGACACCTTATTTCAACAGGCCCCTAGGGTTCTCGCACGAGGTGATGGACTGTATCCACCTCGAGCGAGCGCTGCTCCACTTGACCGTCGGGCCAACGGATTTTGACGGTTACGTTGCCTGGGTTCTCCGCCAAACCGAAGTGAAGTCGCTTGCCAAACTGGCTCTGATAACCACGTCCACTGATGACTTCGGCCAATTGGGTGCGCCCCTCGGCAACCACTTCCACGCGTGCACCGATCGCATCGCGATTCATACCGCCCTGCTCCAGTTCCAGTTCGATCCATCGATGGACGTGGGCCGATTCATTGCGGAGGATGGTCGGTTTATCCGCCGAGTTGACGATCACGGCGTCGACATCGCCGTCATTGTCGAAATCTTCAAAAGCGGCTCCTCGGCTGGTTGCCACGACGTTCAATCCACTCCCGCAGCGGTCCGACACGTTCACATATCGATTGCCGACATTCATTAACAGGTAGTTCCTGATTTTTTGCGCAGTCCGATCATCAATTCGTTCGATTCGATCAAAGTGTCCGCAAGCGATAAAGATATCGCGATCACCGTCATTATCGAAATCAACGAATGCGGTTCCCCAGTTCACATGAGGAAAAAGGTCATGCGTAATCCGCGATGAACTCGTCGCGTCCTCGAAAAGTCCATCACCTAAGTTGCGATACAAAACCGGCATTTCCGACTGGTAGTTGGTGACGAACAGGTCAAGCAATCCATCGGCGTTGTAGTCGGCGCAGTCGACCCCCATGCTGGAATTGGCCTTGCCGCTGAAATCGCATGCCGCTCCGACGAGCAGCGCCGTTTCTTCCAATCTCCCGCGACCATCATTGAGGAACAAAAAATTGGGCTGTCCGTCATTGCAAACGTAGACATCGGTGTCGTGGTCGTTGTCCAAATCCGCGCATACCAATCCCATCCCCGGCCCGGCAACGGACGCTATCCCGGATTCCTCGCTCACGTTGGCAAACGTGCCATCTCCTTCGTTGCGGAACAACGAATCGGGAACCGGTTTGTAGTACTGCGGACCGGCCTGGTAACGCTGACCTTCAATCACGATTGGCACATGGTTGGCATAAGTGAAGTCGACATAATTGGCGACATACAAATCGAGGTCCCCATCTCTCTCCAGATCCAAAAAACCGACTCCCGCGCCAACCAACTCGCCGTTACCGACACCAGCCTGCTCGGTGACATCGGTGAACGTCCGATCGCCGTTGTTGCGATACAAGACGTTGCGCCCAAAGTTATTGATATAGATATCCTGGTCGCCATCGCCGTCGGTATCAGCGACCGCGACGCCCAGAGCGTAGCCCGGATCACCCACGGCCGCCTCTTCAGTCACGTCGGTGAAGGTCCAATCTCCGTTGTTTCGATACAGTGCGTTCCTCAGCGGCTCCTCCAGCTTGGTGCCTTGCAGGGCGGCACCATTGAGAAAGTAGATATCGATCAGGCCGTCGTTGT
>JANQJJ010000555.1 GCA_028281725.1 Pirellulaceae bacterium | reverse complement strand
CTTCAACTGCTTCACAAGCACGTCCTATTTGCCGGGCGTCCAGCGCCCCCGGCAGCATCCAGAAGCCTTGATCGCGCAGCGAGTTTCGTTGGTCTTCGGCCGCTGCGTTGCCACCACTCACCTCGCCATCCACCGCGACTAGACCTGCAAAATCGATGGCAAGCCGCGCGATCGCCGCCACGCACTCAGCTGGCCAATGTGTAGTGATAGGTGACTGGCCAGTATGTGAGCCAACATGTTGCCCACCGTCGGAAACTCCTTCTGTAGCAACGGGCTTTGCCGCGGAGCCTCCAGAACACTCGGCTCGGCTTGCTCCACGGCGGCGATTAGCGCCGAAGCCGTCTCTTGTTCGGCTGCCAGCAATTCCTCCTTCGTGGGACACTGACTTGCGTTAAGCTCCGGACTCGAGCCAGGCCCGAACGTGGCCAACTCGTGTTGAGCCACGGCAGGACCTCCGAGCATGGCGTGTCCGAAACGATTGACCACGACCAGATGCCCAAGAATCCAGCCCGGCGAGTTTCCGCCACCGGCCAGCTGCGAGTAAAACTGTTCGTCGGCGATGGTCTGAATCATCTTCTGCAACATCGATCTCATGACCGCGTTGAGTCTTAATTCACCCTCTAGATTCGGCATCCTAGGCTCCTCGTTCGGTTGAGCTACGTCTTGGTTCGTTGAGTTTGTTCGTTGTC
Source organism: Pirellulaceae bacterium (assembly GCA_028281725.1). Taxonomy (GTDB): domain Bacteria; phylum Planctomycetota; class Planctomycetia; order Pirellulales; family Pirellulaceae; genus Aureliella. Next base: position 4,228 of record JANQJJ010000555.1, on the reverse strand, counting down.
GCTGAAGGCTTCGTTCAGCTCTTTCGCAATCCAAAAAACAGGCTCATACCGTTGGGCCTGCACGCGGCTTGCATCCATCACTATACTGATCTCCACGACTTCAGACTGAGAAACGTGTTTCAAAAATCGAAGGAGCCCCCATCCATTCGGCTCCTATCCATATCGAGAGACTAGAAACGTGGATAGAAGATCAGCGCTCCAAAGTGGGATCTTAGCCCCATCCCTTGGCAGCCTCCTCGTTGCTCAAAAGCGCGGCAGTGCCTCGGACGAGTTACCGGTCATGTCCGGGCAACTCGCCGCAAGTTTCTCCAAGCCTATTTTCATCGCCACTTGGCCCTTTGGAAAGAGCGCGTGCGAGAAGTCGAAAAGTGTCCTTGGAGCGGGTGGTTCTTTGCTCGATGCCATTGAACGCGGAATCAACCTGACGGAACTCGACGAAACCGTTGACTCGGTTGGCTATGGTGGACTCCCCAACGCCGATGGCGTTGTGCAGCTGGACGCATCTTTCATGGACGGCCGAGGACAAAAGGCTGGTGCTGTCGCCGCGTTGGAAGGTTATCCCAATCCAATCTCGGTGGCCAGACGCATCATGGAAACGACCAGGCATGTTATGCTCGCCGGTAGCGATGCCGCCCGATTCGCCGACCAAAATGGCTTCCAGTCGCGAGACATGTTGACCGCAGAAGCACGCAAGTCCTGGTTGGACTTCAAAGCGCGGCGCGCAAGAGGCAACGCGGAAGACGAAAAGTCGCACGATACCATCTCTCTGCTTGGGCTGGCCGCCGATGGACATTTGGCTGGCGGTTGTTCGACAAGCGGCCTCGCTTACAAACTGCCCGGTCGTGTTGGAGATAGTCCGCTGATCGGTTCCGGACTCTACGTAGATGGCTCGGTTGGTGCCGCTGGAGCGACCGGCATCGGCGAAAACGTGCTCCGCTATTGTGGCTCGTTCTTGATTGTTGAATTCATGCGGCAAGGCATGACACCCACAGAAGCCTGCGAAAAGGCAATCCGCCGAATCGGCGCGGGGGAGCAGAAACCACTGGAGCAACTGAGCGTCAACTTTGTGGCGCTCCGCCAGGACGGACTCGTCGGCGCAGCCGGCACCGATGTCGAGTTTCTCTGTGCAGTAGTCGATGCGAGTCAAAGTGTCTTGATACGTCCTAGCTTGGTGAGATAGTCCGCATGCAATTGCCTCAAGTCAATCCCATTGGCGCAGCGGTCGGTAAGTTGGCTCAACGTCTCTCGGCGGTGGAAAGTGAGAGTCTGCCAGTCGGTAAGACTGCTGGTCGGATCCTGGCACAGCCGCTGTCCGCCGATCGCGACTCCCCTGCCCTGGATGTCTCGGCCATGGATGGCTACGCGCTGAGAATCCAAGATGTACACGGCCAGCCGTTACCTGTTGCCGGAACCACACCGGCAGGGTCTGCCCCGGCCTTACTATCTGGCGGAACCGCCGTCCAGATTTTTACCGGTGCCCCGATTCCGCAAGGGGCCGACTGTGTTGTTCGCCGCGAGGACACCACCGAATCGCCTGACCAAGTGACTATCCACCTTCCCGTCGGCGAACTTGTAGCAGGGCGGAATATTCGGCGACGTGGAGAGAACATCCGACAAGGCGAAACCGTGCTCGAAGCCGGTCGGGCGCTCGACTGTGCCGCGATGGCCGCTATGGCCAGTTTCGCACCGCCGCACGTCCGCGTACATCGTCGGGTACGTGTGACAGTGCTGAACACAGGTGATGAATTGGCCCAGCCCGGTGAGCCGGTCGAGGACTGGCAGATTCGCGATTCCAACGGGCCGACACTCCAGACATGGCTCGAACAGCTGCCATGGATCGATTTCGTTGGCCGCACACGAGTAGCCGATCGGCCGGATGTCGTGCGTGATGCCTTGGTAGAGCACACCGGCAAGAGCGATGCGGTGATTTTGACCGGCGGCGTATCGATGGGAGACACCGACTACGTGCCAGATGCCATCCGGGCAATTGGCGGTGAGATCGCGTTCCACCGCTTGCCGATTCGACCCGGCAAGCCGGTCCTCGGTGCTTCGCTCGACGGACGTCTGATTCTTGGCCTGCCGGGAAACCCTGTCAGCGTGGCCGTCACCTCACGCGTGTTCGGCCAGCCGCTGCTGAGCGCTCTCGCTGGCAGACGGCCCCAACCACTCCGTCCATCGGTCACTATCCAAAACCCGGACACCAAGACGCTGGATCTGACATGGTATCGATTAATCCAAACGAAAGACCAAGGACAAGTCGGCTTCGTGGCGTCGAAGGGTTCCGGTGATCTGGTTGCTCTTGCTCAGAGCGACGGCTTTGTCGAAGTACCCCCCGGACAAGCTGGCCCGGGACCCTGGCCGCTGACGCTGTGGACTTAGAAACAATCCGCTCACCAACCAGAGTTGTGCAGCTTCCATTGTCGGGCCTATTTGCGTTGCCTTCCGCCACCGGCTGCATAGCGCGCATTCTGAGTTTTGATCTCATCCAGCGAATGAGGCTTCAGACCGCACGCCCAGTGGATGCCTGCGGCCAACAAAGCTTCGAACTCGGCCTGAGCAAAATCGTCGACATGCCCAAGGGAGGTGTAGAACGAGCGGCCTCCATCACTGCGAATGAACGTCCAGGCGACCGGCTCCGGCTGTTCCCCTTGGATGACCCCTTCGATCAATGGCTGCGTGCCAGCGGCCAGCGGCGAAGTCTTGTAGAGCGAGCCGCCGGGCGTAAACTGGAACGGATCCACCGCAGCGAGAATCGGATGCTCTCGGCCGGTCTCCATCGGCCGCACCGTCGATTTCAGAGCGTTACCAAAATGATTGGTGTAATTGCCACCGAATACGTCGGCATCGAATTCGGGCCAGACCGCCAGCCCATCATCGGGCTGCGCATTGCGAAGTGAAAATGCGTGACTCGCCGTACGAATCCCAATCACGGGTTTGCCGCTGGCCACAAACCGGCGAATTAAAGCCAAATCGCTTTCCGGCAGCGGTCGCCTACGAACGCTGATGAGCAACGCGTCAGCGCCCTCGACCTCTTCAATGCCGGGAATCTCGCTGCGCCGGGAATCACTTCCGAAGATCGTGTGGACACTGAAGTGTTGACTTAGATGCTTGGCGGAGAAGGCGGGTAGCGTTTGCTCTGTTCGGTACTCATCCTCGGCGATCATCATTGCTAATCGCAAGCGTTCATCGCCGGAAAAACGCAGTGGTTCGCCGCCTAGCACTTGATCGCTAGTGATGGTCGGACATACGTGACGCTCAATATGGCTGACGATTAGGTCCGTTCCGGTGAAATGATTGGCGTAGGGCCAAGCACCCGGGTTGTACATCGTGTCGGTCAAATCTCGGGCCAGCACCACGTTCTTGCCACCCGAGGCAAGCCGTCTCAAGCCAAATGGCCGCCCCAGTACGCACATATTGGTATGCACGCCGACTAGAATCACGTTCGAAATATGGTGATGTTCCAGGATGCTCCAAATCTCGGTTCCGCTATCGCTGATGTAATCCCGCTTTTCATCAATGGAGATCCCATCACACTGCCTCAGCCACGGGGAACGCGGATTGCGGCCGATCGCTTCGAGTCGCTCTGCCCAAAGTCGATGGTCGACGGGATCGTCATCTTCCCCGCCATCGGATTGATCAATAGGATAGGCTGCCGCTTCTTCGCTTGGAATCTGATCACACCAACTGGCAATGTCGCTTGGCATGGAGGCCGACATCGGGACGGATGTCGCCCGTCGTCTAGCGAGATGCTTTTCATAGGCGCCCATACAACCGCTAGGTGCATGGATAATCGTGACGCCCTTGCCCCGCAATTCATCGGTGAAGCGATCAATGCGTGGTGCCAGTTCGGCGACACGGCGAACCGCATTGACGCAGTGATGCGAGTCCCACATGTCACATACGATGACCGCGGTGTGCTCCGGAGTCCAACGCTCGGCACGGACCAACCGGTGAAAACGTGATGACCCGTCCGAAGTTGGCGTCTGATGTCGCAACTTGAGTTCTAAAGGCGGGGCCGCTTCTGCAGACCGCCGAGCATCGGACTGCTGAGCTGTGGCGACAGCGCCCAGGATGAGTGGCAGGCATAGACAAAGAAAGACTGCTTTGTAAGACATGATTGGCTCGCTCCGGGTCGGGTAAAGGGGTCAGGAGTCAATTGCCGCCAGCGGCCCTTCGGGTGCTGTGCACAATTGACTCCTGACCCCTTTACCCAAATCTTTAGTGTTGA
>JANQJJ010000517.1 GCA_028281725.1 Pirellulaceae bacterium | reverse complement strand
TTGCTGCTGCAAGCCTGCTCTCTGAACCCGATGTTTCGTGAGTCTGCTGGGGGCCGCGGGCAACTGGCAGAAGTGACCATCGAAACCCTGCGGCCAACTCCTCTGGAAGACTCCGGGGATGCGCTCCCGGAGATTCTGGCGGATATCTCCGGCAACCGCATGCAGGCAGCTCGGAAGGTCTACACGTTCCTGTCTGATGGTGGCAATGGTCGCGACTTGATCGACGCAACCCGACGCCTGTTGTTTTCCAAGGGCCGCGATGCGCACGACTACAAATTCAGTTCAGCGGTGCTGGAGGATACCAACCACGTAAGTCCCGCATGGCGTGACCGTTTTATGGCCACGTCTGTTTTCAACCTCAAAGGCAGCGGGCATCCTGACAGCGGTCTGGTCGATCGAACCCGCGCGGCCCTGCAAGGTTGATAGCGCTGCCTGGGGGGATGCGTCTTTCTGCCAGCGTCATGGGAGAACTTTCAGCGCCGCCGCGGTAGGTCGATGCGACTTGCGGCAAATGCTCGCGGGCTTCGCGCGGGGAAAGATCATGGTAGGAAATCGTCCAGAAATTCGTCATGTTTCCGTCTGAAGCTCCCCAAGTGGCTCACATTTTCTATGATGGAAGGATGGGGTAGCCAGTTCGTAACGACTGGACCTGAGCGTTTAGTAGGAGACGATTCGTAACATGACCGCACCAATCTCAGAGCAAGCCGAAGAGGCTGTCGAAGGGGACGACGATCCTTTGCCGCAGACACAAGGCGGCAATCTAAAAGTCACGCTGATCAGCCTGCATGGATTGATTCGCGCCCGAGATCCGGAACTCGGACATGATGCTGACACCGGTGGGCAGGTCAAGTATGTCTTGGAACTCGCTCGCGAGTTGGCAACCCACGCACACGTGAGGGAAGTGGAACTCCTGACCCGTCAGATCATCGATCCGAGAGTCTCAGGCGACTATGCCCAACTGGAGGAACCGATTTCGGAAAACGCCAAGATCGTGCGGATCCCATTCGGGCCTAAACGTTATCTGCGGAAAGAATCGCTATGGCCCTACATCGAAATGTTCGTCGACCAGACCCTGGTGCACTTCAGGCGAACCGGCGTGCCGAACATCATCCACGGCCACTACGCTGACGGGGGGCTAGCGGGTGCTCAGTTGTCCAGATTGTTACACATCCCCTACGTGTTCACCGGGCATTCGCTTGGCCGCGTGAAGCGCCAGCGGTTGTCGCTCGGAGCGTCCGACACGGCAGCGCTGGAGAAGAAGTACAAGTTCACAGCGCGAATCGAGGCGGAGGAGATCGCCCTAGAAACGGCCTCGATGGTGGTCACCAGTACGAACCAGGAGGTACAGCAGCAATACGAGTTGTACGACCACTATGTTCCATCGCGGATGGAGGTCATTCCTCCGGGTGTCGATCTCACGTCGTTCTTCCCGGGGGAACAGCCGTGGAAGCAGCCGCTGTTCGCCGATCACCTGGCCTGTTTTTTACGAGAGCCCGACAAGCCCATGATTCTGACGGTGGCGCGGCCGGACGAGCGAAAGAATTTGGAAACGCTTGTCCGGGTTTATGGCCAAAGCGAATCATTGCGGGAGCTAGCGAATCTGGTGCTGGTCATGGGTACGCGAGATGATCTACGTGAACTGCCCAAGGCACAGCAGGCGATTATTAACAACGTATTTTACCTGATCGATCGTTACGATCTTTATGGTCAGGTCGCCTACCCCAAAACGCACAGACCTCAGGACGTGCCTGATCTATATCGACTGGCTGCCAGGCTCAAGGGGGTGTTCGTCAATCCCGCGTTGACCGAGCCGTTTGGCTTGACTCTGTTGGAGGCAGGCGCTACCGGCTTGCCTATCGTCGCCACCAACGATGGTGGGCCACGCGATATCGTCGCCAATTGTCGAAACGGCCTGCTGGTCGACGCTCTGGATGAAGCGGCCATCGAGCGGGCTCTGACGCGAGCGCTAACCGAACCGGAGCAATGGCAGGAGTGGTCCTCCAATGGCATCCGGGGAACTCGCCAGCACTACTCCTGGAGCAACCACGCCAAACGGTATCTGCGAGATCTAAGTGACATCCTGGAACATTCTCCGTCTACGGTTCAACTCAACAAGCCAGCCCGCCGATTGCCCGAATTCGACCGTCTGATTATCACCGATTTGGACAACACGCTGACAGGTGACGACGAATCACTGGCTGAATTCAGCCAGTTGATTCGCGAGAACGAGCATGTAGGCTTCGGTATCGCGACGGGGCGTCGTTTGGACAGCGCCATGAAACTGATCGACAAGCTGGGGTTGCCGCGGCCCGACCTGATCGACACGGACGTTGGCAGCCAACTACACTATGGCGAGCAGCTGACGCCGGATCGAAGCTGGCGAAAATCAATCGGGTACGCGTGGAAACCGGAGGAGATTCGTAGCCTGCTCGCCGATGTCCCGGGATTGGAGTTACAGGAGGACAACCACCAGTCTGAATTCAAGATTAGCTATGAGGTGGATACCCGCAAAAAGGTCACAGTCAGCAAAATCAAAAAAATCCTCCGGGAGGCGGGACTGCGTGCTAAAGTTGTGATGTCGTTGGGCATGTATCTAGATGTCATTCCGGTTCGAGCAGGGAGTGACCTGTCCATGCGGCACGTTTTGTGGAAGTGGGGATTTGCCCCGGAGCACGTGCTGGTCGCCGGTGATTCAGGCAATGACGTCGATATGTTGCTCGGACGTACGCTCGGCGTGGTGGTTGCCAACCATAGCCCGGAGTTGAATCGATTGCGCAAGCACCCGCGCGTCTATTTCGCTCAGGGGTCCCACGCAGCCGGTATCCTGGAAGGCATCAAGTACTACAACTTTTTAGATCAAATCGTAATCCCCAATGACCGGATCGACTGACAATGGCACCCCCAATGAGATTGCATTCAAAGCCGATCTGACGCTACAGAGACTACAGCCCCGTCTGCAGGAGTTCTGGACGACTCACCAGATTGATGATGCCAAACAACACGAGTTTGATGTCCGCTTAAGGGCCCATTGGCTACCTCTATTCGAGTTGCTTTATCGCCTGTATGCGCAGCGCTACGACTTTTTCTACCATTTAGAGCGGATCGTCACGAGTGCGGCCAGGGCCTGGGCTGATCGTCCGGTCGAGCTTTGCGAACTCGATAGGCATCGCATCAACGATGCCGGCTGGTTTCAGTCCGAGAAGATCGTCGGCGGAGCGCTCTACGTCGATCTGTTCAGCGAGAACCTGAGCAAGGCGCGGGAGCACGTCAGCTATTTCAAGGAATTGGGGCTGACTTACCTCCACCTGATGCCGCTCTTTGCCGTCCGGCCGGGAGACAATGACGGTGGATACGCGATCAGCAACTATCGTTCAGTAGATCCCCGCTTGGGAACGATCGACGACCTCCGCCTGCTCAGCCGCGATTTGCGTGAAGCCGGCATCTCGCTGGTGTTGGATTTTGTCTTCAACCATACGTCAGACGATCACGACTGGGCGCGACGGGCTCAGGCCGGAGATGCCGAGTACCGAGAGTTCTTCTATGTCTTCCCGGATAGAACGCAGCCGGATCGCTACGAGGAGACGCTTCGCGAGATTTTTCCCACCGTGCGTCGCGGCAATTTCACCTGGCATGACGGGATGCAGCAGTGGGTGTGGACTACGTTCAACAGTTTTCAGTGGGACTTGAACTATAGCAATCCTGCCGTGTTCCGCTCCATGCTGGAAGAAATGTTCTTCATCGCCAACACGGGAGTCGACATTCTGCGGCTTGACGCCGTCGCGTTTATCTGGAAGCGTCTGGGTACCAACTGTGAAAATCTACCCGAGGCCCACATGCTGATTCAGGCGTTCAACCGCCTGGCCCGCATCGCGACTCCAGGGCTGCTATTCAAGTCCGAAGCGATTGTGCACCCAGATGACGTCGTGAAGTACATCAGACCCAACGAATGCCAGATCTCCTACAACCCGACGCTGATGGCATTGCTGTGGGAATCGTTGGCGACGCGCCAAGTCCGCTTGCTGACGCAGACGCTCAGCCATCGGCACCAATTGCCCCCAAACACCGCCTGGGTCAACTACTTGCGCTGCCATGACGACATTGGTTGGACGTTCGATGATCGCGATGCCCACGCGATCGGTATCAACGCGTACGACCATCGCCAGTTTCTCAACGCCTTCTACACCGGGCAGTACGCCGGCTCATTCGCTCGAGGCGTTCCGTTCCAAGAAAACACGCAAACCGGCGACATGCGAATCTCCGGTACGATGGCTTCACTGGCAGGCTTGGAACAGGCTGTCGAGGAAGGGGATGAGGAGAAAAAGGAACTGGCCGTTCGCAGAATGATGCTGCTGCATGGCATCACCCTGAGTATTGGTGGTATTCCGCTGCTTTATCTAGGCGAAGAATGGGGAATGCTCAACGACTACGATTTCATCAAGGATCCCGCCAAGGCCGGCGATACCCGCTGGATTCATCGTCCCAAAATGCAGTGGGAGTATCTCGCCGAGCTGAACGACCACTTGGAATCCGGCAACGGCTCTATCCGAGCACGCATCTACAAGGCCACGCAAGCGTTGATCGCGCTGCGCAAGACGTTGCCCGCGCTGG
>JANQJJ010000502.1 GCA_028281725.1 Pirellulaceae bacterium | reverse complement strand
TCGCGTAGCCATCGAACCCCATTCAAGAGAATGAATGGTTCCCGTTGCCGGACCGCCCGCAAACCAAAACGTGGTCTCTACGTCATCGAGTGCGGTTTGAGCAGAGCTATGCCAGTAGACTTCGGCAGTGCGCGCACCGGTGATTTGTTCGACGAATACAAACCGATTGAAGAGGCTGATCGGATCCCATCGCACACCCTTGAAGTAGCAATCTTCAAAAATGTAATCGCCGCGCCCCAAATTGAGGAACATGCCGTCGCGCGGGCCGACGGCGAGCTGGTTCCCGTTCGGCTCCAAAACAACCCGCCGACAGGTCAGATTGTTCACATCCAGCATACTGGCCAGTGCTACGGGCGCATTGGGGAACCTGATGTTCTCGAGTGTTAACCCGTCCACGCTTTCAGCGGTCAATTGATGTCCGAAGCTCGTCACGCTGAAGTGCCACGAAACTCCGTCACCGACGTTGAGCTTCGTGGCGAAGCCCATGTTCGACATGCGGTAGCGACGCCCAACGCCGCCCGGCACATGCTGCCACGTCTCAGGGAAGGGTGCCAGGAAGATGGTCAGGTGCTCGACCCCGCCGATCAGGTCTCCGGTCGCCAGGTCCCATGCATTGGATGAGTAAGGCTGCATGCCATCGAAGTGCGGCAAACCGTCGAACACGTCGACTTCGACGACATCGTTGGGTTCGTCGACCGTCACGCAAACACCCGCCGTAGCAAACTGAGGATTGTTGTCCACGATCAGGTTCTGCAGCGTGATGTTGGCGCTGTCTTCAATCACGACCACATCGCCAAGAGCCATCTCGTTCGTCTGAGCGATCGCGATATTGCGCTCCAGGACCGTCGCCGGCTCGCCGGTGGGGTCGACCGCCCCGATCACCGTCAAAGAATACACTTCTGAGATGTGAACCAGAGGGGTCGAGCCCGTCACTGGATCAGTCAGGTTGTAAACACCCGCGTCGAAACGGACGACCGACGGTGGCCCAGCAGTAGCGGCCGCGATGGCATCCGCGATGGCAGTCATGTCGCATTGACCGTCATCGGCGGCCGCGCCGTAAGCCGAAACGTGAACATCGGCGGCTTGGGCGGGGATGGATAGGAGTGCTACGAATCCAAGTGTGGCAACGCCAAGGGCATTGCTTCTGAAGATCATGCTAGTTCTCCTCATGTTCATCAGTGACATGGGTTTGCATACGGTTGAGATCTTTGGGGAGCACGTCAGTATCAAAGTGGGGTCGATATAAACACAGTTGCCGGGCAGTGCCGTGTCAAGATGAGTCTGGCTGTGGACTCTGGACTCTCATCCTGGAAAGTATTCTCTTAACCCAGGCCGCCGCGCCCTTTTCGCAACTCATGTCGACAGATACTGTGGTGTTCATCGACAAGAAGCACTAATCATGCCACTAGAAACCAACATGCAGTGACCAGGCGCAGCGCGCAACATTTTGCTTCGAGCGGAACGCGCAGATCTTATTTGTAGTCATTATCGAGCGCCGCTTAGAAAGGGCGCACACAGCATCGACTGGATCTGCCCGGCGATGCTGCGAATAAGCATCCCGAACCGATTGTTCAACAGGTCTGCAACAGCTGAAAGGAAATCAGATGTCCGTCAGCGAAATACTTCGACTGACCACCTCGATACAGACTATCACCCGTACCACCTCTTAAGACAAGATACAATTGCGCATTAAAATGTCTCAAACACGACACTATGCTGTCGCTGGTTCTACCGTGCGGGCCCGCAGGGCAGGTCCAAAATGTCGGAACCTCATCAAGCTGGCTCGAGAAGAATCGAATTCAATATAGTTCGAACGAGATGTGGCGGCACTTGATCTGTCGGTCGACATTTCCGATGCCGTGTGTGCGTAGTGACTGCGCTGCTGATATGCATCAAGCCTGTGCCGTTGACCACAGAGCGGCTCGACAAGGTATCAAGCAGCATTGTAATAGTAGTGACGAAGCAACCCACCGAGCAAACGTTGGCAACGAACACGCTCTGGTGAAGGTGCGACTTGGGACACGGATTCATCTTGAGAATCCATCGTCGCCATTGACGATTGTTAGAATGTCGAGCCACATCAATGCATTGCGAACCTGCTGCTGAATCCAGGAATCGTTCGGATGTTATATTGGCGAGCCCAAGTAGCAGATCTCATCGAGACTGACGCAGTGAGTGACTCCCGATGCCGCCCGCCCCCGCGACGACAAGCTCATTGACCGTGCTGTACTCGCTGAGCGATTGGCTACCACCATACGGCATAAGCCGTTGTGCACGTTTTGTGCACGTCTCGCAACAGACTTGCGACCACCAACCAGAGCCTGTACCTTCCGACGCAAGATCCTAAAAAGCCGTAACTCGTTAACGAAAAACACTTGTGCGCAAGCAGCACCAGTTGGCCAGCACCGCAGACGGCCACTGTGGAGAATCCCGCCCTCTCCGTTTTCTCCGCGTTGAATTATAAACTTATGTACAACAATAGCTTCGACCTTAGACGCAACTGGCCGAGGTGCATAAAGGTTCACAAATCGTTCTCCGCTTGATGCGCTCTAACATATCCTCAATGCAGTTGTAGCGTGTTGACATTTGCCCCCTCAACCCGATCCCGGTCCGATGATGAGATTTAGGCTTGGATCCAGCAGGATCGGATCATGCAACGAAAACGTTTCAAGCCAGAAGAGGTTGTCAACTAGTTGCGCGAAGCAGACGTGCTGATCAGCTGTTTAGCGCAAAATAAGTTGGACCACTTCAAAAAAAGGTGGACCAGTTGAAGAAGCGAAGGCTCCCTGTCCAGGTTGGTGTGCCCGTTTGGGGAGCTTTCGCATTATCGGCAGTCCGAAACTATTTTGCCGCTGAACACTGGGCATTTAAACCTGTTACTCACCGTAACGCCGTGATTGGCTTTAGACTGTTAGAAAAGTTGGAAGACTGTGCTGTGACTTAGCGGCTGGTATCGCCAGCGGTTCGTGAGTCGCTATCTGTTGCTAGAGCCAGCCGGGTTGATCGCAAAGCTGTAGAGGCCGAACGGGCGGTGCCGCCAAGAAACGCTCCCTGGCTCGGACCGGTCGACCATAAAGCCGGCGCGGGTGGATGGCTGTTCGAGCAGATCGATGGGGGTGGCTGTGCCATATGTCGGATCCCACCGCAACGTCGTGGTTCCGCGCTGCCCGAACGTTTCATAGCAGCGCACGATCAAACGGTGATCTGCTTCCGCGCGCTTCACGGTATCAATCAGCACGTTTTCGCGGTTGCACCGTAACGCAGAGAATTGGAGACCGCGGGCGCCCAGATGCGGCTCGGCAGGCACCAGGTGCAAGGGTGTATTCAACTCCTGCCCCGCGAAAATCACGCGTCCGCTACGCAGATCGCCGGGATGTGGTAAAAGGCTATACGTAAAGTTGTGCTGCCCACGGTCAGCCTGTGGATCCGGATGACGCGGCGCACGCAACAGGCTGAGCCCAAGCACATTACCGTGGCAGCTATAGCCATACTTACAGTCACTGAGCAGTGCGACGCCGTAATCGGGCTCACTGACATCACACCAGTGATGGCCGCAACACTCGAACTTGGCGAGATCCCAGCTGGTATTGAAGTGTGTAGGACGTTCGTGGTAGCCGAACTGAGCGTGATAAGTCGCCGTGTTGCTGCGGATTTGGACCGGAAAGCGTACCCGCAGCAACTGGTGGTCCGCCTGCCAATGGACCCGCGTCACGAAATCCACGCGGCCGGAGACAGCGCTGAGGCGAATGAGCTGTTCGACGTACGAAGCACTGTTGATCGCACGTTTGACGCGAATGCTGCCGCGCAGCGGACCACGATCTGCGACCGAAATCTCGGCAGCGTCCGGCAAGGGTAGCGGCTTTTCCAGGTATGAGAGGTCGACGTTCCAGGCGTCGTCGACCGTCGGTCGATCTTCGTACAGCACGAGATCGTTGGCCGGCTGCTCTGGGAGCACGACTTCGCGATCTACACGCTTGTCGTACACGGACATGACGCGGCCGAGTTCATCCAGGTCAAGGCGAATGTAGGCATTCTCGAGGCGACTGGTACTGACCTGCACCGGCACGAAAGGCTCCTCCCCGCTTGGCTCACTGGTGCCTGCCAGATCGAAGACGCGGTGTCCCAACGGGTCCACGTCGCGTAGAACCACCAGCCGCTCCTGGTTCCCGTCGATGTCTTGTCCTGTCTGAGCCAACCCGGCTGCGTTGACGAGCGGGTCGGCTACCGCGTTCACATCGTCTGCCAACGCTTCTGGGAGAGCCACCACCTCGGTACGCGCCCAACCAAGGGTATTAATCGCCACCAGTGGTTTACTGGCCGACGACGTGTCGGCCGCTGAGGCCCAGGCTGACAGGCCAGCTTGTTCGAGCTCCCAGAGCTTGCCGTTGAGGTCGGCGTAGTCACGAGCGCTGTCTTCGTAGACCCAGTGAATCGACGAACCCGGGAGGATGTCATGAAACTGGTTCAGCAGGGCGATCTTCCATGCCTCATCCAGTGCCTCGGCCGGATACCCGGATAGTCCCCCAGGAGCCAGGGCGTGCAGGATCTCCGCGTCGCGCAGCCGCGTCTCGGCCAGGCGGTTGTACCGCTTGTTGGCGGCGTGCGTGGTGAGCGTACCGCGATGCGTCTCCAAATAGAGCTCGCCATCCCAGGTCGGCAGGTTGCACGTATCGGCGTGGAGTGTCTCGGTGAACTCCGTGACCGTTGACATCTGCACGCGGGGCATCCCTTCGCAGTTGGCGGAACGGCTGAGCGCCTCGATCATCTGCGTTGTGGGGCCACCGCCCCCATCGCCCCAGCCGTACGCGTAGAGCCAGTCATGACAGCGGTCGCCTTGGGCAAACGCCCGCTCACTGTGGCGGAGCTGTTTGGGTGAACAATCGGAGTTGTATGTATCAGACGTTAGGAAATGCGCGAGAACTCGCGAACCATCGAGCCCCACCCAGTGGAACGTGTGGTGTGGGAAGCGGTTGATCTGATTCCAGGACATCTTCTGCGAATAGAACGTGTCCAGGCCGGCCTGCTTCATGATCTGGGGCAACGCCGCACAGTAGCCAAACGTGTCGGGGAGCCAGAGATACGTCTGCTCGATACCGAAATGCTCCCGCCAGAAGCGTACGCCGTGCAGGATCTGACGAACGAGCGACTCTCCACGAATGAGATTACAGTCCGGTTCCAGCCACATGCCACCGCCCGCATCCAAACGACCCTCGGCCACAAACTGGCGGATCTGTGCGAACAAGTCCGGGTGATCCTGGCGGACGAAGTCATACAGTACCGCTTGGCTCTGCTGGAACTTGAAATCGGGGTAGCGCTCCATAAGGCGCAGCATCGTCGCAAACGTACGGTAGCTCTTCCGCCGAGTCTCGCGTAGTGGCCATAACCAAGCAACGTCAATGTGCGCATGTCCGACTGCATGACAGCGCGAGGCCGAAGCATTGGCGGGAGCTTGGAGCACGGGCTTGAGAATCGCCCGTGCCTGCTGCACAGTGCCAGCAACATCCAGTGCGTCGACGGCATTGACCGCTTCATTCAGGGCGTAGAGCAGTCGCTTGCGGCGGGGCTCACCTGGCTCGAGCAAGTCCACGAGTTGCAGCGCGAATTGCATATCATGCGCGAGCTGCTCAACTTCCGGCAGCCGCTCAGCCAGCCGAGCTTCTCGCAACAGGCCAATCGGCTCTTCCGTATAGCGCCCGCGAAACTGATCCGCGCCCCAGAGTTGGTTGGCCGCGGCCTCGACATAGAGTTCGATCTCGCCGGCGGTGATGAAACGCTCGTCGAGCGGAACCGCCTTGTGAAACTCGCTCAGCCCATGAAAGGGAACACCGTCTAGCCAAACGCAGGCCTCGGTATTCGTATCGATCAACGCCACGAGCTGATTAGGAGCAACATCTGGCAGGCGAACCCCGAATCGAAACCAAGCGGTGGACCAAGTCGGGCCAAAGTGGAAGCCCGGCTGAACCGGCTGATACTCTGCCGCACACGCCTGTGAGAAACCACACGGTTCAGCGGTTTGAAAGACCGCGGCGGAAAAATCTTCAATTGGTCGGTAACGCGACGGGATAACACACGACTCGATGAACCGAGCCACTCGGTCGCGGCCGGATTTATGATCAGAAAGCATACTGAACCACACCTATTGAGGGGGATGATGAGGAATGGCCGACACCTGTGGCCGGACCATGACGGCGGTGCGAATACTCCTCGGTCAAGCAACCAAAACGCTTAGGTCAACGTGGCCCCACAGGATTTCCTGACGACCAACTCTGATCGGATATTCACATCCCGAGCGGGACGCTCCGAGTTCTCGATCCGCTGCAAGAGCAACTCGACGGCCGCGACACCGATCGCATCGAGGGGCTGATGTAACGAGGTCAGTGGAACCGGCAGCGTGGCCGCAAAGGGCAAGTCGTCGAACGAGATGATCCGTAGATCTTCTGGGATGCGAATGCCTCGCATCGTCGCACGCAGCATAAAGTCACGCGCCATGTGGTCGTTGATGCAAACCAGCACGTCGGTGTCGAGGTCTTGCAGCAGCGCCTCGAGGAAAGAAGGGTCTCCTCGAACGTGTTCCCAATGAACCCGATTCGGGTCCGGGGTGATGCCAGCCCGCAGCAAGGCGGCGTAATACCCATCGATGCGGGAGTGCACCACGTTCGTGCGGGTCTCGGTGGTCACGACATCAATACGCTGACAGCCCAGCGAAAGCGCATGTTCTGTGACCATCATTCCGGCATGGAAGTTATCGATGCCCACCAGATCGAGATGACTTCGCTGAGGATACGGACAGATGTCGCGGTCAAGCAGTACAACGGGGATCTGGGCATCAGCGAAACGCTTGATGATCTGGGCGTTGGCGTTAGCTGGTGACGTCGGCAGCTCCAGCGGCGAAAAGAACACCCCGCTCACTTCCGCATCAATCAGGCGCTGGGCACAGGAATCGATATCGATGTCGTCGGTCGAATTGGCCGCAAAAATCACCGTGTGGCCAGCAGCAGCAGCGCTCTCGGTTACCGCGGCACAAAGTGGCGCAAAGATACCGCCCGCCCGCAAATCTGGAACGAGCAAACCAAACTGCTGGCTGCGGTTCGCTGTCGCGGCGACGAACGTACCAGCACCGCGCCGTCGCACCAGTCGCCCCTGCTGTTCGAGAATGCCGATCGCTCGAGCAATCGTCGGTCGCGAGACATTGAACCTCTGGCAAAGCTGGCTTTCGGGCGGAATACGTCGCCCAGGACCGAACTCACCCGCATCAATGTCATCACGCAGCTGGGTATAAACCTCGAGGTGTTTGGGGGTATCAACTGCAGCCATGCTGGCCCTCACCGGATTCGATTGCTTATCCATCTTGAACATAACCAATCTTAATCAATTGTCAAGCAAAAAGATCGCACCATGATTGATATCGATCTTCATTTTATGGGCTAAAGTGGCATATTCTGCCGAAATAAGACATTTTTCTCGCCAATGGAAAGATTCCGATTGACATGTCGGTTGATTTCGATTGACAAAAATATGAAATGTGGTTATGCTAATTTTGAGGCTCAGAGATCCGCCGCAGGCGTTGGCCAGCGCGCCGGCATTGTTGTCAGTCGGTAGTTGCGAGGCGCACGGGCGGTCAACACAGCTTGGGACTGAGGAGATCATTAGAATGCGCCGTCGGCTACTTCTATCAGGCGAGCAACGAGGCTTCACGCTGATCGAGTTGCTGGTCGTGGTCGCCATCATTGCGTTGCTCATATCAATCCTCCTGCCAAGTCTGAATCGAGCACGTAAGCAAGCAATGCTGATCACGTGCCAAGCTAATTCCAAGCAGATCGCCACGACGATTACGACCTACCAAGCCGACTACAGCGGCCATGTGCCGATTGTCTACAACTACTTCGCGAACGCTCCTGGTGAATGGGATGCTCCAGCCCGCGTCTGCTGGCTTTCGGTCGCGCTGCGCGACTATCTGCCGGGTCTCGCGGGGATGGAGAATCTGGGGTTTGATCCTGAGGCTGTGTGGTCACCCGCTTCGGGACTGCTCGAACGCTACGAGGACGAACTGCTGCCAGATTTCATGGTCTGCCCGTTTGCACGCGGCGAGCGCGGGGGGCGCCGAGAAGTATCGAGCAGCCGGTTTTTTAGGAACTACGAGTGGAGCGGGCGTCACGAAAGCTACCAAACGTTTATGTGGGAGTGGGTTTTTAAGAATGAACCCGTAAACGGTCAGCCCTGGCCGGGCGGGCCCGGTCCGGAACAAAATGGGATTCCTAAATACTCGGTCGTGTCGTGGAACAAAGTGCGTCCGGACGACCTCACGAACCGTCCCAGCGATCGCAAGTTCATGAACGATCTATACCGCTCATGGGATCAGCTGGACTTTCGTCGCTTAAAAGCGGCGAGTGCGGCCGATCTGAC
>JANQJJ010000477.1 GCA_028281725.1 Pirellulaceae bacterium | reverse complement strand
CAAGCTCCAGATCGGAACAGCGCTCGGGACAGGCCGCTAGTGCCTGGGCTGTCCACAGCAATCCATAGTCGATGTCGCCACTTTGCGCCAGTCGCTGACCGCGTTCCCAGCTGAGTTGGGTACTCCAGAGCCGCGATTTGTGGTGATGGGCCACGGCCTCGCGGCGCGACTGTTGGGCCACATTGAGGACCGCTTCGGTAGCACGTTGGTGTGAGAAGCTGGTAGCCAGCAGCAGAGCGAGCAACAACGCACCGAGTGCCAACACACTAGCGGCAAAGCGACTGCGCGAGTGGTTTACCCAGCGCCAGGCTCGTTCTGCAAGCGACAGTCTGCGGGCGGAGATGGGCAAGTCAGCTAGCAAGGCCCGCAAATCGTCCGCAACTGCCGTGGCCTGGCCGTAGCGATCTTCGGGTTGCTTGTTGAGCAGTTTCAGCAGCACGGTCTCCAAACCGGTCGATATCAGCGGATTCAGCGTCCGCGGTCTGGTCGGCTGCTGGTGGATGATCTTCCGAATCAGGTCAGCCTGATCGGCCGCTTGCAGTGGTGGCTGTCCGGTCGCCAGCGAGTAGAGGGTTGCTCCCAGGCTGTAAAGATCGCTACGAGCGTCACATTTCCCTTCCAGCCGCTCCGGTGCGGCATACTGCAACGTGCCGCCCCAACCGCTGGTGGCATCCGCGGATACTTCGCTTAGCTGGGCCATGCCAAAGTCGATCAACCAAGGATGTTGACTTTCATCGACCATGATGTTGGACGGTTTGATATCGCGATGCAGCACGCCCCGCTGATGGGCGTGCGCGAGCGCTTCAGCTACCGCCAAACCAATCTTTTGCACTTGCCGCAAATCGCCTTTGGACTTCGGCGGCAAAGCCCGAGTCAAGTTTTCGCCGGCGATCAGTGGCATCACGAGATAGGGTCGGCCATAGGCGAAACCGCTACTCAAAATGGGAACGATATGCGTGTGGTGCAGCTTGGCCATCACCACGGCTTCTCGCTGGAATCTGGCAACGCTCTTGGGTTCAATCAAATGCGGAAAGTGCAAGAACTTCAGGGCTACCGACCTCTCTAGGCCTTGATCGCGTGCCTCGAATACAACCCCCACGCCGCCTCGTCCCAACTCTCGTATCAGCTGAAAATGCTCCATCTCCAAAGGCAGCTTGCTGTCCAGGCTGCGCAGAGCAGCGGTCCAAGACTCCAGCGTCTCTTCATCCGACGAATTGTTACCCGTTTTCAGAGAGCCAGTGTCCTTGGCACTCATGCGGCAAATTGTTGAGGTCGATGGATTCATGGCCTGTCCTCCGTGAGGCTGGCCGATTCATCGGCACACGCGGCGCGCAATTGGCGAAAGACTCGGCAGCGAGCAAGATAGACAGCATTGCGCGTCATACCGAGATGCCTGGCTACCTGCTGCGGATCTTGATGTTCGACCACCGTCAGCCAGAAAGCGCGCCGAGTCCTGGTAGGCAAATCTTTGCACTGCCAACGCAGCCATTCGAGCAACTCGTCGTACGCGCCTACGTGGCCGACATCCGTCTCGTAAGCCGGCCTATCGCGATACCAATCCTCCAGCCACCGCTGCCGACGATTGCGCTGGCGCCAATGGACCAACAGTCGCAGCTGGACGACACGACGGAGCCAGCTGCGAAATCGCCCTTTTTGCGAGTCATAGCGGAACGTTGGCAACTCCCGCAGCAGCGTTAGCAGAACCTCTTGACCTAAGTCCCGCGCGTCTTGTTCTTGCAACCCGGCTTGGCGTAGCCAGCGATAGATCAGCGGAGCGTACAACTCCACGAAACGCTCCCACGCCGCCGTATCATCGGGACTGCGCACCCGGCGCAGCAGACAGCTCGAAGTAGAAGATATGGACATAGACATAGGAGAAGAGCATCCTCTTAGTGGGCAAACCAACGACGACCGACTACGCCAACGAAGTTGACGGTCTGTCCACGGTCCCCACCATGTTGATGCCCTTTCGTCAAAGAGCGAAGCTGCATTTTACGCCAGAGCCCGCTGACTTGGCAACGCCCGATCGCGTCGCCCCGTATGGCCACCGAACACTTGATTGCCACCGACCGGTCGGCGGTCGTAGCGATTCAGGCGTAGCGCACGCCCGACCGCGGAGCAGCCGGCGACGATGGGAGTTCCGATTCATGCCTGGGATTGTCAAGCCTATCCGACCGAGTACTTCAAGGCCACCGTGCCCGTCTTTTCGTAGATCGTATTCTCGATCAGTGTCAGCTTGGTCGATGCAGCGGAATTTGGTAGCAAAGGCAAACCACCGCCGAGCAGGACCGGCATGACTGTCACCTCGACGGTAGCCACCAGGCCGAGTTGCAGCAGGCTGCTGAATAGCGAACCGCCACCAAACAACCAAATGTCTTTGCCCGATTTGTCCGTCAGCTCGGCCAGAGTCGCTGCGGGGTCATCGGAGACAACAACTCCGGCACAGTCGTCTGGTCGCAAGGTGTGCGAGAAGACGTACGTTTGCATCCCTGGCATGGCGGGGCCGCCTGACTTCTGACGTGTTATCTCATAAGTCTTGCGACCCAACAGGACGGTGTCAAATTCCTGGAAGACCTCGCCAAAGTCGATGTCCGGATCCATAACGATCCAGTCACTTTCACCGTTTCGATCTGCGATAAATCCATCCAGGCTCATCGCCACGCAATAGCGAACGCGTCTCATGAAACTCTCCCACCTGCCGCTACATCAGGAATGTTTTAGCGATGGCCGTGCATCAGACCATGTTTCAAAAAATCAAAGGAGCTCCCTGCCAGTCGCATGACGACTGACATTTTGCGCACACCCGGGTTTTTCGAGGTGTTCATAAAATGAAAAGACCCAGGATTTGCTAAGCTTGCCAATTTATTGTTTGCTTAGAAACGGAAAAAATCGAACTCAGGCATCCAATTCAGCAGACACAGCGGTGGTGTTCTCCAAGCCTTGGCGAACGACTCTCAAATCTCAAACCGATTGGCTCCGCGGCTTCGTGTGCAACGCATCGTCCTGTTGGTTTTGGTGTGCAAGTACGAACAGTCCATGAACCCAACCGGTGCCCAAGTATACGACCACCGATCCGACCAGATGCAGTACGGGAAAAAAGAAAATATGCATCTGGCCGGCGCCCAGGTGCATTCGAGGAACCGGTTGCAACGCACAGATTGTCCAGACTACGAGCCCGGGCAGGATGACAATAAGCGTGCCGACTACCCAAACAAGAAATACCCCGGAAGAACGATGCCGTGTCGCAAGCATTGCTTTAAATCCGATCGCCCCCGGCAAGAAAGCAACCAGGGCGATGAAACCAAATCCAACTGGTTCGTAGTATCCTTCGCGCGCCGCATCGATCAACGCGATGGTCGGAATCAGCAGGCAGGCCAACGCGACGATTGCCAACGTCGTATAACGAAATCGAACGCGTGCAGATAGCCGGCGTTCGCGTTGTGGCGCCTTGGCAGGTGGGGAGTATGGGTTTTCTGCGCTAGTCTTGTCCAACAGCATGTCCAGGTTGACCTGGTCACGGGAGTTCATTGTCCATCGAGAAATCCCCCGGCCACGACGAGTTCGATTCATCTTTCTTACTGACAGATGCCTTGAGCCTCGGCTCGTTCCCCGAGAAGTCAGAGCATCGGTTGAGCCTCTAACGCCTCCGAACGATCGCATCCGGGTATTCATCAAATATCTTTGAAAACAACGGCACTTGTTTAAGGTACTTTAAGAGCTTCTTGCGCGAAAGATCTTGATGAAACTCAGAGGAAACGGGAAGCGGAAGCGAGATGGAACGATCGTGTCCGAACTCCTGCACATCAGGGATCGGCGAGTTGTCTGTCCAAAGACGCGACAATAGGTAACTGATGCCGACAAAGGGCCACGTCAGGAGGGCAAAAAGAGTCACCAGAAGTTTAACCGGTCGCCAGTCTCGATCAGACTTTCTGTTTTCAACCACACGCTTTTGCTCGCAGATGAGCTCAACCCACAATCTGTCCTGAGTAGGTCTTCCAGAATGCAGGCAGAAGTCCCCGACATGATCATCTAGCTCACGGAGTTCTCGACGGACCGTATCAAGAACACCAGATTCGAAAGGGTCTCTGCCGGCTTTTTTTCGAAGCTCGCTAAGTCGCGGAACTTGCAGCTCGCGTCCACATACGCACCGTTTCTTGCCACCCGCATCTCCTACAGCCACTGGGATATCCAGACCGCATTCACAAGATAGTGAAAATGGTGGGCTCATTTGTGGTCCCTTTTCGCCTAAACGCGCTGCTATCGTCGCTACCCCAAAAACGGTCATCGCGCGTTGACCGCGTCGCTTATCATGTAAGGAGAGCAGTGATTAAGTGCGGCATATCTTGCCTAAGTCTTCGATTGGTCCTTGAGGAATGAGTTTTTTTCTGGTGCAAGGGAGCAGGCGCGCCCCGCTATTGAGCCTTGCCGGCTTTCTGGTTCTCTTTTTTCTTGCGGTTCAAAAACTCGTACATGTTGAAACGCTCTGGAAAGGCCACTTGGTTTTTCGTGGCCCACTCTTCCCACAGGGCAACCATTTCATTCCTCTTGGCAGGCTGAGAGGCTGCTAGATCGTTCATCTCCGTGCGGTCCAAGTCCATAGCATACAGCTCCCATGGCTTCTGGTACTCTCGCACCAGTTTCCAGTCGCCCCAGCGCATGGCCGCATTGCCCTCGTGTTCCCAGTAGATAGGATCAACGTGAATCGGTTCATCGATGCCACGGAGCAGGGGTAAAATCGAAACGCCCTGGCAGGCAGGAAGACCACTCGGATACTCGGCTCCAGCCAACTCAGCACACGTGGCCATGAAGTCCGGCAGGTAGGCCGTCTGGCGTACGAACGAACCGGCCCAATCGCCAGAAATGCCGCGCGGCCATGAGGCAATCATGGGCGTACAGGCACCTCCTTCGTGAACGTAATGTTTGTACAATCGAAAAGGCGTGTTGCACGCGCCCGCCCAGGCCAATCCCAGCCTGACGCCGGCCGTCGTTTCCAGCGGCGGATCTTTGACCATTGCCTCGGAGCCCTTGCCCAGCGTGCCGCCTTCTTGACAAGCACCGTTGTCCGAAAGGAAGAAGATCACGGTGTTGTCGAGTCGGCCGAGTCGCTCCAGATGATCCGTCAACTTGCCGATGTTCTGATCAATCGAGTCAATGCAGCCGGCGTAGGCAGCCATAATCGCATCGAGATCGTCCCGCTGCTTATCGCCGAGCGAATTCCACTTGGGCCCCACGTGCGGCGCTGGAACGATATCTTCCTCAACCAGGCCGAGTTGCTTCTGCCGGGCCAATCGGCGTTTCATCAGATGCTCCCAACCGGCGGTATACTTGCCACGATACTTCTGAAACTCCTTCCACTTCGAATTCAGCGGCCAGTGCGGAGCATTGTAGGCCAGGTAAAGAAAGAACGGCTGGTCATCCGCCTCGGTGACGTCAGAAATATACTGGCAGGCCACATCGGTAAACGTATCGGTTGCGTAAAAACTCGCGTCCGTCGTGACGGCCTGATTGCCATCGGTGATGCCGCGACTGCCACCGGGCTTGAAGTAATTGAAAGCGCCGCTCAATCCACCAAAGTAACGATCAAAGCCTCGCTGCAACGGCCAACACTCTCTTCGGTCCGATCCCAAGTGCCATTTGCCGGTCATCAGGGTGTGGTAGCCGGCCTGCCGGAGCATCTCGGCAATCGTGATGCAATGGTCGCTGAGATACCCTTGGTAGGCTCCCTCGAACCCGAGCGGCTGATTGGGTGGAGCCGTCATGTGCCCGATACCGACCTGATGGGGATGTAGGCCCGTCATCAAACTCGCTCGCGTCGGGCAACACCTACCGGCATTGTAAAACTGGGTGAATCGTAGTCCGCCCGACGCCAACCGATCGATGTTGGGCGTATCGATTTCTCCACCGTAGCACCCCAAGTCAGAGAAACCCATATCATCCACCAGCACGATCACGATGTTAGGTCGATCTGACCGGCCGGCTTCTGCCGCCCACGCAAGTTGGCAGGCGAGGGCGAAGCCCAGGATGGACACAGCAAAAACCTGAGGGTTCTTCATCTTTCAGCTTCCAAAGAATTCCAGCAGCCTATGGACCGCGAAGTGCGGGCCGACGACTGTCGATTGATCGAACTCAAATCCGCCCATATCGCTCGGCGCGAAACAAGGCGTCTCAGTGCTTCCGGGGTGGCTATTCACGGTAACCGAGCGCGACCAGCACGCACGGGCCCCCGGCAATCACGTTCATACCAAGCCGCTCGGCTAGTTCGACGGCAGCTTGGCTTTCGGCCCCAGGCTGCAGCCAAGCGTGCTTAATGCCCAATGCACCGGCACTACGAATCACCTCCTCGGACACCTCCGGCGGAGTGATTATCGACACACCGTCAGCGCCGACCGGTAAAGCAGCTAGAGTCGGATACGCTTTGAGCCCTTCAACCGTTTCGGCCGACGGGTTGACCGCATAGACCGTACGGTCATTTTGCAGATAGGCCCGCAAGACCTTGTTGCCAATCTTGGATCGATCTCGCGATGCTCCGACCACAGCGAAAACCGAACCACTGAGGAACTCGTCAATCTGCTTCTGCATTGCAACTCTCAGTTATGTCTGGACTTGGTTTTCATCTATCTCGGTTTTCATCTATCGCCGCGGTGGTTTGGCTTCCGGGTGCGCCGCCAGCATTCTGGCCAGTTCGCTGACGATGTCCGGCTGGCTCCGAGCGAGATTCTGTGTCTCATGCGGATCACCGAGGTAGTCGTACAATTCGTACTCTAATGGTTGGTCTGCTCCAAAGGGCTTCCATTCCACCAAACGGTATCGCTCCGTGCGAATAGCGCGTCCCAAGCGATTGCCCCTGGGAAAACAATGGTATGCGTGATCGCGAATCTGCCGCCTCTCCCCATCAAGCAACGGCACCAGAGAGTCGCCATCGATAGGCTGAGTGCCACTGGGTAGCGGCAATCCCGCTAGCTCGCAGAGTGTGGGATAGACGTCGACGGTTTCAACCAGCCCGTCGCAGCTGGTGCCAGCCCGAGTGACGCCGGGAGCGGAGAAGACCAGGGGAATTCGATTGGCTTGCTCATAGTTGGTGTGCTTGGTCCAGCTTCCATGGTCGCCGAGATGGTATCCATGATCTCCCCACAACACGATGATCGTGTTCTCGCGTATTCCAAGCCGATCCACTTCGTCGAGCACGCGTCCTACTTGCGCGTCCATGTAACTGAGCGACGCATAATAGCCGTGGATCAGAGTCCGCGTCATTTGCTCATCCAGCGGCGGCTCCTCGGGCACCGGCTTATACTGATTCAGTTCCCCCAGCGTTTTACCCGCGTACTTCGGCGCACCCTCTGGTGGCCGCGTGAACTCAGCCAGCGGCAGGTCGGCTGGATCGTACAGGTCCCAGTACTTTTTTGGAGCACAGAACGGAAGGTGCGGCTTGGTGAAACCGAGCGCCAAAAAAAAGGGACGGCCAGAATCCTGGTAACTTTGCAAACGCTTGATTCCCTCGGCAGCAATTCGGCCGTCTGCGTAGGCGCCGTCTTCCACGTCTGCCTTCTCCCAAGCGGCGCCGCGCGGCAACGATTTGTTTCGCCCCAGCTGCCGATTGCTGAAGTAGGCTTCCTCGCGCGTCAGCACGCCACCGGTACTCTCCGGCAGCACATAGTCGATCACTTTGTCGGGCTGAAACGGTACGCTCCAAGACAATTCATCGTTCACATTGCCGTGGCCAACGTGAAACACCTTGCCAACCCCGGCGGACTGATAACCGTTCTGTTTGAAAACTTGTGGCAGAGTGATCGCATCCGGAACGGCCCTGCGAAAGTGATATCCCAAACTGTAGACGCCGAGCGAAGTCGACCGAGAACCGACGAGCAGATTGTTCCGACTGGGCGCGCACACCGCCTGATTGCAGTAGGCTCGATCGAATCGCATGCCGCTGGCGGCCAGTCGATCTAGATTGGGCGAATGAACCCATTCAGCCCCATAAGCACCAAAAGACGGCTTCAAATCGTCAACTAAAATTAACAGCACGTTGGGCCGATCCGCAGCAAAAGCGACCGGCCCCCAAATCAACATGGAACATAAATAACCGAGCAACGCTCCAATTCGATTTGGCGACCGTCTCATCGTTCCCCCCTCACGGAGACTCCGTGAGCAAGCCCATCAAGCATCTGAGTATTGGATTGCCGCTGGTGACTACTCGCCGCGTTCAAACCGAAAAATGCAATCTCCCCGAGCGTTGGCAATCATGTAATAGACCTCACCGGAGGCGTCTTCACCGAACGCAAGAACCGGAATGCCACTGGCGATCACTTGCTCGTTGCGGGTCGCCTGGCCAGTAGACTGGTCGTAGCTCAGCGCCCAGATCGCACCAGTCACATAGTCGGCATAGATGTACTTGCCGCCCAATTCCGGCAGGCGGTCACTTCGATAAACTCGGCCTCCAGTGATGGACTTGCCCACGCCATGGTCGTATTCCCAGACCGGTGCGATGGGAGGACTGACATCGTCACGCGCCGCTCGATTGCCGAACGCGTGCGAACCTTCTTGATTGCTCCAGCCGTAGTTTCCTCCTTTGTGGATCACGTTGACCTCTTCCCATAGCTCCTGGCCAACGTCACCACACCAAAGCAGCCCGGTTGTCTTGTCAAACGCAATCCGCCAGGGATTTCGCAGGCCATACGCGTAGACTTCCTCGCGAACTCCATCCGTGCCGACAAACGGATTGTCCGCCGGGATGCCATACGGCAGATCGCCTGACTTGCTATCAACGTCGATTCGCAAGATCGAGCCCAACAGTTGCGACCGGTCTTGGCCTGACGCCTTGGGATCGTTCCGCAGACCACCGTCTCCGAGGGCGATATAGAGGTAACCATCGGGTCCAAATTCCAGAGCGCCGCCATTGTGATTCTTGTAGGGTTGCGAAGTTTGGAGCAGCACCTCTTCCGAGGCAGGATCCGCAACGGAGGAATCATCTTTGGAAAGGTGAAAACGCGAAACCACCGTTCGATCGTCGTCCACAGCGGTGTAGTAGACGAAGAATTCTCCATTGGTCGTAAAGTCGGGATGCAGCGCGAGTCCCAACAACCCCTGTTCGTTGGCTCCCGGCGCAGGCCACTGGCTTACCTTGTCTTCGAGGTCCAAAAATAGCTTGGCCTGTTCCACATCGTGTCGGTTCTCAAACGAATAGATCTTTCCTCGCTGCGCCACAGCAAACAGTCGGTTGCCGTCGTTCGGAGCATAGGTCAACTCCATCAATCGCATGTTGCGGATGTTTCCTCCTTCGTCGATCGGCTCCCATTGGTCCCATTTCAGTTTCGGGAACGCCAGGGCCCCCTCCATTCCGAGCTTGCCATCGATGGGCTGAGGAGCGGAGCCATCCTGAGACAACTCTCGTAGCTTGATATTGCGATAGGAAACTAAGTCGCCATGATCTTGCAGGCAAATATGGCCCTGGCCGGCGGCGCCAAACCCGTCAAACTTCGCGAACTTGCTCTTCGCGACTCGCTCCTGCCACTGCTCGTCCCCTATCTTGAATCGATAGTAGCGCTGTCCGTTCATGTTCACTTCACATAGGCCAGGCGCTATGCGCAGGAAAATTTGATTCCACTGGCCAACCGGACGCGTCGCGTCCAAGCTCCCCTGCTCGCGAGCCCCGGCTGCAGCGGCGGGTTGAAACAGTTGGTACAACCAACCCGATTTCTGAGGATCGTGTCCATTCTGGTTGTCCTGCACTTGGATCTCGGGACCACTTTGCCACGGCGCGGGGTTATCTTCGGTGACATGAAACATCACGCCACTGTTGCCTCCGTCGGAAATTTTGTACTCCAGCGATAGTTCGAAGTACTGATACTGCTTCTTCGTGATGATATCGCCCGCACCCTTTTCCGCACGCACCATCGCGCCGTCCATGATCTTCCAACCATCGGAAACATCGGGCTGCTTATAGTTTCGCCAACCGTCCATCACCTGACCGTCGAACAGCAACTGCCATCCGCTGAGTTCCTCCGATCGCGTGAGCTGGTTTATGTTGGTATCCGCATAGCCCCACGAACTGACGAGACCTAGGGCACCGAGAATCATAACCTGGAGAATCATTTTACTCATATTTTTAACACCACCAAGGAAACCAGTCGAAGCGTAACAAGCGAACCTTTCGCGCTCAGCCGGCCTGCGCCGAGATTCACCCCCTTGCGCCAGCTAACTGCGGTCCCTATTCTGCCTCATGGACCGCGACAGTTCAATTGACCGATCAACCGAACTTGGATTGGACCGGGAAAATGCCACTTTCTAGCGATCGAAGACCGGCAGAACTCGATCCTTGGCCCGGCGATAGGCGATGCGGCCGTTAACCAGGGCCGTTTCGACATAGCTGCGGTAGTCCAAAGGCGATCCGTCCAGAAGCAACAGATCGGCATCTTTGCCCACCTCAATGCTGCCGATTCGATCTTCCAGCCCGAGCATCTTGGCCGGTACGATGGTGATGGCGGCCAGGGCAGCACGCTCGCTGGCGCCGCCTCGAACCGCAAAGGCTGCCTCCAAGGGCAAACTGGTTAGGTCCCGACCAGCAAGACCTCCCAGGCTGATCGAGCTGCCAAGCGATGACACGGCAAATGGCACGCCGGTCGACTCCAGAACGCGGGAGGTCTCGATCCAAGTGCCCGACGTTTCTTCCTCGCCAAATCGAGGAGAACGTCTGCTGCGCGGCGTGATGATCACCGGGACATTCGCCTCGGCCAATTCATCGGCAATTACCCATGCCTCCGCGGCGCCGTCGATCACCAGCCGGTAGTCGAGTTCCGCTGCTAGCTGAATCATGTCTCGCATGGCGGCCACGGAACTGGAGGCGATTCGCAGCGAGATCTCTTTCTTAACCAGCCGCAAGATCTCGTCACTGACCGGCTTGCGCGGTGGTTTCTCTTTCTTCCCCGCGGCGGTTGCCTGCTCATGCTTGGCTTGATCTTTCAAGTACTGGCGCGCCTTGGCCAGTTGCTCACGCCATGTGTGCTGATTGAGCGCGCCGCTCAGTGATCCAGGTGTCACGTCCAGGAACGCGGATTCTGAAACTAGCATGCCCTCCAACCGACCAAACGACATTTTGATCACCGCGTTCTTCTGCGGCGTAATGGGCGTCGGGCGGGGGCTGGTGATCGGCTCGGTCGGCAGAATCGGCAAACCGCAACACGGACAGACTGACACGTACTCTCCATAATCACGCTCGACCTGCGGCTGCGCCTGGGTTAATTGCTCAGCGTCCGGATCGAGCCCCGGAAATCGCTCGGTAACAGGGAACCCATCTTCGGGCGCCCTGCTGAAGCGTCCCCCGCCGCTGCCGCGAATCTGAATACAACCGGAGGTGATCCCGACGCCCAAAGAAAGACTGATGTTCCGATCGAACGGGTCCAGACCATCGACAATTTTTGCTCCGCGGTCACGCCCCAAACCACGCAGTCCAACGCCCGACATCTTAATGGCCACAAACCCGGGTGTGATGACCTTCCCGACGGCATCGATCCGGGTCGTTCCCTCAGGCAGTTCCAAATTCTGCCCGAGAGCCTTGATCTTGCCATCTTCGATCAAGATGGTACCGCCGCGCACGGTCTCCCGCGTGACGGTAATGATGTCGGCCCCTACGAGGGCCAAGCGTTCTTTTTTGGTCGTTCTCGGCTTGCTCGACTTGGCTGCTTGCCCCGCGCCGGAGTCCCCCCGTTTCTCTGCGGCGCGGCCGGCGGGCATCACATCCTGGGCCATGGCCACGTGCACTTGCAAGGAAAGCTCGCAGGCGCCCATGGCCAGCGCGGCGGTAAAACAGCCTAGCCATACTGACAAGTTAGTTTTCATAAACTGGCCTTCCGTCAATCAATACTTGGTCAATCCCGGTCGTTGCGGCGAACGGGTCGCCGGAGAACATGACCAAGTTGGCTTTCTTGCCCGCTTCGATCGAGCCGACTTCTTTCTCGATTCCCAGCATCTCGGCCGGCACCAATGTCAAAGCCCGCAAGGCGATGTCCTTGTCCAAGCCGCCGCGTACCAGCATGGCAACGCCAAAAAGCGGTGTATCAGGCTGCGCGGAAAAATCACTTTGCCCTAACGACAACGAAAACGCAAATCGCTTTTTTTTATCGCTCCACAGTTTCGGAACGTTCATTCGATTCCGCGAATTCGGTACCAAATCGATGCGAGGCGGCAACACCAGCGTATAGGATTTCGCTCGCGCCAGCTGCTCGATGGTCCGGTACACGTCTTGCCCCGAGGCGACGAGCGCTACATTGGCTTTGGGATGCTCTTTTAGGATACCATGAGCATGCAAGATAGCAGCCGCGTTGTTCACGTTGACGAAGACGGGGCTTTTCCCCTCGCGCACCGCGTCCCACAACGCGTTTACCGGCCCCGAACCGGCCGATGAAGATCGACCACTCCAAGCTGGCGCTCCGGTCGCACGCGCTGGCGAGGCTTCGTCGGAACGCTCCTGCGAAGCGGCTCGCCGACTTGCCGCAGACGGCCGACTGGAATTGCCACTTTGCTTGGCGGGTGCTTTCAACCCACCACGTAGCACGTCCAAACTCTTGGTGCTGTTGGTTAGTGTTACCAGTAGTTGCCCATCGGGATCTTCAATTTCCGCCGCCTGAGCAGTTAACTGGGCGGTTAGCGACTGAGCAAAGCCGCCGGTGACCACGTGATAAGTGGTAATACCGCTGCGCCGTCCTGCATCCCAATTGACTTCGGTTGGCTTGAGAGCGTCGGCAACGCGCGCGAAGGTCGTGGCGATGGCGGGCGTGCCACCGCTGATCACGAAGGTGCGTCCCCGAAACGTGATTGTCCGGGTGGGCGTCGCGGAAACATTTCGGCCAATCGACACCACGAAGTACGGATCGACAAACCCCGGGGTAATCGTTTTACCGGAGGCGTCCATGACGTGCGCCGAAAGGGGGATCTCCACATCGGTGCCGACCTGCTCGATTTTTCCATCTCGTATCAGAATCGTGCCGCGGTCGATCGTGCCAGCCCCAGCAACCGTTTCAATGCGTGCATCACGGATCGCCACGTAGCCTTGGGCGAGCAGTTGGTACGGCGAAAGAAAAACGATCACGCCGGCAATCACGGTCTGCTGAAGTAACCGAGGGAATACCCTAGTTCTCGCGATAGATTCTTGCTTCATGTTCTTGCCAATTTCACTCTACCAAGTCTCCTGTACCAACGTCGTCTCCTGCATCCAGTCTCCCATACCAACGCCCGGCGAGCCTGTTCGCGGGCTGGCGCCATCGGGCATCCCTGCGGGTAACAACCGGCCACTTTTCTGGCAATCGTTACGGCGGAGCATGATGGCACCTGGGGAGAGGCGACAGTCGTTTCCCGCCGTGATGCTAAAACCGTCGCCGGTCCTGTCTGATGTCGTAAACACTGGCACCATCGATGAACACTTGCTTTACGTAGTTTCGTGGGTCAATAATCGACCCGGTCGTAATCAGAATGTCCGCATCTTTTCCGACTTCCAAGGAACCGACGCGATCATCAATCATCAACGCCTGGGCCGCCTCAATCGTAATCCCTCGCACCGCGTCCTCTTCCTGCCAGCCATAGCGAACCGCCATGGCGGCTTGGAAGAAAAGCTCCTCTTGTGGGATGACCGGAGCGTCGGTGTTGACGCCCAGCCAGGTAACACCTCGATCGGCATACTCGGCCACAATCCCTTTGATTTGACCGTCTTCGGGTTCATAACGAAATCCTCGCGGCCCCGCCATCACCGGAATGTTCCGCTTGATGATCTCGTCGCTGATCTTGTAGCTATCGAACGTTCCATGATCGATCACGACTTTCAGATTCATCTCATCATGTAGAATTCTGAGGGTCGACTGAACGACTTGATAGGCTTGCGTGTGGACAACGACGGGGATCTCGCGGTGGAACAGGGGTTTAAAATACTCCAGCCGCAAGTTGACTTTGGGTTTGACGGTCGTTCTTCCAGCCTCAAAGTCATCCCACTGCTGAACATACAAGCGACCTTCCATCAGCTGCTGCCGGATGACATGGTTCATTCCCATCCGTCCTGAGCCGACTTCGCCGCCTTGCCTCTCGGGATTGCCCGACTGCGCTATCTTCAAGACGCCCGGTGCCTTGATAATGACATCCTCTACCTTGCCGGGCCCCGTTTTCATCAGTGTACCCCAGCCACCCATGTTGGTTCCGCTGCCCGGGATGAAGCAGATCGTGGTCACTCCACCGGCAATCGCGACCTTCAACCGATCATTGTGAGGAATGATCTGGTCCCAGTTTCGAAGCTCGGGATTGGTCTGATAAACCATCTCATTCAAGTCGCCCGAGCCACCAACGTGCGAATGCGCTTCGATGAGCCCCGGCATCGCAAATGAATCTGGATGATCGATTTTCTCGTAACCTTCCGGTACATCGATATCTTGCGTTCGTCCGACCGCCTGGATCTTGCCGCCGGAAACAAGCAGGGTCCCACCCACGATGGGATCACCGGCGCACGTCAGGATCTTTCCGACTCGAATGGCAAGTTTCGGCTTTGCCTCAGTCGAAGCGCCGTCGACCACCGCATCGTCGGCCGCAGCCATCATCGGGCTGACCACCAGAGATACGGCCAGCGCCCAGGGGATCGCGGCGATCAGCGCTCGTGGCCCGCTTCGGTTCAATCTACCCGATCGCTTCATCTAATCGCTGTCCTTCTCAAAAACCCAGTGACCGTCAATCATCACCGCGAGCACCTGGCTGGAGAGTTCAAAAGGCGGTCCGCTCAACACGACTAAATCGGCATCGCGTCCGGCCTCAAGGGCTCCAATCGACGTGAGCTCTAGAAACTCGGCGGGACCTCGCGACATGCCGCGTAGGGCATCCCGGCGTCCGAGCCCCTGATATACCGAATACGAAACGGCTGTGGGCAACTCCTTGACTCCTGTTGTCGCTCGCGACTGGAATCCAATCTGGGCTCCTGCCAACGCCAGCTCCGCCGCGTAGTTCACCAGTTTTCCATCCTTGGTTCCAACCAGCAGGGGACCTACGACAACCATGACTTCGTTTTTGGCTAACAGTTTCGCCCTGTCCACTGCCGCCTGACCAGCGACGACGGCGGTTCGCAAATCGAATTCCTCCCTGAAGAGCTTGACGGCCACTTCCACAGCCCGCGCGTCCGAAACATCGACTATGGCCACGGTCTTCTTCGCAAACAAATCGCGATAGGGTTCGGACGTCGCCCGGACACGCGGCTTCTTGGGCTCTTTCGGCTTCTCCGGTTCTTTCAACTCGGGAGTCTTGCTCTCATCATCCGCCTTTTCGCTCGAATCCCCATCCTGGCGGGCACCTTCCTTTCCGCCAGATGATTGCTTGCCACTCGTTGCCTCCCTTTTTGGTGACTCCTCCACATCCTCCTTCTCGACTTCCTTTTTTCGTGAATCCCCGGACTCGTTCGATTCCTCGGAACGACCCGACTTATCTTGGCTATGCTGAGACTGTTTTTCCTTGGCCTTCTTTTCTTCCTCAGCTTTTTTAGCTGCCGCCTTTTTCGCCTCGATGGCCTTTACCGCCGCGTCGTACTTCTTCTTGGCAGCTTC
>JANQJJ010000466.1 GCA_028281725.1 Pirellulaceae bacterium | reverse complement strand
TCCGGCGACCCGCTTTTCTTTGCATAAACCAGAGCTGCCGGAACGTCACCGCATAGCTCCTCGGTCCGACCGGCGTGTTCTTCTAAGGCAAGGCTCCGGGTTCTCCGCTAAGCATCTGGCTACTCAGCGAGCCAATCCTTCGGTAAGCCCTTGCTCCGGCTCTTCAAGCGTGTTCGAAAGCTCAAGTCCGCGGGTCGCGTCCCAGATTCGAAGCGTGGCATCCCAGCCCCCCGACGCAATGCGTTTTCCATCTGCGCTCCAGTCGACGGAAGTGACTCTTGACTTGTGCAATCGCAAACCCAAAGTCTCGGCGCCAGTAGCGACATCCCAGATCTTGATAGCTCCGTCTTGGCTCCCGGTCGCCAAACGAGTGTCACTTGGATGCCAGCAAACGGAGTTGACCACGCGGGTATGACCGCGAAGGACTTGCACTGTGGTCCCTGAGCCAACGTCCCACATTCGGACAGTGCGGTCGCGGCTAGCTGAAGCGAGGCGAGTTCCAGCCGTGTTCCAGCGAAGCGCCGTCACGGCGTCGGTGTGTCCCGACAAGTGCGTCAGCGCCAGCCCTTGGTTCACATCCCAAATGGCGACCGTGCCGTTGATGCCGGCGGTCGCGAGCAAGCGCGAATCGGGGCTCCAACTCATCGAAGTGGTTGCCAGCGGCCCCTCGGCCAGAACGTGAACTTCTTCACCATGATCAGCATCATGTAAGGTTAAGGCTTGCGTGTTCGCCGAGGCGATCAGACGTCCGTCAGGACTCCAGGCGACGGCGGAGTCGCTGGTGCTGCCCGGATTCAGTTCCAGCACCATTTCGCCTGTCGCAACATCCCAAATTCTCGCGGAATCACTTCCGGAGGCGGAGGCGAGGCGCTCGCCACTGGGACTCCAGCATAATGCGGTTAACTCGCTACCGCCGAGGTCGAACGCCCGGGGCGGGCTTTCGAGAGAATCCCAAACGAAGATATGCTCTTGGTTGGACGCAGCCAGGCGCGCACCATCATCGCTCCAGGCGACTCTACCAAATCTACGTTTCCCTGAAGCCAGAATTCGGGACTCGTTGGCCAGTGACACATCCCAGGTTTTTAGCTCGCCGGCGAGGGACACCGACACCAGCTGCGTGCCGTCAGGGCTCCAATCGATCCCGCTAACTTGGTCCTCGTGACCGAAAAGGTGGTGTATCTGCCTCCTGTTATCGACATCGATGATCATAATCGCGCCCTCCCATTCGCCTGCGGCCAGGAACCTGCTGCTAGGATCCCACGACACACACTGGACGAGATTCGGACGAACAAAAGACAAATAATGGGCACGACGCGGCACGTCCCATAGTCGGATCGTCTGGTCCTGGCCGCAAGAGGCGAGGTACTTTCCGTCGGGGCTCCATGAAAGGGAAAACACGGTGGACGTATGACGCGACATCGTCATCGTGTGTTGGCCGGTCGCCACATCCAGCACCACGATGAACTGAAACGGTCCCGAATAGGCCACGTATTTGGAGTCGGGACTCCACGCGACAGCAAAAATCCTCTCAGGGCGTTGGCTCTCACAAAGCTGTTTTCCGGTTGCAAGCTCCCACACTCGGACTTTGCCATCCCAGCTGGCGGATACTAGCATGGAACCATCCGGGCTCCAGGCCATCTGGGCGATCCTCTTCTCGTGCGCCTCCGGCAGTCTTTGCACAATGGTTTCGGTACCGACATCCCAAACCACAATGTCGTGAACGTCCGTGGTGGCTAACCGTTTTCCGTCAGGGCTCCAGCAGACGGCGAATACGTCCGGCGCGGGATGCTTCAGCGTCTGGCTAAGTTCCCCGTTACGAGGATCCCAAATCTTGACCTTGCGGCCGCCACCGCAGGTAACCAATCGCGCTGCGTCAGGACTCCAAGCTACCGACGCGAGCCAATTATTGTTGCTGTCGATGCTCAGACGTTCGCGATGGCATAGTGATCTCAAGAAGTACCATTCCCAACCCCGCAGATCAGGACCCGAGTCTTTCGGTATCCAACGCCCCGTCAGTTCCAAGACTCGGTCCGTCCCGCCCGCCCCGCTCATGATCTCGCCGGCCATCCGCATGTGCGCCTGATACAGTGAGACCTGCGTTGTTTGTTCGGCGGCAATCGCGCGATTCGCTTCCTGTTCCTTCTGCTCAGAGACAGCCTTCAGAATGGTCCGTTGGCTGCGATAGTAATTCGCTGCAAGCAGAGAGCCGACGGTCAGAACGGACAGCAGCACCAGCACAGCGGCTAGCGATCCAGCCAGTCCTACGTTGCGGCGACTCCATCTCTGCAGTCTTTCGAAGGGAGTCGTCTGTCGAGCTTGAATGGGTTGATCATCGAGAAATCGCTGCAGATCTTCGGCCATTGCGTGAGCAGAAGTGTACCGGCTAGCTGCCTCCTTCTCGCAAGCCTTGAGTACGATCGTTTCCAGATCGCGGGGTATCCGAGGATCGCGTTTGCGGGGAGCGACGGGCTGGGCGTTCCGAATCAACTCGATCAGCCGCAAACGGTTGGACGAGCCGAACACAGGCCGGAGCGTGAGCAACTCGTAGAGCGTCACACCCAGCGAATAGACATCCGAAAGCTCGGTGCATTCACCGGCGAAGCGCTCTGGCGACAGGTATCGGAGCGTGCCCAGCACGTCTCCAGTTTGCGTCATGTTACTGTCTTTGGTCAATGCCAGGCCGAAATCGGTCACCCACACGTCACCGCCTTCGTCCAGAATCAGGTTGGCCGGTTTCATGTCGCGGTGCACGATGCCGTGAGCGTGCGAATAGGCCAGCGCTTCGGCTGCCTGGAGGCCGATCCGTCCAACACTCCGCCAGTAATGGTCGCCCAGACGAGCCGTCGCCACCGGAGCCTGCCGTCCCGCCGAGTTGACCCGCACAGATCCAGACATGGTGTCCCGGGCGGTCGCGTCAGCCCCTTCCCTGTCGCCAACGTTGGCTTGTGAGGTAGACGAGTCGACAAAGCTCTTGGTGCGAAAACGGCCGCTCATCAGGGCGTCGGTAATCCTCGCGGTCAGGTGATGCTTGGTGGAATCACGGCCGATGCTGGCGCTAGGCTCCAAAAAACCAGGTTGTGCCCCGTTGCTCGCGTCCCGCAAGAGCAGCGTGAGTTGCTCCAACACGGTGTCGAGACTGGTTCCTTGGATCAATTGCATTGTGTAGTAGATGGAGTGTTCGTAGTGGCCGACTTCGAACACGGGCACGATGTTTGTATGGTGCAGGCGTGCCGCGGCGCGGGCTTCGCGTTCGAACCGGCGAACCGCCGTTGCGTCGCGTGAGATCGAGCGTGGCAGCATCTTCAGGGCGACGCGGCGCCCCAGCGAAATTTGTTCGGCCTCGTACACCACTCCCATTCCGCCGCGACCGATCTCGCCCAGAATCCGATAGTCGCCAAGCTGGTCCGGAGCATCTTCGGTGCCGGGCGAGGCGGAGTGGCCATCTGTTTTAGGCTTGACTCCCTCCATAAGCATCAGTGAAGGGACAAGCCGTCGAAGTTCGGCTGCCAACTCCGGATGCTCGCTGCAAAGCGACTCGAGATTGGGCCGCACGCCACGTTGGCAACCTTCAAGAACATCGTCGAGCACACGGTCGAGATCGTCTGCACTCATGGCTCCGGCTTCTCGTTTCTGGTTGAAAGGAGACCACTCAACAGATCCGGGGTTTGCTCGAGTGCTTCGGTAATCCTGGATAACGCCCGACGATAACGGCTCTTGGCAGCCGCTTCGGTGATCCCAAGCACGATGGCAGCCTCGCGGCTCGTCATTTCCTCGAAGTGCCGCAGCGCTAACACCTCCCGGTCGTGCGGAGCCATTTGATCGAGGATCTCCTGCACCTTGGTCCGCAACTCGTCGCGCATCACGTGTCCGCTGGCGGACGTGAAACTCCCCGCTAAGTGGGAGGCGAGATTGAAGGTACTTAGGTCGGGCACGGCAACTGGAGCGATCGAGACCTCGCGCTGCGCCGTCCGCATCGCCGCACCAAGATGTTCCCGATGCGCCTTTGCTAATCGCTGTCCAGCCAGCAAACGCAGCCACAGATAGAAAGGAACGTTCTGCTGCTCTGCGTAGCGAGACAGACACCGCGCAGCCTCAACATATGCTTCCTGTACAACGTCCGATGGGTCGAGCCGCCCCTGGACGCGTGGATCCATTCGTAGCGCAATCATCCGTTGCAAACGCCCGCGGTAGGACTCGAACACTTCCGCGAAAGCGGCCTGATCACCCTGTAGGGCGCGCTGTAGCCGATCATCTGGATTCGTCTCGTCGATATGCATCCCGTACTATTGTAGTCTTGCTTCTGACAGAAATGGAGTTTCTTGCTGAATGAGTTAGCATACTCACCATCGGGATAGAATCCATGGGACAGAAACGGCGTAGTTTTGCAGCTGAGCAGAAGGCCAGCATGGTTCGCCGGCATTTGAAGGACCGTGTTGCGGTAAGCGATCTGGCTGACGAGCTGAATATTCAGCCGAGCCAAATTCATCAGTGAACATCCGTTTTTCTGGGGGAGGCGGTAACCGTCTTTCGTCAACGGACCGAACTTAAGGGCATGCGTTCGAGGTCGAAGCCTCGAAGATGCCAAGCAACGTCAGATCCAACGCCTGGAAGAGAAACTTCAGCTGAAGAACGAAGTAATCTCTGAGCTGATGGAGGAGAACTTCAAGGCAAAAAAAGAAAACCTCGTTAACAATCCGGTTCGATTACCCCGAGGGCGGGTCGTATGGATTTTGATTGTTGCGCCGAACAGTTAAGCGAGGCAGCTTGAGCATTTGCTTTTCGCATTCTTCTACCGCTTTATGCTGGCGCCGATTCCGCAGAGCAATTGCCGGAATTGAACACACCAGCGTACCCGCCAATCCCCAAAGAAATGCATGAATTGGAGCGAATGCCAAGTTAGCGCTGTCGCGATCTGCGACTGCCCTGATTTCGCGTGGTGAATGGGCTGCATCTCTTCGAATACTCCACTTCGTTTCTACCGCTAGGCATACAAGAGCAAAAGTAACTACGAACGAACAAACGAAGCCAACAACCAATCCCACCCATCGCTTCCAAGCGACGCTGATAGCAAGCACCAATGCTGGGGATACCCAACTCAGGTAGTAAAACATGTTGTACCGAGAGCTTTCCCAAACCGCTTCAAATTCTGACATCGCTGGTTTAGTGTCTGGAAGGTTACGGATGGACGCGGATTCCGGTCACTATTCAAATTAAAACAACTTAGAACAAACGACTGCACCATTCGCACCTGGCACCTTTTCTTCCCAGCCAAGTACCCGCTCGCCGCCATCGAACCCAATCCGTCACCAAGGTACGACCGCGAACAACTCTAGTTGAATGGATACTCAACCCCGCTGTCGTTCGCATACTTGCATCCTAGTCTTTTGTCGATTCTGACTTGCTCGCCCTCTGGGAATTCTCGATAAGCTTCCGAATCTTGTTGCGTTCGGCGGCGCCAATTGGCTCGCGAACTAAGCCAAACATCGAAGTGCGAGGAAGTTCAAAATTCGGAATATCTCCTTGGATGGCTGACTGACGCGATAAGTCTACAACCAAGAATCTCCCCTTCTTCAAGTTGAATCTACTCTGTTCCTCGTCGTTCTTCTGCAAAATCAACTCGTGATTCCAGTCGGATGACAGGTGCGTAGTGGCAACCAAACCTTTCTTATCTCCATCGCCGGAGAAATCAAGTTCTAGCTCAATCGTTTTATGATCTGCCAAAGACTCGAAATTGTATCGGAAGTTTTCCTTTTCAAAATCTAAACCTTGCTTTAGTATCACAATCGCGAACCCAAGTTGAGGCGTTTGCGCAGAAGGATCAAGTACATAGCAAACGCCCCATTCGCCCTTTTTGCCAAAGACACATGTGCAATCTAGCACTGCGGGCGACGACCCCATAAATCTCCCGCCATCTCCCAGCACTCCGCTTCCAGCAGCGCTAGAATAGCCTTGCGAAAAAGCTGACCGAGGATCGACGCAAAAAATGAAAAGAAACGCGCTTACAACAAACCCGACCAAGCAAGGTCTCATGGACAATCTCCTTTGCATTTCCAAGTAAAGCTAGCGAATCTCGCATCGCGGTCAAGCTTCGCGCTGATGTCAGGCAGGTAACCTTCCGAACTCGAAAAATCCCAAGATACGTTGGAAACTGGCCTATCGTCCAAAATCGCTATGGCTTCCTTGACGAGGTTTGGAATCTTCTACGACGATGCTCGTCCCGGCAACATTTGCTGCGATGGCTTGAAGCCTCTAAAGGAGTAGGCTGTGCTATGCCAAGCGTGTTCGGTGGAAAATAGCCAGCTCGATCGAGCCGGCCATTTGGAGGCTCTGCTACTCCTTGGCGGAGCCGGCTTGGGCGCCGCGCTCCTCGTCGATCTCGTCAAACGTTTTGGAAAGTATCGGGTACTTTTTCCAATCCCGGAAATCGAAGTGCCACCATTCGTACTCGTAGATCGAAAAGCCGGCGGCCCGCATTTCTCGTCGCAGCAGTTCGCGATGCCATCGCTGCAGCGACGTACCGCCGGGATAGGCAGGGAACGATCGTGAACTGAATTCGTCGTAGCCGGCAACCATGTCGACGGGTTCGCCGGAATCCAAGTGAAACAAGGTCAGGTCAACCGCACAACCACGATTGTGCCGCGAACCGTTGGCTGGATTGGCGACAAAGTCCTTGAGGTCTTTGGGCGTAGCGTCCCAGAACATTTTTGTCACTGGCCAAGGCCGATAGGCGTCGGGGATCAGCAAGCCA
>JANQJJ010000438.1 GCA_028281725.1 Pirellulaceae bacterium | reverse complement strand
AGCTTGCATCCAAGACATCAGCTGCGCGGATAACTCGGCTCTCAGCGGGGCGTACTGCGGCTGATCGATCAAGTTGTTCAGGCAATGGGGATCGGCGACCACGTCGTACAGCTCTTCCGCGGGGCGGTGCTGATACTTGTTGGTCATCGCGCGAGCGTGAGCGTCGCCTGCCTCCGCTAGGGCGATCCATGAAGTCCAGAAATCGATTTTGTCGCCACCGGCTCGAGTGACCGCATTGGTGAACTGCGTATCGGGATGCAAATTGCGAATGTAACGATGCGTTTTGGTGCCGCACGAGCGAATGCCAAACGTCTCAGAACCATTGATGATGCCACGCGTGGTGTGGATCCCGAAGGTGTATTGCTTGTGCTCAGCCGCTTCACCTCGTAGCACGGGCAAAAATGACTTCCCGTCCATGGTGCCCGGCGTTTGCAAGCCCGCAGCGGCCAAAAACGTTGGGGCCACGTCCGTATATTCAACCAATGCGTCGGTTTTGGATCCAGCTGCCACTGCACCGGGCCACCGCACGATCATGCCGGAGGTCAAGCCTAGTTCAAAGCATGTCCACTTGGCAAAGGGAAATGCCGAGCCTTGCTCCGAAACCACCATGACCAGCGTGTTGTCGCTGACGTCATGCTTGTCTAACAACCTGAGCAGGGCACCACACTGGGCATCGAAGTACGTAATCTCGGCCAAGTATTTGGAATAGCCGTCGCGCGTTTGTGGCGTGTCCACCCAACTGGGAGGCAGCCGCAGTGACTCCGGCGGATAGGCCGCCGGATCTCCGCGGTTGTAAGGCGTATGGGGCTCGTTGGAACAAGCGAAGATACAGAATGGCGAACCTGCATCTTTTGACTCGGTGATCAAACGTTCCAGAGTAGGGTACGGATTCTCCTGCGTCGGATCGGCCGTTTTGAATTCGCTGGAGTACTCAAACGGAAAGGATTCGCGCGGTGCAATATGAGTCTTCCCGGACAAGGCGACACGGTAGCCCGCGCCTGTTAAGTAGTGAGCAATCGACTTAGTGCCGGGATACACGCAGGTGTGATTGGGCCAAGCGCCGGATTTCACCGGGTAAATGCCCGTGTAGATGTTGTGGCGGGTTGGCGAGCACATCGGCGCGGCTTGGAAACACCTGGAGAATTGCATGCCTTGGCTGGCCAGTCGCTTCAAGTTCGGCGTTTTGGCTTGCCCGCCGTAAACCTCCAGGTCCAAATAGGTGCAATCATCGGCGATCATAAAAACCAAGTTGGGCCGCTCAGCCGCCTGGGCGCACAGCGTCCAGACGCTTAGCCAGACTAACGCAAGCAGGCTGCTTCGTTTTTTCATATCGTTCAATCCACTTGATGGGAAACTCGGTGCGGTAAGGCCCGGTCAGCCTCAGCCTGCAACCAAGCCATGCGGCAACCGATCCGTTGATTGTAGCCTATCCCGCTGGCGATCCAGCACGGATTCTTGGACCGTTCCAACAGGAAGTCTTCCGCCCCGGAAGGACCCCTGAGCAGCCGACTCGCTCTTCTAACGCGCGTGCGCTGCTTTGATCTCCTGAGTGAGTCTCAGCAAGGGTTCGTTTAGTCGTCTTCCTTTTTTCCACATGAATACGATTTGTCGCCGCCCC
Organism: Pirellulaceae bacterium; assembly: GCA_028281725.1. Lineage (GTDB taxonomy): Bacteria > Planctomycetota > Planctomycetia > Pirellulales > Pirellulaceae > Aureliella. The sequence continues at coordinate 16,233 of JANQJJ010000438.1, read as the reverse complement.
AGCTGGCGCCGCATCGAATGAACCGCCAGGTTTCGGCACAGCTGGCCGTCGGTATGACCGGCGAGAATTCCGACACCGAGACCGGCACGCGCGCAGGCAATGGTAAAACCGCTGTTGTCCGTTTCGATGGCGATCTGAGCCTTGAGACGCTCTCGATGGAGCGCTTGATCCAGGGCCGCTCGACCATGAGTTCCGGAGGTAGTCACAATCAAGTCATGGCGAACCAGTTCCCGTAGGCTATGCTTGGGAGCCAGCGCAAACGGGTGCTTTGGCGCGGCTACAGCCAGGAACTCGACGAAGTACGCAGGTTCGTAGTGGATCAGCGGCGAATTTTTTTCATGGCCCGCCTCCAGAGTGAGCGCAAGATCCGCCTCACCGGACAAAACCAGTTCCTCGGCGACGCGATTGTCGCCATGTCGAATCACGATGCGATTGTCGAAACCGCGCCGAAACCTCTCCAGGGGAGCCGCCAAGTCCTCCATCAGCATGCGGACACCGGAGACCAGCGTAATCGGCGCCTGGGCATCTTCCGCATGGTGCACCAAGTCAAACGTCGAGTCGAGTCCGGCCAGAATCTCTGAGAATTGGTCGTGAAGCAGCTTGGCCAGTTTCGTCGGCTCGATCCCCCGGCCATGCTTCTCAAACAGGCTGGCGCCGTACAGACGTTCTATCGCCTGGATCTGCTGCCATACGGTCGGTACCGACAGCTCCAGTGACCTAGCGGCTGCCGCATAGCCTCCCAACTGAAAGACCTGGACGAACGTGTATAGCTGTTGAACACTCAATTCGGTCGATCTCGGCATTTCCAATTTCCCCGGTCAAGCCCACGATAACGCATCACAATCGTTTTGAAATTATACACGTTCATTTCAAACTATTCTATTTAATCTAAAGAATGAGTTTGTTAGACTTTGTACCGTCGAAGAGGATTTTGTGCAGGGAGATCGCGGATGCCCGGCTTGGGGGTTACTCGCCAAAGATACGTGCTGGTTCTGCTGTTGTTCCTGCACACGGTCAACACCTATATGGACCGCGTATGCATTTCCGCAGCCAAGGGGCCGATGCAGAATGACATCCATGGTCTGACCGAGCAGATGATGGGGTACGTGTTCGGCATCTTTGCCGTGGGCTACGCGTTGCTGCAGATTCCCGCCGGCTGGTTCAGCGATCGTGCCGGACCGCGTCGAGCGTTGACCATCGTGGTCATTATTTGGAGTATCTTCACCGCTCTGACGGGAGCGGTCTTTACCGCAATCAGTCTGCTGGTCGTCCGCTTTCTGTTTGGAGCCGGAGAGGCAGGTGCCTACCCCGGTGCGACTCGCGCGCTTTACAGTTGGTTGCCGGCCAAGGAGCGAGGAATCGGTCAGGGGATCTTTCATTCCGGAGCTCGAATTGGCGCAGCAGCTTCGCTGCTGATCATGCCCCAGCTCATTGACTGGATCGGTTGGCGTTGGACGTTCGTAGCTAATGGGATGGTAGGAATTTTGTGGGGAGTCATTTGGTGGTTTTGGTTCCGCGACTCTCCCGCGGAGCATCGGGCGACTGGTGCCGAAGAGGTGGCGCTGATCGAGAAGGGAATCCAGGAGCAGGAGGTGACCAATGCGTCCATTCCCTATGTTCAAGTGGTTACGTCGGCTGGTGTTTTGTTGGCCATGTTTCAATACGCTTCCAGTAACATCACATTTTTTATCAGCATCACCTGGCTCCGACCTTACATCGAGGAGCATTGGGGGAGCAGTGCGGCCAATCTGGCTGCCTTGCCTTTGTTGGCTGGCGCCGTGGCGCTCTGGGTGTCGGGATATCTGGTGACAGAGCTCCATCGACGTGGTCAGCCGGTGTTGTCTCGGCGCATTCCAGCCATGCTGGGCTATTCCCTGGGCGCAGGCGGTCTGCTGTTATGTACCCAGACGACCAGTTCCGAATCCGTCTGGCCACTGATCGTATGCTTCTCGATCGCGATCTTTGGTGTGGAGATGACGCTCAGCCCGAGTTGGGCGTTCTGCATGGACATCGGCGGCGATCGGTCGGGTGCAGTTTCCGGTGCGATGAATATGGTTGGCAATATGGGAGCGGCCCTTAGCGCGGTGCTGTTTCCCTATTTCGTCGCCAATGTCACTCTGCCTATCTTGGCGCCCGAAGTCGGGTCGGCCAACTCGTTCTTCGTTTTTGCGGCGACTATGAATGGGTTGGCTGTGATCGCCTGGTTATTTATGAATCCGCTCCGGCAGCTACGCGAGCTGTCATCCGGAGCGCTCCAATTCCGACTGTTTGCATTTGTTGGACTGATTCTTCTGGTCCTCTTCGCGGTCATTTATGCGAAGTTCTTGATGGGGTAGTTCGAGCTTGAAAACCAAACCACTTCGCGGCGTCTGCGTGGGCGCCGGATACTTTAGTCAGTTTCACTACGAGGCCTGGTCGCGGATGGCTGACGTGGAGCTCGTCGCCCTATGCGACCTGGACCGAGCCACTGCCGATCAGATGGCCCGTCGGTACCACGTCGAAGAAGTCTATACTCATTTCGCCAAAATGCTCGAGGCGACGCAACCCGACTTCGTCGACGTGATCACACGTCCCGATTCGCACTATGAACTGGTGAAACTTGCGGCGGAGCGAGAAATCGACATCATCTGCCAAAAGCCGCTGGCTCCAACCTTTGAAGACGCCGAGCGTCTGGTGGCCACAGCCCGGCAGCATCGGGTCCGTTTGATGGTGCATGAAAACTTTCGATTTCAACCCTGGCACCGCGAGGTTCACTCTCTGATCGAAAACGGTGTTATCGGAGACACGCTGCACACCATCACCTGCCTGTCGCGAATGGGAGACGGCTGGCAGGAGGATGCCTACCTGTCGCGTCAGCCGTATTTCAGAACAATGCCCCAGCTGTTGATTTATGAGACAGGCGTTCATTTCATCGACACATTCCGGTACCTCGCAGGCGAAATTGATGGGGTATACGCGGACTTGCGCCAGCTCAACCATCAGATCGCCGGAGAAGATTCCGGGTTCGTGCTGCTAGAGTTTGCCAGCGGTGCGCGCGGGACGTGGAATGCCAGTCGCTACCACGAGCCGAATTGCGAAGATCCGCGCTACACCTTTGGTGAGTTTCTGTTCGAGGGCAATGGCGGATCCATTCGGCTCGACGCCAGCGGACGACTGACCGTCCAGCCACTGGGGCAACCGCAGCGCGAGCATCCGTACGAGCACGCCAAGAAGAACTTTTCAGGTGACTGCGTCTATCGAACTCAACGACATTTCGTCGAATCACTCCTGAGCGGTCGGCCGTTTGAGACCAGCGGCGAGGAATACCTTAAAACGTTGCGTGTCCAGCAAGCGGTTTACCAATCAGCAGGGTCTCGTTTGCCCGTTCGCGGGCTTGCCGGAGGAGGTCACGATGCGGATCATTGACTTGACGCTGCCAATCACCAATGAAATGCCCGGGGTCGAAGTATCGATCGCCAAACGCATCGAAGTTGATGGCTGGAACGCAACGACGCTGAATTTGTATTCGCATTGCGGCACCCATATGGATGCGGCGTGCCATTTCGTGCCCGGCGCCAAAACGATTGACCAACAGGATTTGACGACGGTCGTCGGACCGGCCATCGTGGTCGATCTGTCTCCTGTCGAACCGCGGCAGTTGCTCGGGATCGAAGATCTGTCGGCCATCCACGACCAGGTCGTACCGGGTGTGCGGCTGCTACTGCGAACCGATTGGCACAAGCGATACGGAACGCCCGAGTACCGCGATCAGCTGCCTCGCATATCGCTGGAGTTGGCAAAATGGCTGGTCGATCAGCAAGTTGGGCTGATCGGTGTTGAGCCTCCCTCGGTGGCCGACGTCAACAACATCCGGGAGGTTACCGAAGTCCACCAAACGCTTTTCGACGGTGGAGTTGTCATTGTCGAAGGACTCGCCCACCTAGATCGCTTGACGCAACCGGTCGTAGAGTTCATCGCTCTTCCCATGAAGATCAGGCAGGGTGACGGGTCGCCGGTGCGGGCCATCGCCAGGGAGAAAACGTAGGTGATGGAAGTTTCCGACAAGCAATCGCCGATCGCGCTGGGGTGTATCGCCGATGATGTTACGGGCGCTACCGATCTGGCAATCAACCTGGTCCAAGGCGGTCTGCGAGTGATCCAGTGGTTGGAATTGCCGACGCCCCAGGCCCTCGCAGCCTACCCCACCGATGCGATTGTCGTGGCTCTTAAAACTCGCTCGGCACCGGTCGAGCAGGCGGTGTCGGAATCTCTCCAGACGCTCCGCGCACTGGAGCAACACGGTTGCCGCAGGTTCTTCTTCAAATACTGTTCTACGTTCGATTCGACCGCGACCGGCAATATTGGTCCTGTTACGGAAGCCCTGATGGAGGAGCTCGGAATCGAGCAGACGGTTTATTGCCCAGCCTTCCCGCGCAACGGGAGAACCGTGTATCGCGGCCATCTGTTTGTCTACGGCCAACTGCTTCACGAATCGGGCATGGCGAATCATCCGCTCACTCCGATGCACGATGCCAACTTGATTCGAATTCTCAGCCAACAGACATCGCTTCCCGTCGGCTTGCTGGACTACGATCAAGTCCGCCATGACGCGGAAACCGCCTCGGCCGCTCTCGAAGCCCTCAGTTCACAAGACGTCTCGCATGTGATTGCTGATTGCTGCGACGATTCCCACCTGCAGACTCTGGCAGCTGCGCTCGGCGATATGCGACTCGTTACCGGAGGCTCCGCAATCGCCAGGTATCTACCTGACGTTTACCGCCATCGCGGCCTGCTCAAAGCCAATGGCCACGTACCGACCATGCCGACCATTCGGGGGCGCAACCTGATTCTCTCGGGCAGTTGCTCCGAGGCAACCAATCGTCAGGTGGCCGTCATGAAATCAAAATGTCCCAGTTGGCAGATCGATACTGCGGCGGTCGTGCAAGATCCAGGCAACGCATTGTCCCAGTTGGTCCAGTGGGCCGCCGGCACCGACTCATCCCAGCCGCTACTGGTCTATTCCACAGAGTCACCGGGTGGAGTCAAGGCAGCGCAAAGTCGGTTTGGAACGGAAACGCTCGCCCACGCTATCGAAGACTTTCATGGCAAAGTGGCTCGGGCGTTGGCCGACCAGATCGAGGTTCGGCGCATCGTCGTTGCCGGTGGGGAAACGGCAGGGGCGGTGGTCAGTGGGCTGGACATACCGGCCTTGCGGATTGGCCCGGAGATTTGCCCGGGGGTTCCCTGGACCGAATCCCTTGGAGAGCAGCCTTTCGCGTTGGCGCTCAAGTCCGGCAACTTCGGTGAAGACAACTTCTTCGAATCGGCCCTGGAGATGTTGGCATGACGGAAACTGAGCTGAGAGAACGCATCGCCCTGCATGGTAGGTCGCTCTTCGATCGCGGCTACACCTGTGGCAGTTCGGGCAATATCAGTGTGCGACTACCGGACGGAATACTCGTCACACCCACCAACTCGTGTCTGGGCCGGATCGATCCGGATCGCATTTCCAAACTGCGTTGGGACGGTGAACTGATCTCGGGAGATCGGCCATCCAAAGAGGCATGCTTGCACCTGTCGGTCTACCGAGCTCGCCAGGCGGAGAATGCCATCGTGCATTTGCATTCGACGTATTCGGTGGCGGTTTCCTGTCTGTCGGACGTTGATGCAGCCAATGTGTTACCCCCGATCACCGCTTACTACGTCATGCGCGTCGGCCGTCTACCATTGGTTCCTTACTTTGCTCCCGGCGACGAGCAGTTGGCCCAGGAAGTGGAAAAGTTCACGCGCCGTTCGCGGGCCGTCTTGCTTGCCAATCACGGACCGGTCGTCTCGGCAGGCGACTTGGATGCCGCGGTTAACGCGGTGGAAGAACTTGAAGAAACCGCCAAGTTGTACCTCATGCTGCGTGGCCAACCAACCCAGTTTTTAAACCCTGACCAAGTCGCTCAGTTGGAAACCAGATTTCCATCGTAGCCGGCCGCTCGCCTCGAACACCAGCCCTTGCCTCTTTGTGAATTATTTAGACCAGATAAACCAGTAGAACTCAGTAGAAGAAGCTAGAGAAACGATTGACTATGAGCTCCTATCAAATCGCCTTGTTACCCGGTGACGGCATCGGCCCGGAAACAATGGACGCAACCCGCATCATTTTTGACCGAGTGGCCTCCGCATTTCCACGTCTGCAATTGAACTTGACTTCGCATCGCGCTGGGGCGGAACTGTACCGAGAAACAGGTGAGACGCTGCCCCGAGCGGTCTTGGATGATTGTCTCGCGGCAGACGCCGTGCTGTTGGCGGCGATTGGCCTACCCGATGTTCGACAACCTGACGGAACGGAGGTTCAGCCGACCATGATGGTTGGGCTCCGCCGAGCACTCGGTCTCCATTCCGCAGTACGCCCGGTCAAACTGTTTCGCGGGGCGCCCTGTCCGCTCCGAGATGTTGGCGCCGGAATCGACTTCGTCATCATACGTGAAAATCTGGAAGGTCTGTTCGCTTCGTTTGGTGGAGGCAGCCTGGTTGGCAACGAGGTCGCGACCGACACGCTGGTCGTCACCCGAGAAGGGACGACCAAGGTTGTCGACTACGCATTTCAACTGGCTAGGCGACGTGGCGGTCGCCCGTCGGATGGAAAGCGACGCGTTACCTGTGTAGACAAAGCCAATGTGTTCCGGAGCTTCGCCTTTTTCCGCCAAGTATTCCAGGATGTGGCCCAGTCGTATCCCGACATCGAAAGCGACGCGATCTACGTGGACGCGATGAGCCTGTACATGGTTCAAAATCCATCCGATTTCGATGTGCTGGTCATGGAAAATCAGTTCGGCGATATCCTATCGGATCTGGGAGCCGGCATCGTCGGTGGACTGGGCCTTGGGCCCTCCGGAGAGATCGGCCAGGAGCATGCCCTCTTTCAGCCCTCCCATGGAACAGCGCCTCAGATTGCCGGCCAGAACATCGCCAATCCACTGGCAACCATTCTGTCGGCCGCGATGATGCTCGATTGGCTCGGGCAGAAACACGAAGATCACGAGTGCTCTTCCGCGGCAATCGCAATCGAAAATGCGGTCGCGGCTGTCTTGGAAGCCGGAGAGGCACTGACGCCGGACATCGGCGGAAAGGCGTCCACCACGGAAGTGGCTCAGGCGGTTTCCGCCGCTTTGACGTCACCGAATATCGCAGCATCCACCGCGTGAGCCTGACTCCATGACGCGAAGCCGCGTGACTGCATGCGAACCAGAACGTTCCCCTCAACTCTTAACTCGCCGAGGAACCAAGATGAACCTAATAAAACGATTGACTCCCTTCCTCTCTCTTGTCTTTGTCTGCTCACCGGTGAATGTCCAGGCGAAGGACGCAGTCTTCAAGGAATCTGGCGGACTGGTCGCCGTTGAAGCGGAACATTTCGCCCAGCAGACCGAGACCGACAAGCGAGCTTTTTATTTGACGACCGCTGACAAGCAACCGAGCGTTACGCCAGACGGAGACCCATCGCATATTGCCGGGGCCAGTGGTGGCGCTTACCTAGAAATCTTGCCCGATACGCGGCGCACGCATGCAGACCCACTGATCAAGGGAACTAACTTCGCACCGGAACCCGGCAAGATGGCAGTCGTTCACTACCAAGTGCACTTTAGCACCGCGGGACGTTACTACGTTTGGGTCCGAGCCTACTCAACCGGATCCGAAGACAACGGGCTGCATGTCGGCATCGACGGCACCTGGCCGGCTTCGGGCCAGCGTCTGCAGTGGTGCCAAGGAAAGAACACGTGGCGTTGGGAGAGCAAACAACGGACCAAAGCAGAGCACTGTGGTGAGCCCCACAAGATTTATCTCGACGTCGATACCGCCGGCGTGCATACGATTCACTTCTCCATGCGGGAAGATGGATTCGAATTTGACAAATGGCTGATGACCACCGATCGCGACTTTGCCCGTCCAGATGGCGCAGGGCCGGCTGCGAAGCTGCATTCGGGCCAAATGCCCGCACTCCGGGATGCCGTTCCAGCCGCAACGACGCTCGCTCGAGCCCCGTCAGCTTCTATGACCGATGCGCTCGTTCTGCCTGCCAAAACGTTTCCCGTGGAGGGTTCGGGCTATTATCTCGACAAGGGAAAGTGGCTGGCGATCAACCCGGCTCAAAGAAAGAGCGGCAAGACTGGCCAGACATTTCCGTTTCCCACCGGCCTGTACGACATCACGCTGCAAGCCGTCGGTGAGAACGACGGCAAATCGACTTATCGAGTTCAGGTGGACGACGAGACAGTCGGAGATTTCGAATGTCCGCTCAGCGATCAAATGTTTGAGGAAGGAGAATCGTTCGGCCGGACTTGGGAGAAGGTTCAGATCACCGAGGGATCGATCATCTCCGTGGCCTCGACCATCGGATCTTCCGACGGCATGGAATTCAGCCGCGCACGCTGGACGGCCATCGCATTCAGACCGGCAGACGCCCAAACGCGGGAGGCCGCAACTCCCTTTCTGGCAAAGCAGTCCGCGGTGAAGCCAGCCGCAGATGCCATCCAAGGCAGCCCGACGAAGCCGGTCAGCGATTTACCTTGGATCGAACCGCGACAAGCCGATGGCACGGGAGACATCACCCTGACCGGCGAGCTGAAACAGTGGCATAAGGTCACGCTCACACTCAGCGGCCCCTACGCTCATGAACAAGATAATCGGCCGAACCCGTTTACCGACTATCGCATGTCGGTCACGTTCACTCATGACGACGGCAGCACGTACGAGTTACCTGGTTACTTTGCTGCCGACGGCAACGCAGCCAACTCGTCTGCCGAGTCGGGGACCAGCTGGCGTGCCCATTTTGCTCCCGACAGGGTAGGCCGGTGGAGCTATCGGGTCGCCTTTCATACCGGAGAGGCGGTTGCGTTCGGAGGGGCGGCAAGTGGTTCTGCGCTGGCGCCGTACCACGGCAAAAGCGGGACGTTTACTGTCGCGGCGAGCGACAAACAGAGTCCGGACCTGCGAGCGCGCGGACGTCTTCAAGTGGTCGGCAAACACTACTTGCAATTTGCCGGTAGCCGGGAGTACTTCCTCAAAGCGGGCGCCGATGCTCCGGAAACTCTTCTGGGATATGCCGACTTCGACAACACGCACGCCGGTCGCCCCAAAAAGGTTCCCCTCAAGACGTGGTCCCCTCACGTCCAAGACTGGCGTGAAGGTGATCCCACTTGGAAAGGCCAACGAGGCAAAGGCCTGATTGGCGCGATCAATTATTTGTCAAGTAAAGGTTGTAACGCGTTCTCTTTTCTCACCTACAATGCCGGCGGAGATGGAGACAACGTTTGGCCGTTCATCCATCGCGACGACAAGTTGCACTACGACTGTAGCAAACTCGATCAATGGGGCATCGTCTTCGATCACGGTACCGCCCGAGGTATGTACCTGCATTTCAAGATGCAAGAAAACGAAATCGATGACAATCGAAGCGGAAGCAAGAAAACGGCGGAGCTAGTTCCCGAATCGCTCGACGGTGGCCAGCTTGGAATCCAGCGCAAACTCTATTGTCGAGAGCTGGTTGCCCGATTCGGTCACAACTTGGCTCTGAATTGGAATCTGGGCGAAGAGAATACGCAATCAACCGCCGAGCAGCAGGACATGATCAACGCCATTGCGGAGTTGGACGCCTACGACCACAACATCGTCATTCACACGTTCCCTGAACAACAAGACCAGGTGTACCGGCCGCTGCTAGGGAACAAGTCCGCGTTGACCGGAGTCTCTTTGCAAAACAGCAACATTCGTGATACGCATCGGCATACCGTGAAGTGGGTGCGGGCATCAGACGATGCGGGCAAACCGTGGATCGTCGCCTTCGACGAATCGGGTACCGCCGCTCACGGCCAATGCCCCGACCTGGGATACCGGGGATACGATGGACGGGACCGAACCGGCAAGATGACTTATACCGAGCATGAGGTCCGAAAGTACACGCTCTGGGGGCACCTGATGGGCGGTGGTGCCGGAGTAGAATATTACTTCGGATACCAGTACGCGGAAAACGATCTGGTTTGCGAAGACTGGCGAAGTCGTGATCGGAGTTGGGACTACTGCCGTATCGCCATTGAATTCTTTCGTGAGCATTCCATTCCGTTTTGGCAGATGACCCCGCAGGATGAGCTGGTTGGGAATACTCGGGGCGACAATTCTAAGTACTGCTTTGCCGCTTCGAACGAAGTTTACTTGGTCTATTTACCCGACGGCGGGACCTCGGAACTGGATCTGTCGGCCGCTACCGGTGACTTTGCCGTGCATTGGTTTAATCCTCGCTCCGGCGGCGAGCTGTTGGTGGGGTCAGTTAAGGAGGTATCCGGAGGACAAAAAGTGACGCTTGGAAAAGCTCCAGTGGGCGGCGATCAGGATTGGCTGGTCGTCGTTCGCCGACCCTAGACCACTAGCAGCATTTTTACAAGTGTTGGTGCGCGGGCTTCAAAACAGTCTCTGCACACAGTGCCGCAGCTCAGGGAGTAGCTGTTCGGAGAACCAGGGGTTCTTTTTCAACCAGCGGTTGTTCCGAGGGCTGGGATGGGGCAGAGGAAACGTCGCCGGAGCATACTCTCTCCAGTTCCGGACCGTTTCGGTCAACGAGCGACCGCGAAGTCTCCCGAGCCGAAAACGCTGTGCGTATTGGCCCACTAACAAGGTCAGCTGGATCGAACTGAGTTCGGCAAGCAGTCGCTCGTGCCACAGTCGCACGCATTCCGGGCGAGGAGGCAGATCGCCGCTGGCTCCGGTGCCCGGATAACAGAATCCCATGGGGACTAGCGCGACAAAACTTGGATCGTAGAACCGATCGCGGCTGATGCGAGTCCATTCTCGCAGCCGATCTCCGCTGGGATCCTCCCACGGGATGCCTGATTGGTGAACGCGACGACCGGGCGCCTGCCCAACGATCAAGATTCTCGCGCCCACGCCTGCTTGCAGCACCGGACGCGGCCCCTCAGGCAAATGCGCTTCGCACTCGCGGCAGGCGCGAATCTGCTTGAGTAGAACGGGCAGGGTGGGCATCAGAATAGCCTCCAGAATGGACTACGATCCGAATGTGAGACGATCCCGACGCGTGGTATCTTACCGCCCGAAATCCGCAGACGTCTGGGGGCCGAAGACCCGGTAGAGTTTGCATGCGGTTCGTGTAAAGTAGCAGGCACGCTCCGCGGCTGCGCCATGCAACGGGGCCCTTATGATTCTCAGCAATCAACACAAACAGCGAAAAACGCTTGACTCTCCCCCTACAGGAGACCGGACAATCGTGCTGAACACTATTCAGGTGAACCCTAGCGGAGGCTGGTTTGTATTCCATCGGTGAATTCTCAAGGACGACGGGCCTTACCGTGAAGGCTTTGCGGCACTATCACGATCAGGAAGTCCTTGTCCCGTCCTACGTCGACTCAGGCAGCGGCTACCGTTACTACCATCCAGACCAAATCGACACGGCGATCGTCATTTCCAAGTTGAAGGGCCTTGGATTTTCGCTGAAAGAAATTGCCGACATCATTCGGCAGTTCGATGATGAAGCCGACATTTTGGATGCGATGGAGCGACGACTCGATGACATTTCCCGGCAGATGCAACACCTCAGTGAAGTTCGCAACAAGCTTAAGACCATCATTCAAGCCGAGAGAGAAGGACGGAAGATTATGTCCCAGTCGTCGTTTGACATTGTTGAGAAAACGGTGGAGCCCATGCTCGTCGCCGGAGTCCGGATGAAAGGCCGATATCAAGAATGCGGCAAAGCGTTCGGAAAAATCGGCAGGTATTTTGGCAGTAAGACCTCGGGAAAACCGATGATCCTCTATCACGACGGGGAATACAAGGAAGAGGATGCGGACTTTGAGCCCTGCATACCCATTCGCAAAGGAGAGAGCAAAGAGGGCGTAGTCGTCCGGGAACTGCCCGGAGGTCGATGCATTACGCTGATACACCAAGGCCCCTATGACACGCTGCACCGATCCTACAAGCGGATATTGAGTTACTTGAATGAGCAGTCGCTCAAGCCAAGTGTTCCGAGCCGGGAGGTCTATATCAAAGGGCCGGGGATGATATTCAGGGGCAATCCGGCCAAGTATCTCACCGAGATCCAGATGTTTGTCGACGGTTCTCCCTAATCGCCTCCGAAGCTCGACACGGGCGAAACGTTGATCCAGTTTACGCTCCTCTCCCGCGCAGCCGGTTTCCGGGAGAGGGTTCGGATGAACGCTGCGCCTTACCGCGACTTAAAAGCTGCACGCCCCCTGCACAGGAGGGTAAGTTGAGATAGCGAGGGCTTCAAAACGTGCGTTCCGAGCCGCTTGGAGCGTCAAGGCGAGGTTTTCAAAACCTGCGGGAATGATTTGCATCTATAATCTGTCGGCATCAGGCGGACTGTGTCTCACACGATACCCTTACCCAAGTCCTTTCTTCTGGAACAATCACAATGCAGAACAGTCGCAGGAGTTTTCTCACGGCCGGAGCGGCGGCTTCCTTGATTCCACTCTCCCAAGCCGTCGCCGTCGGGGCGGGACAAGACGACCAGAATCGAGCCGATCAGGCTGCGGTGGGGCCACGCAAGACACATCCCATCGTGCTGTCGACCTATTCGCTGTGGCGCTTCCGCAATGACGACCTCCGCGACTTCGGCAAGTGCATCGAGATTGCCGACGAGATGGGATTCGATGGCGTCGAACTGTTGTTGTATCAAATTCAGCAGAACGAGCTGCTCAGTCATTCCAAATTGATGTCTTACAAGCGTCAGGCTCTGCGGCTCGGTTTACCCCTGGTCGGCATGTCGACCCATCAAGGCTTCGTGAATCCCAGCAGAGAATTGCGTCAGCAGAACATCGACCGAACCATCGGACAGATCGAAATCGCCTACAAACTGGGAATTCCCACCATGCGCGTCAACACGGGGCGTTGGGGCACGTCAGGAAGCTTCGATGCCTTGATGGAAAACCGAGGTATCGAATCGCCGCTACCTGGTTACACGGATGAAGACGCATTTCCCTGGGTCATCGAAGCGCTCGAAGCCTGCATTCCGACGGCCGAGAAATGCGGTGTGGTGCTGGCGCTGGAGAACCACTGGGGGTTGGGCTTAACACCCGAGGGAATCTTGCGCATCGTCGGGGCCGTTGATTCGCCATGGCTTCAAATCACCACCGACACCGGTAATTTTCTCGAAGACCCTTACGATCGCCTCGAACTGATCGCTCCCAAGACCATCTTTGTACAGGCCAAGACCTACTACGGCGGTGGTCAGTGGTATTCGCTCGATCTGAACTACGTACGTATCGGCGAGATTCTTCAAAAACACAACTACCGAGGCTACATCTCGCTGGAGTTTGAAGGCATGGAAGACTATCGCACCGCCATTCCCAAAAGCCTCCAGCTAATGCGTCGCGCCTTCCCACGTGCTGGCACCAGCTGATTCGGTCGGGTAAAGGGGTCAGCGACGGTCAATTGCCGCCAGCGGCCCTTCGGGTGCTGTGCACAATTGACTCCTGACCCCTTTACCCAAATCTTTAGTGTTGACAAAGCACTAGCGTCTTTGTCTCCGGTCCAGCGTAAAAACCTGGGTATCCGGATGGAACGCATACCATGCAAACCAAAAAGAATGGGCCCAGTTCAAGCCCTCATCCGCTCTGACGATGCGTAACGTCTTGGACGACCCGTCGTAAGCAATCGTCATTTGCTTTTCGCCGAGCGCGTATCGAAATTCGAGCGACTTGCCACGGAATTTTGATACAGGAAAGGCTACGGACGAAGACTCGTCCCAAACACCCAGGACCTTGTCTTTCAGAGCCAATTGCCGATTGATCGGTCGCACGGGGAACATCGTTTGCGGCTGTCGAAAATATGCCTTGTACGGATTTCTCCGGTAGTCGCGTAGGAGGCCGGTTTCCGGGGATAGCACGTCGGTATCCGGGTGCCTGTGCTGCCAATCCCGCCACGAAACCAATTCCATAGGCACGACGCTCAGTTTTTCGCCCATCGCGACTCCCGAAACGGCTTGGCTCCTCATCTGAGACCAAAGACTTTCGCTCTCGCTTCGGTCGTACATGAGGATGTTGCTGTTGTAGAGCAGCCCGGATACGCCAAACTCGCGTGCGCCGGATTCCGTCTTGCGATCAAAAACCACCGCGGAATCACATAGGGGACAATAGGTCACGGCGATGGACCTATCTCCGAGGATGTCATTCACGATCTCGTGATGATTCATAATCATGAGAGGATAGGCGCGTGAGACGCCGCCGAGTTTCACTCCGATAACTCGATCTTCTCCCTTGAGGAATGACGCCTGGTTTGCGGCTATGATCCTGGGCTCGGAAATAGCGGGTATCGCATCTTTGGGCACTCCACCTGAGCGAATCTCGCCAGCTGGAACGGACGTCGTCGAAAGATCGAACGACGTACGGGCGCCCCGAAACTGGGCTGTCGTGAGTCGAGCACTCTCGTCGAGGGTGGCTGGGCCGGGCGGACGCGACAGCAGGCTGAGTCCCAGCAGGCTGCCGGTGGCAAGGCTCAGCACCGTCAGTGGGTAGCGCTTTGATCGGCGCCGCGCGCTCGCAGCGCCAACCTTCTCAAGTTCGACAGGCATAGTCAGCCCTCTTATGCACATGGACTGGGGGCGCCGAGTCCGTTTGGGGAGGTCGGCGCTGACCGCCGGCTTCCCCCCCTCAGACGTCTTCATCTCGCCATGATCTCATCTTCTCCCCAAACGCCGTGGAGCAACTGTTAAGTAGTCCACAGTCTCCCACGTCGCACCATGGAACTATGTCCAGATCACTCTGCCGCGTACGCCAGTTCACAGTTGCCTCCTGCCGGCCAACAGACAATTGAAATCAGACAGGCGGCTTGAGCACTCAGTTCGACAATCTTGGTTGATAGTCCCGTGAGGTGCATGATGGGCGAGAAAACCGGTGGGAGCTTCCCGGGACTGCGCCGCATTGTTGGCTTGCACCGCATCCGTTTCGCCTGCCTCTCGAGCGTCTTGCTCCATCTGGGGTTGGTTCTACTGCTCTTGAGCTTGGTACTGCCCGCTACAAGTCCTCGGCGTTCCGCACTGATCCTGAAGACGGTCGCCGACCATGAGAACCTGCAGCTGCTCGAGCTGGAAGTCACGCCCATCACGCCCGAAGTCCAAACGCAAGAATTCGTGGAAACGCCCAGCGTGGATGTGACGTTGCCTGAGCCGACGACGGCTGGTAGCTGGGGAGCGGTCTCCAGGCCACGAAGCCCCTCCGCCCACCGGTTGCTATCTTCCGCCACAGCGATTTTTCAAGTTGGCACAGGCGCCGCGGCGCGAGGCATGGGCGCCGGTGGAGGAGGTCGGGCTCGGTTCGAGGAATTTGAGAAACTGGTTCAAGACCTTCAGCGCAACGGATTGGATTTGGTCATCGTCTTCGACAGCACCAGCAGCATGAGCGCGGAAATCCAGATGGTGAAGGCACGCATCTGGCAAATCGGTCAGGCCCTCATGAACCGCATCCCGGACACTCGGATCGGATTCTGGAGCTACAAAGACGAAGTCGATGTACCAGCGATCGCGGGAATACCGCTGACAGACGACCTGCAAGCACTGTTTCAATTTTTGACCCTCGTCGAGCCGGGCGGTGGCGGTCCCGACATAGAGGAGGCCGTAGATCTTGGCCTGGAAAAGGCAGTGCTGACCACTGAGTTTCGAGACAAGGCGCGAAAGGTCATCTTGATTTTTGGTGATGCTCCGCCCAAGGCACACCGGCTGCCGGCCTGCGCTGCCCTTGCCAGGCACTTTTCTAGCAAGCAGGATGGACGCATCAGCACGATTACTTGTCGCGCCAGTGCGCCCTTGCCGGAGATGGCGGCGATTGCCAGGCACGGTGGTGGCGAAGCGCTGGTACTGATCAACCACCAAAGAATCCTGGAAGAGCTGTTGGTACTGGTCTTTGGACGGCGCCATCGAGCGAACGTGTACGAATTCTTCGGCCTCGGCCCAAGCCCCTAGGCGTCCGGTGGCACCGGCGCGCCGGACCGGCTTTCTTCATGCCGACCGCTAGCGCCCTCTCTCGGCACTTCCGGGGCGATTCGATTACAATGGCGGTCCGGTAAGAGAAAAGAGGAGGGGCAACTTACCTTCCTCACGACTCTACTGCAGGAGAGTTCATAAATGGTTGTCCGCCAATAACTTCGCCTCGTTAACAGAATAGGTGGGCGAGCTTGTGCTCTGGCAGCCGAGCAAGTTCATGGTATAGCACGGTTTTATAGACTTCGGTGGTCTTGAATCCG
>JANQJJ010000437.1 GCA_028281725.1 Pirellulaceae bacterium | reverse complement strand
ACCCCACCGCCGGCGAGTAAGTTCGCGCCCCTACACGCACCCGCAAGCATCGAACCGTTATGAACCGATTCTCTGAGCTGCTTTCCAGGCGCCTGCCCTTTTTCTACGGTTACGTGGTCGTCGCTCTGGCCGTGCTGGCACAGATTTGCTCCAGTCCGGGCCAGACGTTCGCCATCTCAGCCTTTACCCCCTATCTCCAAGAGAATTTGGGGCTCTCCAGCAGCAAGCTTGCCGCAGCCTACATGTTGGGCACGTTTCTGGCAGCCTTCCCCCTGGCGGCGATTGGCCCCATCTCCGACCGCTTCGGATTGCGCTGGACAACCTTTTTTGTGGCCATCGCGCTCTCGGCCGCCTGTGCTTTGGCCAGTCAGGCCACGGGCTTCTATTCCCTATTGTTAGCATTCTCGCTGTTGAGATTCTTGGGACAGGGAGCCCTGACGCTCCTGAGCGGCAATATCGTCTCAATGTGGTTCCGGCAGAGATTGGGTACGGTCAATTCCGTCATGAGCGCCGGAGGCGCCGCGGCGTTCGCGATCGTTCCCCTACTGCTGCTGGAGTCAATCGGGTCGCTTGGCTGGCGAGCGACTTACCTGGCTATGGGCGGCTGCATCTTGCTGACACTCGTCCCGCTGGTTCTGTTGATTTTTCGCAATCGCCCGGAGGACCTGGGACAGTTGCCCGATGGAATCCGAGCCGACCTGTCCAAGGCCCGTGTGACCGCCTCGCATACGGGCGAACCGGAGTGGACGCTGGCCGAGGCGATGGGCGACCGGACGTTCTGGATCCTGGCAGCGAATATGGCCATCTGGGCGATGATCGGCACCGGAGTCGTTTTTTACGCGTTGCCCATTTTTGAACAATACGGAATCGCTCCGGAACAGTCCAAACTGCTCTTCACCACCTTCTCAGCCTGCATGTTGATTGCCCAGATCGTTGGCGGTGTACTCGCCGACCGCCTCCGCATGAATCGCTTGCTGGCTGTCGGATTTGCCCTATTGGCTTTAGGAGTGTTGATGATCCCACTGACAACCGGACTGGTGCACGTCCATGGGTTCGCCGCCTGCTTCGGAGCCGGCCAGGGGATCACGATGGCCGTCAGCGCGACCATGTGGGTCCGCTACTACGGTCGCAAACACCTCGGGAAAATCCGCGGTGCGGTGTGGTGTACGACCGTGGCCGGCAGCGGCTTGGGCCCGTTTCTTCTCGGACTTGGCGCCGACCATTTCGGTAGCTTCACTCCCGGTCTGTGGGTCTTTGTCGGTTTGCTGGTGCCCCTCGGCCCGCTGGCGCTCCTGGCGACCGCGCCGATAGAAAAAGACTCTTCCCAAGCAGCTCCGGTCCCAAAGGCCGCTTAAAATACGTCTTGCGAGCCGGAGTGGGAAGAACCGTTAATCACTTCTGCCGATGCAGGCCGATCATCCATCCAGCACACCGTCCCACAAGATGGAACCGATGCGAACCATCGTCGCCCCTTCGGCGATCGCTTCTCGGAAGTCGCCGCTCATGCCCATCGATAACTCAGGCAGCGTCAACTGACCGCCTGACCTCGCTGTCAGTTCATCTCGCAGCTGGCGAACCGCTGCGAACTCGCGTCGCGCCTCGTCTCCCCCCGCGCTTCGACTCGACATCGCCATCAAGCCCTGCAAGGCCAACCCAGGTAGCGCACTGGCCTGCTCCAGGAATTCCGGCAGGGCCGAGGCGGGCAAACCCGTCTTGGACTCATCTCGCGTCACGTTGACCTCAACTAGCGTCGGCAACTGGATACCGATCCGCTGGGCTTCTTCGCTCAGGGCGGTCGCCAGGCGGAGGCTGTCGAGCGAATGCAAACAATCGATTAGAGGTAGGGTGCGACGGATCTTGTTGCGTTGGAGATGGCCAATCATGTGCCAACTGACGGCAGAATTGGATGCGGCCAGGCTCGATTCCGCGTATTCCTGCTTGGGCCACAGCGCCTGGGGGCGGTTTTCTCCGAGCGTATGACAACCGGCCGCCACCAGCTGCATGGTGAGCGGCGCGTCGACATACTTGCTCACGCCTACGATCAACACGTCGTCCGATGGTCTCGAAGCGGCTCGGCAAGCGTCCGCCACCCCGCCACGCACTTGGTCCCAGTTACGCTGGATAATCTGTCGAGTCGCGTTCGATGCTTCTGGCATATTTCTACTCGCATCCAGTTATCTTCTCTCTCCTTTTTCTGGCAGGCTGCTAGGCGTTCGCTTCCACTTCAACGAGGGTATCGACTTCCCCGTCGTCTGCGTCAAATCGGCCGGCATAAAAGTCGGCCATCGTGTGCATGCCCAGGGCTGTTCGCCGCGTGGCGGCAGCCAGAGTGCGATAGAGCAGCCATTGATCGGCTCCGATCTGAACACGAAATGCGGTCGCCTCATCGGGACCGACAATCCGTAGTTCCTCACCCACGGTCAATCGCCGCCACGTAAATGCCTGTTTTGCGTGAGTTGCGGTAAGGCTGAATAATACTGGCATATAGAGCCTTCGTTCGCCGACACACTCGTTGTGCACGACCAGGTTTTCTCCCTCTTGCTTCAGACCGCCGGACGTCACCTGACGCCGCCACTCGGGAAGGAATAGGGGCAGGGTCAGGCAGCGAGCTCCTGAGGACGTCAGAATGGTGCCTTCGTGAGTCTTCTTCTCCGGCTGAAACGTCGCGTCCGCAGCCAACGGTATCTCCGATCGCAGCGACCACTCGCCGGGTTGATCGCACAGCAAGGCGTCGGCCATCAGCAACATGCGATCCTCGCGAAACAAAACCGCCTGCCGCTGAACCCGAGCATGCTGGCCATAGCGAGCTTCCATCTCAAGGTAGTCCACGTCGCCATCGCTGAACCAACACAGTTCACCCCATTCGCCCAGTTGCAATTGGGCTTGGCCGTCGAGCTCCACGTGTGCTGTCCATTCGCCCACGATCACCGGTTTGCCCTTGGGCCCGAGCGCTTCGACACAAATCTCGGTGTCCGAAAAATCGAGCGCAAAGCGACATCCCTTCTGCCGCCAGTCACTTTGCATGCACACACCGGCCGCATCCTCGCAGTAGTGCGTCAGCGCCGGTAACTTCACCACATTAGTCTTCTTGCGGAAATGACTTCGGTTGCCAGTCCCGATGCCCGACAAGGCCATGGCCGCCAGCATCGGTTTGGGGCTGCGTGTCTGTTTGACTAACGCTTCCCAAATCGACTTGGCTCGCGGCGCCGTGTTGCCGGCGACCAGCAGCTGGGTTCCGTCGGGCCGCGACCACCGCGCTGCATGCTTGAGTAGCCCAGAGAGTGCCTTCTGCTGCGGAGGGTACCACTTCCGCAATCCAAGCGAATTGGCAAGCACCCGGCATCGGAGCACGCTCGCCAGCGACGCACGAAGGTACGTGGCACCATGCATGAGCCATGGCGCCGCGTGGTCCTCGCTTCGCTCTAAATGCTCGGCCAGATGATCCATGGCTCGGCTAGCCTCAGCCAAGATGGTCCGCTTGGATGCCGCGGTGGCCACACCAATCAGCAGCGGCAACTCACATTGGAGAACCAAGTGGCTGATCGCCGCTTCATCGAAATCCGGCTGATATCCGCAGATTCGATCCACGACCGCTTGCGACCATTGAGTCAACCAGTCGCCTGCCGGTCGGCGAGCATGTTCGGGTAAGTGCCAGGCCAGCGCCGCAATCGCCAATGCGGAGTGGGCGTACGCGTCGGCAGAGTCCAGCCACTCGAATGCCAGCGTTTCAAGCGATTGATCCATCAGCCCCACCACCTCGGCCAACTGTTCAGCCTTCTGTTGGTCGGTGGAGGCGGTGCCTTCGGAAACAATCGCCGACAGCTTCTTGGCCGACATGCCAGCTCGCACCAAGACTTCTGCTTGCTCGTGCATTACGGCCGACCAGAGGAACGTCGCCTCGGAGCTACAACCACTGGGCCACTTCAAACGGCCCAACGCGTGGTCGTACGCCGTGGTCCATACGTCCAGCGGCTGAGCCAACGCAGCGGTCACCTGAGTCGACAGCGGCTTCCCCTTGCGGCGACTGACGCGTTTTTTCTTCTTTCCCTTCTTCTCGCGGGATAATTCGGTCGCCTCTGGTTGGGTAGCCACTGCATAACGAGGATCGATCCAGTCCATTTCGGAACTCGTTTCTATCGTGAAAATGCTTCGTTGAAGCCCTCGGAGCCGATGCCCAAGTGCTTGCTGAGTT
Source organism: Pirellulaceae bacterium (assembly GCA_028281725.1). Taxonomy (GTDB): domain Bacteria; phylum Planctomycetota; class Planctomycetia; order Pirellulales; family Pirellulaceae; genus Aureliella. The sequence goes on along the minus strand of JANQJJ010000437.1, from coordinate 10,789 downwards.
AGATAAGTGGTATACTGTCGACAAGGATTGCATGGAACCGGATGGACGAGCAGCGCGATGATGAATCCAACACCGCCATGGCGAAATCTTCGCCTGCGCAGCCATGGGAAACGGCGCTAAACTCGCATAGTGGCACTCCGGCCATACCGTTAAACTTCGGCACGAAGATTGCTGTTTCTGCGGGCGGCTCCACTTCCATTGCCGCGTTTTACGAGTTCATCGCCGACCAGCGATCCATCATTGTGCTCACCCATTGGCCGATGTCAAAGACTGGTGCGAGACTTCTTTCATAAATGAGTTGGATGCAAAAATGCAAACTGACCGAATGGTACCTACCCTAACAGGTTTTTTCGTGGCATTCTTCCTGGCTTGTCCGTTGACGCGCTGCTTTAGTCAGTGGGAAGGACGCGAGGGCCAGCTGAAAGCCGTGGAAAAAACGTTCGGTGAGCCACCTGGTATGGTCCGGCTCGATCCCCAAAGCCGCATTTGGGCGGACAAGAAGCATCGACGCGTGGTGGTCGACGGCTACATTGCATTGCGAAACGGCCAACTGGAGATGCTGGCCTGCCTGGTCGGTACCAAAGAACACGAGTCGATTGTCGCTGTCTTCAGTAAAGCGCAGCTGGTTCATGCTGGCCTTCTAGCGGTCGGCGCGAAAAAAGGTAAGCCGGTCAAGTGGGAACCGGAGTACACGCCTCCCTCGGGCAGTGAAATTCAGGTCTTCGCCCTTTGGAAGGATAAGGACGGCAAGAAGCAGAGCATCGACGCGCGAAAATGGGTTCGGCAGATCGGTACAGAAGACATGGAACTAGAGACCAACTTTGTCTTCGCTGGCAGCATGATGTGGAAGGATCCGGATACGGGCGAAGAACGTTACATGGCTGAAAGTGGCGACCTGATCTGCGTCTCCAATTTTTCCACGGCGACGCTCGACGTTCCTCTGGAAAGCACCAAAGTCAACAGTGGACTCATGTTCGCTACGTTTCCCGATCGCATCCCGGAGCGAGGCGCACCGGTCCGCTTGATACTGCAGTTGGTCGATCCCAAGTTGACGGCCGCGGTGACCGATCGTAAGCCGGCTCCCCTATCGACGACCAGTGAACGCACTATGGAATCTCAAATCCCAGATCTAAAGCAGCTGACTGAGTCGCCCAAATAGCCGCGTTGTCCACCGCCAGGGGCTTGGTTGATGGACCCCAGGGGCATCGCTTCGAGAAACGGTGAAATCGGACGCTGCTTGGTGAAGTCCACCACACCAGCGGCTCGTGCCGAGGCACCCGCTTTGGCACGTACTGTCTTCGAAGCTCTGCCTTGTCTGCGATCCGTCATTTGTCACTCCACGGCTCGTAGCCGCTGACCGAGAAGTGTCGAAATCGGCAGTTTTTTCTCAAAAACTCCGGCCTGGTGTAAGATTGCTGTCGCTTCCGTGGTGCTAGTAGATGTCCGGCGGTTCCCACCCGCTCGATGGTTCTCACCGTAGCACTGCCCGACTAAGCGACTCTCGATGACCAACTTCCCGGAAACTCAGCTCAGCTTGATATTGAGGCTGCCAAGCAGCACCGACCAAGCTGCCTGGCGTGAGTTTGCCGAAATCTATGAACCGTTCATCTATCGCTTTGCTCGGCGTCGCGGCTTGCAGCATTCAGACGCTCAAGAACTAGTACAGCAAGTCATGATGGCCGTCGCCCGGTCAGTCGCTCGCTGGCAGGCAGGGGATGGGCAACCCAAGTTTCGAAACTGGCTGTTTACGATCGCCCGAAATCAGCTGATCAACTTCCTCAAATCACGCAAGCCCGACGCCGGCCTAGGCGGGACAACTCAGCTCACGCACCTGCAGCAGTCGGTCGATGCGCGCAGCCTGGATGATCCCGCCGGAGACGACGACTATCGCTACGAGGTGTTCTTGTGGGCCGCCTCCCAAGTCAAGGCTCAGATTGCCGAGACGACGTGGCTCGCTTTCTGGAAAACCGCGGTGGAGGATCTCACATGCGCCGAGGCTGCCCGAGATCTGCAGATTTCTGTCGGCAGCGTCTATGCGGCCCGCTCACGCGTCCTGACACGCCTAAAGTTAGAAATTCAGCGGATGCACCTGGACGACGATCCAGCCCGTGCCGGAGGTGCCCCATCATGAACTGCCAAGATGCTGACTTAAGCCAACTGGGCTGGGGCGACGAGTCGTCACAAGACTATCTGGCTATCGTTCATCACGTCGATACCTGCACCGCCTGCCAAGCGCGGGTCGATGCGATGATTGCCGAGGATGCGGCTGCCTGCGAGTTTTCGCAAAAGCTGCGATCCGCCGGTAGCGACGAACTGACGGTCACGCACTACCATTCGACCGTGACTTTGCAACTGACCGACGATCTACCCCAAGCGGTTGTCGGGAGTGACGCTGGAGCTGAGGAAGTGATCGACCTGGATTTCCTCGGCCCAGCCACTCACCCTGAATTGCTCGGGCGGCTGGGACGCTACGACATCGAACGGGTCATCGGGACCGGCGGGATGGGCATCGTCTTTCGGGCCTTCGACACCGAGCTGCATCGCGTCGTGGCTCTGAAGGTTTTGGCCAAGTACCTCTCCACCAACGCGGCTGCCCGCAGGCGATTCGCTCGCGAAGCTCAAGCCGCGGCGGCTGTTCTCCATCCCAATGTACTACCGATCCACAACGTGGAGGCCGATGGTGCGACGCCCTACTTGGTCATGCAATACGTATCCGGACAATCGTTGCAGGCTCGCGTGGACCGCGACGGACCACTCGATGCGGCCGACGTATTGCGGATCGCCAAACAGACAGCCGAAGCCCTTGCCGCCGCCCACCACCAGGGTTTGATCCACCGCGACGTGAAGCCGGCCAATATCTTGCTCGAAGATGAAACCGATCGCGTGGTACTGGGAGACTTTGGCCTGGCCAGGGCCACCGACGACGCGTCGTTGACGCGAACGGGCATCGTGGCCGGAACGCCTCACTACATGTCACCTGAACAGGCTAGTGGTGAAGCGGTCTCGGCTCAAAGCGACCTGTTTTCACTCGGCAGTGTGATGTACTTCATGCTCACGGGGCACCCTCCGTTCCGCGCCGAATCGGCTATGAGTGTCCTGCACTGCGTCTGCTCTAAGAAACACCGGCCGGTTCAGGCCACGAACAACGCCGTGCCCCGGGAGCTATCTGAAGTCGTCGATCGCCTGCTCTCGAAAAGACCCATCCATCGCTTCGCTTCGGCCGAAGCGTTGGCAGCTCGTCTGGAGCAGCTTCTGGCCGCGCTACAGCGTGGACAGTTGCGAATCGGTCATGATCGATGGGGGACGCTTGCTCGGCGAGTCACCTTACCACTGGCAGGCGTCTGCCTCCTGTTTGCGGCAGTCCTCGCGTCCGGAAAAATCCGCAACATGCTTTTCAGCGGCGATTCGGCAGGCCGCGATCAAATGACGAAGTGGCAGTCTACCGGCGAGCCCCAAGGCATCCAAGACTCAGGGGGCACAGCCCAAGTAGGTTCTGGTCAGTCCCGCTCCGCTCCCGCGGCGCAGCCCACGCAAACTTTGTCGGCATCGAACGCCCCGACGACTCTCCAGTGGCAGCGCTGGCTGCAAACCGCCGGCGAGCTGTCCCGTGAACTGGATACGTTGAATGCGGAATCCGAAACGCAGCTAAACCTTTGGGAATTGCTGGAGAGGCCCGATACTTGGCCGGAAGAAATACAGTGGCTTGAGTCGCAGCTGGATGGTCTCGAGCAATCGAACGAGCTTTTTCAACACCCTCTTTTAACGGAGCCAGCAGAATGAGATATCGAATTTGGATTGGTGGCAGTATCGTTTTGGCGCTAGGGCTGACGTGCTTGGAGAGCCTGCGGATTTCGGCCATTGGCCAAGAGTCCTTTTCGGACTCTGCTGGGGTCGGTTTATCGCCGGCATTCGTCTCGCCTCCGCCGGCCGAGCCCGCCGCTGTCGCCTCGTCACCGGTCCCGCCTGCGGAGCCGGCTGCACTTGTCGAGCCTCAACAGCCTCCGCAACCCGCTCGCCCGGCAGGCAGGCCGCCACAGCAACGACGTTCCGGAGGTTTTAGTGTGCCTTACGCGGGCAGCGGCCAGCCAGCCACATTTGAGGAGGCAGAGGAAGCCAAACGCTTTCGCGCCCTAGTGCAGCGGCTTCGACAAGGCGGCGAGGCGGAAGACGCCGACGAAGTGCGTCAAAAGTTACGTGATATCCTCAGCGCTCAACTCGAGCGTGATCTGGAGCGGCGTGAAGCGATCCTCAAACGAATTGAACAGCGGGCCGAGCAACTAAGAAAACAACTTCAGACGCGTCGCGAGAACACAGAGCAAACGCTGACGATGCTGCTCATGTTGGTCGAAAATCCGACCGCGGGGCTTGGCATCCCGGACTACTGGATGCGCTCGCTGCTAACGCCCCAGCCGTCCACATCGGACCCATTTGGCGGTCCGCGTCCTCCGGCTTCCCCCGTCCTTCCATCTCAACCGGCGGCAATACCGGCGGAAGTCAATCCCTTTGGTGCAGGGGGTGGCGATGATCCCTTTTCTGATGGTGAGACCGCCGACCCGTTTGGCGCTGCCCCAGCGCCCAAGAGCAGTTTCAATCCCTTCGCCCAGTATTAAGAACGGGGTTCTCGAAAGATATTGATGAGACTGCGGCTCGCCAGTTTGGATTCCCCACGTTTCGCGCTTTGGGCGAGCCAAATATTGGATATTTGGCTCGTTCTTGCCAAACTAGCGCTTCGGGTTAGTTGGCACACAAGGGGTGAATCCTTTGAAGCACTTTTACTTTGGGTGTAGCCAGTTTGCAGCGAGCAGCGCGCTGGAATCCGTTGTTAGTACAGGCGATGTGGGCGTGCGGGCTCGCACTAGGCCATGTCCAGTAGCATCAACTCCGACGCTTGGTGAGCCCTGATTCGCAGTTCACTCAGATCACTGATTGCCGCGCCATCACTCTCAGCCAGGGAGAGATCGTTCAGTTCGACAGCACCTCTGAGCACCTGCAACCAAGCTTGACGCCCCTCCGCCAGAGCAACCTCCAGCGCGCTGTCGTGAGTGAACTTCCCAAGAAAAATATGGACATCTTGTCCAATCTCTAGCGCACCGTCGCGCGGCTGGGGGGAAGCGACCAGTCCCAGCCGATTCTTGATCCGCTCATCGTCGAACCGTTTTTGTTCATAGCTTGGCGTCACGCCTAGCGAACTGGGCTGCAGCCAAATCTGGTACAAGTGGGTCGGTTCGGAGCCTGACGGATTGAATTCGCTGTGTGTGATCCCCGTGCCGGCGCTCATGCGCTGGAATTCGCCGGGTCGCAGTACTTCACCGTTACCCATCGAATCTCGATGCTCCAGAGCACCTTCGAGCACATACGTGACAATCTCCATATCGCGATGGGGATGCGTGCCAAAGCCTTTGCCGGGAGCGATGCGATCTTCATTCATCACGCGTAGCGAGCCGAAGCCCATGTGATCGGGATCGTAGTAGGAGCCGAAGGAGAATGTATGCCGAGCCTGGAGCCAGCCATGGTCCACGAAACCTCGGTCTGCCGACTTTCGAACCGCAATCACTTCACATCTCCCGGGTCTTCCCACTGGTTACCAACGTGCCTTGCCAAAACTGTTGATCACGAAAGCCGGCGGCGCCAGGCGGTTAGAATTTCACCGGTGACGTCACCCGCTTGACGGTCGCACGCATCACATCCGTGGGTGGCTCCAATCCGGTAAAGAGCTTGTACTGGTAAGCGGCTTGGCGGACAAACATGTCCAGTCCGTTGATCACGAAGCATCCAGCAGTGCGAGCGTCTTTGATAAACAGGGTTTGTTCGGGGTTGTATACCGTGTCAAAAACAATCATATCCGGGTCAAACTTGTCTTTGTCGTAGGGAGTCCGGTCGACGTCGGGATGCATCCCCACAGGCGTGCAGTTGACCAGGATTCCCGGCCGGATGTCATAACGAGCATTCCAAGGTAGTGCACGCCCGCCAAGGGTGCGAGCCAGCGCTTCGGCTCGCTCGTCTGTCCGGCTGGTGACCGCCACGATAGCTCCACGCTGCCGCAGACCGTATCCAATCGCATGGGCCACACCGCCTGCCCCAAGCAGCAAGACACCTCTTCCCCGAAACAGATCTTGACTATCGGTTTCGACGTTCTGCATCGTCTTCTGCGTTTGTAACGCCTCCTGCAAACAATCCATGGCCGCTCGGTAGTCGGTGTTGTATCCCGTCGCATCCATGTCGTTGATGGAAACCGTATTCAGCGCGCCGATCCCAGCGCAAGCCGACTCCGCCTCCGAAACTAACTCGATCATCGCCTCCTTATGAGGAATCGTCACACTCAAACCACCCAGCCCAAACTCCTTGCACCACTGCAGAAACAGCGGTAGCTCGTCCGCCCCGATGCGAAACGGCAGGTACCGATAGTTGACATTGCTGGTTTGGAAAGCCGCATTGTGAATTTGAGGGCTCAGCGAATGCGCTACCGGGTCCGCCACCACGCCGAAAAGCTTGGTTTCCGGATCAATCGTCTGGGGGCGATATACGTCACGCATCGTTTCAAATGGAATCTGCCCAGGCGCAATCTTGCGATCTGAGGAGAGCGTCGTGTACGTGAACGGCGCGCCAAAACGAAGCGCTAAAATCCGTGTCACGACCCCAATGTCTCCCATGCAAATGCCAATCGTGGGCACGTCCGCCGTCTCAGCCAGACGCATCATGCGAATACAGTCAGTAAACGAATTGGCCAGAGTCGCGATTTTTACGACATCAGCATCCAGAGCAGCCAATCGCGCATGGACCTCTTCCAAATCCTCCGGAGTCCGCTCAAAATTGTGATGGCTGATGATGCGTTTGGTCGAGCCATAACGCGGGACACTCTCGGCGATGTCTTCTTCCAGGTCGACAAAGTCCACGCCGCTGGCGATCGCGCTGCGCAGAATCATCAACCGCTCGTCTTCCGTCTTTTCCCATCGGCCCCCGTCCTCGCGACGACGGCAGGTAATCACGATAGGACAACGACGGTCTGCCAACAGCCGAGACAAGTCAATGTGACGACCGATGTAGTCCAATCGCATCTCTACCAGATCTGCACCACTGTCTGCCAAGTGATGGTATTCGGCAATCATAGCCTTGTGGCGACTTCGTCCTATCGTAACGCAGAGCATGACAAGTTTCGGTGGGTTGGCGGAATTGGGGAAATCTAGATTATAGCGGCTAACTGAATTGCCACTCTGCGGCTACCTACGAATGAGCCACACCGGCCGGGCGAGCGAAGTTTAGTGAGCCACCTCCGAACGCCACACCAGGAAACGCCGCAATAATTCGATACCGGGTTCGGTGAGAAAACTCTCCGGATGGAATTGCCAGCCTTCAACCGGATGTACGCGGTGCCGAACGCCCATGATTTGACGAGCACCCTTCACGTCATCCACCCACGCGGAAACCTCTAGCTCGGGCGGCAGGCTATCCGGCTCAATGACCAGCGAATGATATCGAGTCGCCACAAATGGGTTCGGTAGTCCTGTAAAGAAACCGCGGTCATCATGGTAAATCTTATCGGTCTTGCCGTGCATCAAGACCGGAGCGCGACCAATCTTGGCTCCCATGGATTGGCCAATGGACTGATGCCCCAAGCACACACCCAAGATCGGGATCTCGCCGGTCAATTCGTCAACAATTTGGACGCTGATCCCCGCTTCATTGGGCGAACAGGGCCCAGGAGAAATCAGTACCCTGTCCGGATTGAGCTGCCGGATACCGTCGACCGTAATCTTGTCGTTGCGCACCACGCGCACATCGACATGAGGATCAATCTCCCCGAGTCGCTGGACCAGGTTGTAAGTGAACGAGTCGTAGTTATCGAGGACCAGAATCATAGAGTTTCTTGAGCAAACTAGGGAGTGGTTCGGCGGACGTCCGGCGTAGGCATGGCCATTGTAACCGACGGAGCGAGTCTGGGAATTCGTCAAAGCTTGGCTCGAGTGTCCGCGTCTCTACCAGCGGCTCATCCCCGTCGCAGATTCGATTGGGACACCTTGGTCAAGAGTGTCTCGTGCGTGCCCCAAGTAACCGTCTGGCGCAGCGCTACTTCAGCCCTGCTCGTGGCGACCAGCTTCCCAGGAAAACTGGCAAACACAACCTCGTGCGTCCGAGAGTTACGCACCCCAAAGAAAAAGCGACGAATTCGACGGTTCGGATGTAGCAACTGTGCCGGTTAAGCGGACTAAGGGGCGACTTAGCATCATGCGGGAAGCAACTATCGCATCTACCAAGGTGCCATCACGCTCCGTAGCGACGATTACTGGAAAAGGAAAAATGATTGCCGGATAAAGAAAAGCAGGGTAGCTATTTCCCGGGCGATGCGTAGACACTTGTCTGCTCCCTGAGGGCCCCTGAGGCACCTCACCATCGCGGCTGGACGCGGCGAAGCGGTTTCTCTCGAACCGAAGGCACTCCGATAGGCTCAGTTCCAGCGCCACCCGCCCTCGTATCCTGACTTTTCAAACCGCTGGTCGCCGGCTTGGACTGGAACGTCTTGAGGACCGGCGAGTATTCAGCGCGACCTTACGTTCTGGAAACTAAAAAACACCGCCGACGGGCATGGTTGGCGGTGTTTCTGTTGAATCCTGTCCGGACACTCCCTATCGGCTGACGGAACTGAGCCGAATCAACTGATTCTTGCGTTGGATAATCATCCTCAGTTCTCGACCGGCCGACTCCAGAGCCGCTTCGAGTCCCTCTGGGTCAACCGTTTCTTGGCCGTTCACCTCCAGGATCACATCATCGGGCCGCAAGCCCAATCGTCCCGCCGGAGCATTTTGGTCCACGACAACAACTACCAAACCCGGTATATCGGTGTTCACGCCGATTTGCTGAGCAACACCGGGCGTCAGAGGCTGAACCCGAATCCCGAGGCTCGGGATGGAAGTCGTCCCAGCAAACTGGAATTGACGTACCTTCTCTTCCGTCATTTCGCCGGCTTTTACTCGGAACTCCACCGGCTTTCCGTCTCGATAACCTCCGAACGTCAGTACCGTTCCCGGCCGCGTCAGCGCGACCACATTTCGGAACTGATCACTAGAGGTAATCGTCCGTCCATTGATCGACGTGATGACGTCATCGGAACGGATGCCAGCTTGGTCCGCCGCCTGGCCTTGTTGGACTTCGCCAATAAACGCTCCACGGAGGACCGTGTTCGGCAAGTTCAACTGCCGGGACGATTCGTAAGTCAGATCAAGGACTCCAGCACCGATGTATCCCCGAACGACACGCCCGTTTTCGCGCAGGTCTTCCATGATGCGAGCGGCCATATTCGCGGGAATGGCAAATCCGACACCTGCATTGGTGCCGGTGCGCGAGTTGATAGCTGTGTTGATACCGACTACTTCGCCACGGAGATTCACGAGCGGACCGCCACTATTGCCGGGGTTGATCGCAGCGTCCGTCTGAAGAAAATCTTCGTAGCCAGCGCCATCCCGACTGCGCAGGATTCCCATTGACCGATTGGTAGCGGAGATGATTCCTGCTGTCACTGTTTGATCGAGGCCAAAAGGACTGCCGATCGCAATGACCCAATCGCCCACTTCCATCTTGGTCGAATCGCCCAGCCGTGCTGGTTCCAAGTTAGGCGCATCAATCTTCAGAACGGCCACGTCGCTCTTGGCATCGGTACCAACCACTTCGGCGGTCAGCATCCGTCCGTCCGCCAATTCAACTTGCAGTTCATCCGCGTTGGCCACGACGTGGTTGTTGGTCAGTACATATCCATCTCGGGATACGATCACTCCCGAACCCGCCCCAACTTGCACTTTTTTGGGTGGTTGGGCACGTCGCTCCTCTTCGAGCGTCTCTCCAAAGCGGCGCCCGCGCGACGGAAACTCTTCGAAGAACCCCTCCGGAACTAGCCCGCGGAGTTCTGGGGGCAAGCCACCCCGCCCCATGGTCATGCTTTGCTCCGGCGAGCGTTCAACAATCGATGTGATCGTAACAACCGACGGACGAAGGATTTTGGAAGCAGCCCGAAACGCGTCGGACAAGCGTTCTGCTCCCAGCAATGCATCCTGCTGAGTTGCCCCCGTCTGCGGCCTCTGCTGCGCGTAAGCCGCGCCGGGACCATTTCCACCTCGCGGCCAGCCGACTCCCAGTACCAGAGCGACGGCCGTTGTGATCGCAGCGAAAGATACCCCCCACCTGACGAGTTTTTTATTCATATCTGATTTTCCTCTTCTATGTTTTTCCGTTGGACTATCCAGTTCGATTTAACCTCACATCATGCCGGAGACGCCTGTCCCATTTCCCAGGGTACCGTCACGCTCCGCCGCGATGATTGTCAGAAAACGGGACTGTTGTTTCTCCCAGCAGTGCTTAGTGGCCGAATGTCTACGTGTTCGAACGGAGCAAATCGCGGCCTGTAGTGCACTTTTCTGCTCCATGAAAGCCGTTCACAGCATGGTTGCCTCATCCTTCGTTTTGTTGCACCCCCGCGTCAAGATCCCAGCGTCAAGATCCCAGCGTCACGGCGGCGGTTGGGCGTGGCGCGTGTCGTTGTGAGCGACAACTTACTGGCCGCCACTCATGGGATGTATACGTTCCCCACGGGGATATCTTTACCCAATGTTGGTCGTTTCTTCCCAAATTGCCCATCGCCATTGCGGCCAACTGCCCTCAACCGTCCGTCTCGTAGTTCTTGGAGGTCTGAGCCTTAGTTTTCTCGCCTCGTTAACAGAATAGGTGGGCGAGCTTGTGCTCTGGCAGCCGAGCAAGTTCATGGTATAGCACGGTTTTATAGACTTCGGTGGTCTTGAATCCG
>JANQJJ010000432.1 GCA_028281725.1 Pirellulaceae bacterium | reverse complement strand
CTCAGATTCCGTCAACACCTGCGTTATGGTAGGGCAGGTGATTTCCATGTCTGCGCCGGCAAAACGATCGGCATAACGCTCGATGGAACGAATCATCGGTGGACAGGTGACTAGGATGCGAAGTCGAGCCATGGGATCGGTACTCGCCTGAAGTGAAGGAGGCAGTTCGCGTCGTGGCCATTGCGAGCGCAGCCAGCGCCGAAGGCACGGCAAAGAGAACGGAGATTTTCAGCTGCCAGTCTCAGCCAGTGTCCTGCAGTGGGCAAAGCCATGGGCCACGAGCTCCGCAAACTCCCAACCTTGTTGGTCATCAATGTCGAGGGATTCGCGCATCGGAGTTTCGAACAAAAGCGGCTTGGCACCAATTCTAGCGCCCGTCGCTGAAAAACTACGTTGTGAGAAAATGTAAAGATTGGAATTCTCCTCGAACCAAGGCTCGAGATCTTGCGTCCGCAGAAGTTGATTGGGATCGTGGTTGACTGGTGAGCCGTCTTGGCGATAGAAACGCGTCTGAATTCGGTTGACGGTGAACAGGCTATCCGCATCGCCGATCTGCACGGCGGACTGATAGGCCTGGAGAGCTTCGGTAATCGTCGCGGAGGTAAGCAGCGGATTGGTCACATGAGTCATCAGGTAGATCTGGGAATTGATCGCTTGCAGGTCGTCTTGGATGATGCGATTCATGCTGACCAGATCCCCGCGGATTGCCTGCTGGCGCTGACGAATCAGAACTCTGTCGGTGGTACGAATGCCATGTTCGGCCAGTATCGCTTCGGCATCGGTATTGATGACTACCAAATCGACTTCGTCCATTTCCAGCAGCGTCTCGAGAATCCAACGAAACAGCGGTTTACCCGCGAACATGCGGAAATTTTTGCCACTTACTCTGGCGCTATGGGCTTTCATCGGCAGCAGAGCAACGAGATTGTAGTTCCGGCTCACTACTGGGACTCCTGTATGACCTGGGATCGAGACGGCTGGCTACCGCTTGATCACTTCGGGGAACCGCTCAGGCGGCAGACACGAGGCATTCACAAAACAAGGCTGGAGATCCTGGGCGACCGTCGCCTAGCTGGTGGTTAGCGCGACCAGATCAGGTGGATTTCTTCTTCACCAGCGTCGGTGCTGAATCGGCTCAGCCTGCTGGTACACTTGAACTCGGATTCGCGTAGCAGGGCTTCGCATTCTTCGATCGTGCCACCGAAATCGAGAATGAATTTGGTGTGGAGTTCGATGAAGATGGTGCGGATGTGGCCGGTGTCTTGCAATGCAGCTGACATGCCTTTGAGCACCAATAGTTCTGCCCCCTCCACGTCTATCTTGACCACGTTAGCCGGCCTGATTTCGCCTGACTGCACCAACTGATCAATCGTACGAATGTCGATCGCCAGTTCGCCTGAAGCCGCTCGTTGATGAGATTTCTTGCGCAGCCCAGGCGAGTAGCCCCGAAGCCCATCGGTATAAAGCACTCCCGTACCCTGACGGTCTCCAAGGGCACACTGCACCACGCGCACGTTGGACAACTTGTTCATGTCAGCGTTCTGAGCCACCCGCCGGGCAATCTCCGGATCAGGTTCGAAGGCAATCACCTGACCATGGACTACCTGCGTCGCTGCGGCCAAAGAAAACGTGCCGATGTTAGATCCGATGTCCCATACCACATCGTCTTTCCGCAGAGTCTGAACAAACATCTCGAGCAACTCTCGCTCTCCGCCTAACTCGCGCGTGCGATACCTCTCGACTGGACTCTCCGCGTGGAACATCAGCGGGCGATCGACGCCGGGTATCCGGACACGCTCAACGTTTCTCCTGAAAACTCGTGCTAGCAGACTCATTGCGGTTTTGTTACGACTGGACGATTGATTCGTATCGGTGATACTCCGCTCCATGGCGGGTCCACGTCGACGATGAACTATTGCATCTGATAGCTGCAGGCACCGATCGATGACGATTCGACGACCACCTGAAGCTGTTGATAGGACCAAGCTAGAATGTCCGCAGTTTCAGAATCTCTCAGCACGAGTCCGAGACGATAGACTCCGCCCACAAGTAACACCGATTGAATCTTCTCGCGTAGGGTGGTGGCCGAGCAGATATCCGTGCCTTGGCCGCGTCGCTCAAGACCATTCCACTGAGCAACGACCCGGCCGGCGTAGTCGTAAAACAGTACGTCGAGGTATACCTGCCGGAATAGACGCTCGACTTCTAGCTCACAGGTGACTTCCAACGGATCTCCGTAGCCGAGAGTCGATGAGCTCAATCGAAAGTCAGCCTTCTTCACCTGCCGGTGGAGTGACAAATTGCCAGCCTCCTGGTTGGCCTCGGATTGGGCCGACCGATTGTAGGCGTCAATGGCTGCGGAGACATCTCCTATGACCACTGGCTCTCCGTTTTCGAGCACCATACCGCGAGTGGCTGTAACGGCTACGTGGTTCATCGAGTGGGATACGAAGATACAAGCCGCCCGGTGCTTTAGGTCTGCGATTCGTTGGTAGCATTTGGCCCGAAAGCCCACATCGCCAACGGCCAAGACTTCGTCCAAGAACAGAATGTCCGGATCGAGCATGGAGACGGCGACGGCAAAACCGAGCCGAACCTGCATGCCGGAACTGTAGGTTCGGACGGGAGCATCGATGGCGTCGGCAATCTCCGCAAACTCCACGATGTCCTCCAGCCGATCGTCGATTTGGCGTTTGGAGAGACCAAGTACGGCTCCATTGACGATTACGTTCTCTCGGCCTGTCAGCAGCGGGTTGAAGCCGGCGCCTAGAGCAATGACGGCGCCGACTCTGCCGACGATTTCTATTCGGCCCTCATCCGGTTTAATGAGTCCGCTGAGCATTTTTAGCAGGGTGGTTTTGCCAGCTCCATTCCGCCCGATCAGTCCTACGCATTGTCCTCGCTCGACTTCGAAGCTGATGCTCCGGGCGGCCCAGAACTCGCCTTGCCGTAGCGAGCCAGTGCTCGATGCGGTTTGATTTTGGAGTAGAAGATCCGCTGCGATATCCTGCAAACCGTACCAAAGGCTTTTCTTCAGATCGCGGCAAAATTTCTTGCCGACCTGTTCGCAGCGTATGAGCGTCTCGCCCACGCGCTACATACCCATCCGCGCGATGATGTGTGGTTTGGCGACACGCAGACCGGCGAATGTCGCGAACAAAACCACCAGGCTGGCGAACAGCCACACGATCGAACCGCCAAGCCAGCGCATATCCCCGCTCAACAGCATGTCGCGGCTGAGTTCCAAGGCCGGCGTGAGAGGATTCAGACGCATGATCGTCCCCATCAAACCGGGCTCTTTCGGAACGGGAAACACGACCGGTACGGTGAACATCAAGACGGCCAGCATGGGAGCGACGCCATTGCGGAAGTCGGAATAGAGGGCGCCGATCGGCGCAAGGCACATGCCGATCGCGAAAGCAGACGTCAGAAACGTCAAAGCCGCCAAGGGGAAAAAGATGATGGTCCAGTTGACCTGCACGTCCTGAATCCACAGCAACGGCAGCAGGACTGCGCAGGTGACCAGCAAATTAAAGACCGCCCGTCCGCTACCAGCTAAAATGAAGGACTCGACCGGGACGTTCAGCTTCACAAAGACTTCGCGGTTCTGAAAAATCGTATCCGAGGGCGCGATGACGGTCGCCGAAAAGGCGGCCCACAATGTCGAACCGATCAATACGAAGACTGGGTAGGGCATATCGGTTTCAATTCGCAGCAGACGCTGGGAATTCAGCAGATACCATACCAGAGCGTTAGCCAATGGAGGCACGATCAGCCAGAGATAGCCAAAAAAACTCTGCCGAAACTGTGCCTTGAGATCCCGCTGGAAGAGAATCCACGTCAGCTCACGACTGCGCCAAACGTCTCGCAGTATGCCTGCTAGGAGCGTGGCGGGCTGGCGTAGAGGAGAGGCCGGAGTGTAAACGATCTTGGGAAGAGACGGTCCTACGGGCGACGTCCGATCTGCGCGGACTTCGTCCTCATGGGTGACTGGTTGTTCGCCCTCTAAGGGAGTTGGGGTATGTAACATGGAGCTGTCAGAATAGAGCGACTTAGGCTACTGGTGACCAGTCGAACCGGCAACTTGCGTTAACGAGTCCTTAACAGAGAATCCCGATTTGCGGCGTTTTGTAGGGGCCGGCGCGTTTCTGCCAGCCGCGAGCCTCGAAACTCTTTCGTTTGCCCGCAGGGAAGATTAACGTGGCCGCAGGTATCCCGCAGCTACGACCGGCGCGCCCACCTCCCGAACTTGGCCCCCCGGACGTCAACGCGACCTAGCGCGAGGATGTAGGAGAGCCGAGCCTGAGCAAATCTCCTTCCACTTGCTCCCAACCAGGTCTCAGTTCCAGGGCGCGTGCGAAATGCTGCTTCGCCTCGTCGGTTTTCCCAAGCCGGACAGCCATCTCTCCCGCCATCGCCCGTGCTTCCGCCGATTGGTCGAAGTGCCTAACAGCAGTTAAAAGTTGAAGATAGGCTTGGGGAAAGTCCGATTTCGCAGCGTAGGCAAGTGCCAAGTTGACGTGCGTTGCGGCGCGATTGCGGTAGCGATGGATGTCTCGAAAGCCGGGCGACCGGCCAGCCTGCTCATCCAGCTCAATGGCACGCTGCAAAACCGGAATTGCCTCGGTCACTTTGCCGGCCTTTGCCAAGTATTCTCCAAGTCGCTGTAGCGGTACGATCGGAGGTAAGTTGCGAGATTCACAGATTCCAACAGCTTCCACCAGCACTCGGCTGAGCGTCTCTTCGGCCTGCTCGCGCCGGGCGGCATCAATGAGATTCTGAAAAGCTCGGTCGTTGTCTGGATTCGTACGGACAGCCTGGCTCCACAGACGAACGCCGGACGAGTAGTCGGCAGCTCGGAGCCATGTGCGAACCGCCAGCGCCATGGCTAACATACAGAACGTCACACGCAGTATCCTGGTCGTTCTTTCGGTCTCCATGCCGGTACGGTAGCAGAGGGCCCGTACCAGGAGCACCAAGCCGGCCATGACGGCGGCCAGCGGCAAGTAGCAGCGATGTTCAACCATTAAGTCTGCGGTAGGGATCAACGATGAGGTTGGCGAGAGGATGACAAGCGGTGTCAGAACCAAGAAGCCGACACGCCAAGCTCCTCGGATGCAGGCCGCGACACCGGTCAGCAGCAGCGTTGTCGTCGCCAAGATCCATGGTAGCTGCTCGGGCACGGTGGCCGGCGCTCGAAGCCCGTGGTCAATGCTTAAATGGTTAGGCACGATCATCAGAAACAGATACCGCCAGATGACCTCGGCCTGAGCGACCAGATAGAGACTCGCTGGTGGCGCATCGCCACCGAAGCCGACGTTGGCGCTCCCCTGCGCTAGTCCGGGCAGGAGCGAGACGACTGCCAGGCCACTAGCGGCTAGCGGTAGACCATACAACCAACCACGGCGATACGCTACGTGTCGCCAACTGGAACTCAGAAACGCTCTGTCGAAAAGCGGGCCGACCGCCAAAGCCGTAATCATAATCGTCTTGGACCAGATGCCGGCCAAGAAGCAACAACTTGCCAAAATCTGCCAACGGCGATCATACATGCATGCTACCAGCCTGCCCGCCGACGATGCGGGTTGTTCTGGCGCGCTGGTTTGCCGCTTGCTAGCCGATTGCGACTCCGCATCCCGGTCACGCAGTAGACAACCCAGAAAGGCAAGGTAGCAGAGCCCCA
>JANQJJ010000332.1 GCA_028281725.1 Pirellulaceae bacterium | reverse complement strand
TTTCGCCGACACGGTAGGCTATCACGGTGACCAGGACCACAGCATCTCGCCCTACCGCGATTACGTGGTCGGTTCGTCCACGAGGTCGCCCGCCAACTGGTCGATCGTAAACAGGTTGAACGGTCGGTTGTCGTTGAGCGCATTGACCACGTAATCGCGGTAGGGCGAGATGCTGTGGTCCTGGTCACCGTGATAGCCTACCGTGTCGGCGAAACGAACTAAGTCCAGCCAGTACATGGCCAGACGCTCGCCAAATGCCGGGGATGCCAGCAGACGGTCGACATATCGGGACAGCGCGTCCGAGTCCCCGGCTGACAGCGTCTCTACGGCGCTGAATTCTGGCGGCAGGCCGGTCAGGTCGAAGGCGAGCCGCCGGGCGAGCGTGGTAGGATTGGCCGGAGGAGAAAATCGCCCACCAACCTTCTGCAGCTCCTGGGCAATGAATGCGTCGATCCAGTTTTGCTGGTCGCCGCTTTGCTCCCGAAGTACGACCTGAGGAGTAGGCGTCCATTTCGGTTGTTCGTAAGCCCAGTGTTGTTGCCAGGGAGCACCCGCATCGACCCAGCGGCGTATCTTTTCGATTTCTTCGGTCGAGAGTGGCTTGCCCATATCCGGTGGTGGCATGACCAGGGATTCATCGGTGCTGCTGATGCGCTGCACCAATTCGCTCGCAGCCGAGTCTCCGGGGACGATAGCCCGATAACCACCCCGCTCTTCAAGTAGGCTCTGGAGACGATCGACGCGCAGATCGGATTCGCGATTTTCTTCGTCGGGACCGTGGCAGGAAAAGCAGCGGTCCGATAGCAGCGGGCGAATTTCGCGCCCAAAATCAACCGCTTCGGGCTCGGTCGCCGCCAGGTTTCCCGTGAAGGCCAGGAACACCAGCAAAACAACGGAAGGATGCAGTGAAAAAAACAGAATCGTCTCACTTATGAGATAGTTGAGTAGGCGTTTGAAACACCATCGAACCTATGTCGAGCGTCTACGATCGGAAGGAAGGTTCGACTCGAGTGGAGGTGCGGGGAAGGTTCGGGAAAGTAAGCTCCGGCGGCCACTATTATCCCAGCTGCAGCCGGTTATCTCAAGGGTCGCTGGGCACCAGGACGGCCAACGCGAGTAGGTGGACCTGTACCCAGGTCGTCCGTGCTGCCTACGCCGTGCCCGAGTGGATCTGGGGACCGATCCACCGCCAGCCAGACTCGCCATACGACCCGGAACCCACTCTTCTCAGGCCCTGGCTAGCGCAAGAACGTGCTTGCCTCAAAGTGAATACCCGGCGTGAGTTTGCTGCCGGCTTCGGCTGCATCCAAGGCCCAGGCAGGGTGGATCTCTACCTGGACGCCATCGGCAAAGGTGGCCCCGGCGCTCTCAAGCCACGAGCGATGCATCGCGAGCAAAGCCGCTTTGGTGTGAGCGGGTGTGTCGACTTCCGCGCCATCGGCATTTTTTACCGGCGCGAAGACGTTGGCTGCGGCGCCTTCCACAACGAAAGCTCGTTCGGCCAGAGGTAGCAGGTCGAAGATAAACCGCTCGAACTTGATGGCATTGGCCGATTCGGGCCTGACCAGTTCCCCACCGTCGTTGATATGGGCGACTGGTTTGTTGGCGCGATGAAACGGGAGACCATCGGCACTACTACTGACAGACTCGAGAAATGTTCTATCGAAGACATGGACGGCGATATTGCCTGCCCAGAGCTTCAGTGAACCATCTTCATTGACTTGTTCTGCGGCGGAATCTGGCAAGTCACTGTATTCGATGATTTGTACCTTGCCGTCGACTAAAACGACATTGCCAACCTTCTCTTTCGCGAAGCGCTTTTTGACCACTTGAGTCGTCATCTGGCTCCGCGCGAGCAGGTGATATCCGATCAACTCAGGATCACACAGTTGCGCCATCGGATTGTC
>JANQJJ010000317.1 GCA_028281725.1 Pirellulaceae bacterium | reverse complement strand
GTCCTACGTTATGGGCTAAGCGAGCCAGAGTATTCCAATATTTCGGTGATCGAAAGTGCCATGTTTTGCAAACAAGCTAACACTCGTGCGCCAGGCCAGGCTCGACCCCCGTCACATGCCCTATTCGCGAAAACATCTCGAAGCCATCCGGCATGCTCTTTGCGGCGAAGTCTCCGGCGCAGTGCCTTTGGCGCTTTGGGGATATCGCGATCTACCGGCTGATCACCCTGCGTTCGTGGCCGTCAACCGACTCGCAGCGCTGGGTTTGCTGACTGCGGACACCAGGGCTGCGGGCACCGAGGCCGAGGACGTGGACTTCCGGCCGGATCAACCGGCGACGGCCGAGTGGGCTCGCAGCATTCTCCAGCGGCTTACCACGCGAGAGCGACCGGACGATGAGCTGGGATCACGTGGCGAGTTTTGCCAGCGAGATTGGAAGATGGTACAGCAAGACGGCTGGACGGCTTTTGATTGGACACGCAACAGTACTGAGGACGCAGATGGCGACGGCATCCTCGACGCGGAGGATGCGTTGTTGTTTACACCCAATGAGCCAATCCGTTTTGAGATTGCTAGCGCACCCCGACCGCCGGATCGCGACGGGATTCCGCAGACGATGCGCGCGTCTGTCGCTCGCGCTTTTGATTTCTGCGGCCCGCCGGGGGAGCCAGCCCAGGGCTTCATCGCCGATCGCGGCCAGCGATTCGATGCCGAACGTGGCTTTGGCTGGTCGCGCGATCTCACGACCCATTACCGCAAGCGTCATCTTCTCGGCGGTCCTCGCGATTCATTTGTCTTTACTCGACAGCAGGATCGTTGGGAGTGCACCGTTGACAACGCCACCTATCGCATCACACTGTGCGTCGGCGACTCGGGCCACGGACAGCGAGAACAGTTCGTGGCGGTCGAAGGAAAGCCGGTTCTCAAACGCGAGACCACTGCCCGAGGCGAATTCGCCGAGAAGTCGATCGAAGTGCAGGTTACGGACGGCCGGCTAACCATCGACATCGGCTCGGGTGCAAGCCAGTCGAACACCTGTCTGAATTGGCTGCAGATCGAGCCGCGATGACGGGAGACGGGGGCTTGTTGATTGAAACCTGAGGGCTTGGACGCTTTACTGACGGAATCTGTCACAGTAAGAAATTCGGAGAACGACACGCATGTCAGATTGGCTCGGTGAGTCCGACGCTGAAGAGGAAGCGGATGCTCAGCCAGACGGCTCGGCGCCGCGTACTGAGCGGCGGTTGTGGCCCTGGATTCTCTTCGTCGCCTCGATGATGCTCCTAGACTTATTGGTTTTCCCAGCCCAACGGGTTGTCAGTCGGAGCGGGTCTCAGGCGGCCAGTGAGCTGATCATCGTCATGGGATTGGGTTGTATCTCGGCTCAAGCATGTCTGGCGGCTGTGATCGGTGGGCTATTCTGCAGATCGTGGATCAGCGGCTATCTGATTGCCACCTCGCTTGCCGTCGTCGGAGTCACCTTGCTACTTTCCGGCGAATTCTTCAGCATGCTGTTTTTCTATGGGAGCGTCTTCCGTTGGCAGCAGACAGTGACCGCGATCCTATGCACACCCGCGTTTGTCCTGGCGATATCGATGCCGATGCTCGCGTTTCGTCAATTCTATGGGTGGAGACTGACTCGCAGCGCGCGGGGTACAGAGACACGTCACAGTATCGGCTTGGAGGAGCTCTTTATTGGCACGGCCATAACGGCCGCGATGCTGATGCTGCTTCGTTCCGCTCAAGACCTGGAGCAGGTCCAGTCCAGTCAATTTTGGGTTCCGGTTGCAGTCATCTTTTCCGTCATGGCGACCGCATCGCTGGTCATCGTTGCGCCGACCGTGTGGGTCGCGTTCCGCGTGGAGAGCTTCCGGAGAAGATTGGGCATCTTCGCCCTGCTGGCGACCGGTTTCAGCACGTTTGTGGTGATCACGTTGCTTGGTGTCAACATCATCATCAATCGGAGTGGCGCTCCCGCATCAGCGGCTGGCGAGGTCGTGTTCTTCACCGCCGGCTGGATGATTGCCGCTTCGATCACGTTGGTCATTGGATTGACGGTACTCAGGGCGTGTGGATTTGTCTTGGCTCGGCAAGCGGAAAAGCCGGTTGTCGGCGGCGGAGCCGGCTCGGTGGCAGGAGTCCCTGAAATCTCACGATATCATCGCGTGCTGGCAGCAGTGGTCTTTGCTGGTGCTTTGGCGATCAATTTGGGGGTATCCGGATTCATTGGCCTACGCGACTCCCAAGAAGAAACGTTGCAGGCGATGCACCGGGAGCTGGATGCACGAGGCGGCGGATTGCGTGTTGGTGAATCTCAAAACACCATCGACGTTGCCCTCGGCACAGGCGCCACGGCAGATGACCTGCGTAAAGTTCCTGAGTATCACGACGTTGTGACTCTCTCTCTCGCCAGCAGCGAAATTCACGATGCCGATCTGAAGTTGCTTGCTGCCTTTCCTCACCTTCGCAAGTTGGATTTGAGTCGTACGAGCATTACCGATGCGGGACTAAGGGAACTCAGAGGCCTTCGCCTACGGTCACTCGAAGAACTTTCACTAGCTGAAACACGGGTCACGATTGACGGCATCCTGGAGTCGCTAGCCAGTCACGACATCATGGCGCTTGATTTGGGGCAGCTCGAACTAACCGACTCCGACCTAGACCGCCTGGCAAAACAGCCTATCAATCGGTCGCATCCGCTGCGGACGGTTTCGCTCCGCGGCAATCCGATCTCAGAAGAGGCAATCGTCCAATTCCTCATGCGGCAGCCTTCCTTGCTGAGGGTAGACCTGACGGATTGCGACATGGATGGGCAAGGGCTGCGTCAACTGCCCAAACGCGAATTCATCGAGCTCACGTTAGACGGTACCAGGCTCAATGACCAAACCTTGGCACCATGGTTGAAGAGCCTTACCGCTCGCCAACTTTCTTTTGATCGAACGGGCGTAACCGATGCGATCCTGCCCAGCCTTGCGACGGCGGTTGGCGTTTCTGGCCTGGCGCTGAGCGAAACTCAGGTCACGGAACGAGGATTGGCAAATTGCGATATTCAGGTTCTCGAAAATCTATCTTTGAACTCCCCCAAGTTTGACGGGAGCTGCTTTGCTACGTGGAAGCCACTCGGGTTAAGAGAATTGAGTATGAGCCACTCAGGCGTTACGGATCGAGCTATCAAAAATATTGCCAAGTTAACGCAGCTGCAGAGACTCGATCTATCCAACACCTCCATCACGGACGCGGCGCTGGCAGAGCTTGCCAAGAGTTCGGTGCGTCAAATCGATTTGAGCGGCACTCGGGTCACTGCCGCAGGGTTGGCAGCCAGCGGACTGTCTGCCAAGACGATCCATCTGGCGATAGGCCAGTTTTCGGTGACGGAATTCAAGAACATCCGTAAAAGGATTCGCGTCTCCTTCCGGCGGCTGGACAACTAGAGCGGTTCTATTGCATTCGCGCCAGCAGGTTGGCTGTCATGCGTTGCAGACGCTCGTCGGGGCCATGGCGGGGCTGGTACCACTGGCTTCGCAAGTATCCCGGCGGGCTGCTCAGTCCGTCCGCCCACCAACAAGTCGCCGCATTGAAGACGAAGTTTCCGCGCGGCCCTGGGTAGACGGTGGAAGTGTAGACACCCGAACGATTCGGTCGCGGCTCTTGCGTGTCGGGAAAACGCCGGTTGTCCGTGGGACCCGTCGCGACGATTTCCAGACCCGGTATGTCCGCTGGATCCCCATGAAACTCCCAACCGACGAGTCCGCGGATTCCATCCCCCTGCTTCATCCCGGTACCAGAAAATAGCCAGTGATCCGGTTGCACGCACGTCCAGTCCGCACCGCCGATCACTGGGCCGGCCGAGTGGGCGCCGATCAGCGTGTTCTCGCGTGGCTGGAATCGACCATCACGTTCGAAGACGCGGTTTGCCTGGCCACCGATACCTGGTTTTAGCCTGATTTTGCAGAACACAGAGTTGCCTGACAAGAACGCGACGTTAACCCCTCGCTGAATTGCGTTCTTGACGTTCGCAAACATCTCGGGCGTCCAGTATTCGTCGTGACCTACCGACAGAAACCCTTTGGCTCGCCTGAGTCCTTCCGGATCGGCGTGCGTATCCCAGTTGCTCAGGTAGCTGACGTCGTAGCCCTGCTGCTCCATCCAGTAAGCAAGCGGGTATTCCCAGAGAAACCACTCGCCGCTGCCAAGGGTTAGTGGCTGGTCCACCAGCTGCGTGTATTTTCCATAGGGACGATCGACGCTGACATCCACGCCGCTACCGACATGGTTGTCTCGGGTCCCATTGCAGTACAAAGAATGTTGGCTCGGCCACCGGTTATACGCTTGCCAAGTCATGTCGCTGCACTGAAACAAATAGTCCGCGCGGCGCTCATCGCGGACGATAAAGATGATGTAGCTCTCCGTGCCAGTCCGCAGCTCACGTAGCTTCCCCAGATAGACGCCGCTGAGCCAATCGGATGGAATCTCGATTTTGAGAGAGGGAGACCATTGGCACTCCATGACCCGGTTGGGGCCTTGGCTTGGAGCCAACTGAGGATGTCCCTGCAGCGGCCCGAACGATGCGACTTTTCGACCACCGGCGCCTCCGTAATAACCCATTCGAAAGACATCGACCGTGAATTTTGACTCCGGAGTAGTCGAAACGTAGACCTGGAGTTCCTCAGACGCGGCTACCGATGCTCGGGAGCAAAAGCCTTCGATGGCCTGCGAGCGCAGTCCGTACATGTGCCATAGCGGGTCGGGCGGTGACACAGCGGTTTTTCCGAGCAGCCAATCTCTCGTACCGCTCTTGGCATTTTCGCGCACGACGGGGTTGTCGGCTTCGCGTGGGACTGTTGTCTGGCCGCTGACCGCTCCGAGCGACTTCGGCGAGAATCCAACTGTGCTAGCCGCTCCGGCCGCGAGAAAATCGCGGCGGGTTGTTTGGTGGCGCATACCATTTCTCCGCTGAGTCACCTGAAGTCCGATTGAGATTTTACGCCCTACTTTATAACAGTTCGTACAGGCCCGGCACCTGGGCGGCTGATCTCAGGCGATGAACGTCCGGCTGGCGGAAAAATGGTGGGACGGAGAATGCGCTCAGTGAATAGGAAATTGTGTTGAGGCACCAGGCCGCATCGATAGGGGAGAGACCCAGATGAGAATTGCCTCTTTTGGTTTTTGGTCGATGAGTGCCTTACGTCCCACTCGGTGGGACCGCAGCAAGCGGCTTACTGGATAGGATTCTCAGTCGCCTTCGCCACTAAGAATTGACCAATGTCTGCGCAGACAAACGGCTGCTCGCGCCGAGGCTCTGCGCTACCGCGGCTCCGCATCTGGAAGAGTGGGCGGCGCCCCGGTGATGGCATTTTCGATAGCAGCTCGAACCGCTGGGTCGGCTTCGGCTGCCAAGGCACGGGAGAGCCTTTCGCGCCAGCCATTCGAAGCGATCCTGCCAATCGCCCAAGCCGCTGCGGCGCGAATCAGCGGTTCGTCGTCCAAGAGCAAATTGTCCAGCGCTTCGTCGGCGCCAGCGAACCGCTGATTTCCGACCACGAGAATGGCATTCCGCAAGATGCCGCGGCGTTTGGAACGCCACAAGGGCGTTTGGCGAAACCGCTGGCGGAACTGCTGCTCAGTCAGGGACAAGGTGCCGAGGAGATCGGGCAGCCGGAGGTCAGCACGCGGGGCAAATTGAGGCTCGTCGCTGTGCCGAGCTTTACGGTTCCAGGGGCAGACTTCTTGGCAAATGTCGCAGCCGAAAACCCAGTTGCCCAGGTGCGGTTTCAAAGCATCATCAATGTGATCACGATGCTCGATGGTCAGGTAGCTGATGCAGCGTGTTGCATCCAAGACAAATGGTTGAGGGAACGCATCGGTTGGGCAGGCATCGAGGCACGCCGTGCACGTTCCACAGTAGCCCTTCTCTTGCGGAGGATCGGTATCCAGAGCGAGATCGGTCAGCAGCGCGGCGAGAAAAAAGTAACTTCCCCAAGTCCGATTGAGCAGCAGCGTGTTTTTACCAATCCAGCCCAGCCCCGCCATTTCGGCGAACTCGCGTTCGAGCAGCGGAGCCGTGTCGACGACACCGCGGACCGACGCCGCCGGATGTCGCGATTCGACCCAACGGCAAAGTGAGGCAAGTCGGTCGTGAATCACATCGTGATAGTCGATCTCTCCCCAAGCATAGCGTGCTACTCGGCCAACGCCTTCTGCTGCGGACCTTTCGGCTGACTCCGTCTCAGTCGCGTAGGGCAGCGCCAGCATCATGATCGTGCGGCAGCCATCGAGCACAAATCGCGGATGACGATAGGCATCGCGACGACCGGCGAGATAGTGCATCTGCCCAGCGTAGCCAGCGTCGAGCCACCGCGAGAATTGCTGCCAGCGTCCCGGCGCTGCTGCGGGAGCCACCCCGCAGAGCACAAATCCAAGTTCACGCGATTTTTGCTTGAGCTGCTGTGTGAGTGCTTTCAAGGCCGGGCAACCACCATCGAGGGTTGGAGTGGGGCGGGTAAAGGGGGCAGGAGTCAATTGCCGCCAGCGGCCCTTCGGGTGCTGTGCACGATTGACTCCCCCTTTACCCAAATCTTTAGTGTTGACAAAGCACTGGTTTGCGGAACGTTCGAAGTCGTCCAGGCGTTACAACCGGAGTGATCCGGTCATTCCATACGACTCGTACCACTTTCTCGTTCATCGCATCTTGACGCTTTCAGTGGCCGGACTAGCGTGGAATTTAGGCGACGACGGTTACTGCCCCAGTCGCCGCAGCTACCTGGCGGACTCCGCTGGGAGTGCTCCGCAAGTCCACAACACGAGTCCACACCAAGAGGCCACTGAAATCATGAAACTAGCCAAAACCCTTCTTCCATGCTTGCTTGTTCTGGCATGTTCCTCGGCTCAGGCTCGAGCCGATTGCAATGCTCTGGGGCTAGCCTATCTCTACGGATATGGTGGCTTTCAAAACAACGTAGGCCTGCGACCGTTCGTGGCGTCTCCTCCCTATTTTTCATTGTATCCACCAGTGTACTATGGTCAGCGATTCTCTCGACCCTATGGAGTCAGCCCATTTGCCACGTGGCCTCAGCTCGGCAGCAACCCAGCCTACGCGCCTCGTCGGCAGGCCAGCCGAGCGCAGACGTGGAGCAATCCCCACTTTCATCCGACAGGAGCGGTCAGCTCACCGGGCAACCAAGTGGTGAAGAGCCAACCGATTCAGCCACTGGAAATCGAAAATCCCTATTTTCAAGCCGAGCCGGTGCAGTACACATCCAAGGCGTCGGACGATCGTTAAACCGCTGTGCGGCAGGCCATGCCGACTGGGGCCCCGGTGACCTCGTACTCGTGATGGCCTATCCGTTCGCAGGAAACATACAGTTCGGGCAAGGCCAGCCATCTGCCATGGGCTACCGTAGTTTTACTTTTGGCGTAGCCTGTTTTTGACGAGTTGAGCTTGCCGTTTGTGGGCGACGCAGGCTATTCGCCCGTGCGGCTCGCACTAGCGTTGCCCTTCTTCCGTTTTTACCGTGGCGGGAGTCGCTTTTTCTACTCGGCAGGTAATCTGTCCGTCGGCGAGGATGGTTTCGACCTGGTCGCCGAGCCGCACATCGCTGGAGGAGCGGATTGGCTTTTGAGTTTGGCTAGACTGCGTCAGGCTGTACCCGCGTGCGAGCACATTCAGTGGCGAAAGGGCTTCCGTAGCGCGGGCCAAGCTCGAGACGCGTTCCTGCTCGGTTCGCAGCAGGTTCCAAGCTGCGTTGCGAGCGCGCAGCTCCCATTCATCGACCATTTGGCGCCGTTGTAGGTGCAATTCGTGTGGACGTGCCAGGACGCTGCGCTCCGAGAGATTTTCCAGTCGCTTTCTTGCGGCCTGAAATTGATTGACAATAGCTCGGTCGGTTCTGCGGCGAAGTTGTTCCAGGTGAGTCCCGATTTCCGACTGATTGGGCAGCAAGAGCTGCGCGGCGTGAGTGGGGGTCAAGGCCCGTGCGTCGGCAGCCAGATCACATAAGGTGACATCAATCTCGTGTCCGACAGCCGATATCGTGGGGATTGGGCAGGAAGCGATCGCGCGGACGACCGACTCGTGGTTAAACCCCCACAGGTCTTCCATGCTGCCACCGCCCCGGCCGACGATCAACGCGTCGAGCGACGGAGTGAATCGCTGCGCCAGCCGAATACCACGGACCAGATCGTCCGGTGCCGACTCCCCTTGAACTCGGGCAGGAATAATCACCAGTTCCAAGTCGGGCCAGAGGCCTTTGGCTGCCTCTAAAAAATCATGAATAGCCGCGCCGCTGGGACTGGTCACAAATCCAAGTCGCTTGGGAAACTTCGGTAAAGCCTTTTTGCGCTCGGCTGCGAACAGACCTTCCGCGGTAAGTTTCCTATGCAGTTGCTGAAAGGCGAGTTGAAGCGGTCCCATGCCTTGCGGCTGTAGCTGGCTAATGATCAGCTGATAGCTACCGCGAGGTGGATAGACTTCGACCGCGCCGCAGCAGATGACGGACAGACCATCTTTCAGCTCAAAAGGCACTCGCTGCGCGGTGGAACGCCAGACGACAGCGCGAATCTGACTGCGATCATCCTTCAAGGTGAAATAGAGGTGTCCGCTACTGGGGCGGCTCAAGTCTGAGACTTCCCCTTCGGCCCAAACCTTTGGCAGCGAATTCTCAATTAGATTCTTGATGTACCAGTTGAGTTGGCTGATGCTCAGCGGCGCTTCATCAGAATGACCGCGGGCTTCGTAGGAAAGGTCCTCGTCGAGCATGGCGAAACTCCAAGACTTAGTGCGAGCCGCACGGGCCCATAGCGTGACCTATCAACGAAATCGTTGCTCAATCGAGCGAAACGACGCACCACTTACCCGATGCGCGCGCTAGCTTGCCTCACGATAGGAACAGGTCTCTGCGGATGATCCGTGCAACCTGAGAGGGAATTCGTCGAGCGCTAGACCGCGGTTCTTTCTTGGCGGCGAACGGTAGAGAATCTCCGAGCCAGCCAGATCGTAACGTGATTCGGCCCAGTTTTCTGCCAGTGTGGTCAGCGTGTCGAGCTGAGTTTCGATTGACTGGCGGTGGTGTTCAATCTGGGAGCGTTGTAAGTCCGCGGGAATCTGAATGCGCGGCCCCAGGACAGCCCGGCAGCGGCTGAACGGACGTGGGAAGGCGAACTGATCCCAACTGCTGCGGTTGCGCCACGGACGGTCGTACCCAACGCCAAGCGGTACGATGGGCACACCAAGACGGCTGGAAAGGTAGATGCAGCCCGCTGCCAGCGTGCGCCGCGGTCCGCGCGGTCCATCGGGCGTGATTGCTAGACTCATCCCTTGGCCGCGCTGCATCAATTCTCGTAGCGCCGTCGTGCCACCACGACTGCTCGAGCCCCGGACCGCGTCCAAGCCGGCGAAGTGGGCGACGTGAGAAAGAATCTCAGCGTCTTGATGCTGGCTGAGCAACATGGCGAGTCGGCAATGGGGCCGCGTGTAAATCGGGAACGGAATGTACTCGTGCCAAAAAACATAGATGACCGGACCACAAAACGTCTCGTCTGCGGGATCGGCAGCCGCGTCATAACGCACCATCCGATAGTTCAGTGTCGACATCCATGCGTTGAGCGATTTGATCATCAGAAAACCGCAGAGCCGCCAAAACACTTTGGGCGGATTTCGTTTCCGCAGGAACTGTCGCGTACTAACGGATAGCTTTACCATTTCGTGACTTGTCAATCAGTAGAGACGCCTGCCGCGAACTATTCAGGCCAGGTGCCGCTAAAAACTTCCGTTGCGCCACCGGTCATGAAAACATGGTCTGTCTTTTCGTCCCAACGCAACCGCAGATCTCCGCCGCGTAGATGAATCAAGACGTTTCGCTGGCTATTACCTGTCAGTACGCCTGCCACGCAAACGGCGCTGGCG
>JANQJJ010000308.1 GCA_028281725.1 Pirellulaceae bacterium | reverse complement strand
CGCAGCGGAATCGGCGCCGGTGCTCAAGGTCATCGCAGACGAGATCAACGCGTTTGCGGCAACGTTCGGCGGAATGTCCGTAACGCTTCCCATCGTCGTCGACAGCCTTGCAGCCGTGTCGGGCATCTTGTTCGATTGGGTTCAGCTCATTACGGCTACCCATCGTGGGCTCGATCAGCTTAGGCAGTTCAACTTCGTCGGCGCGGCCGAGTCGTTCAGTGCAGCGGTCAGTTTTGATACGCCGTTCGAGTTAGTAAACAAATTGCATGCTGCACGTGCCGAAGCGGATGCCGCGGCGAAAAGCAGGCAGGCCGGCTTCTTGGACTTGCAAGCCTTGCAGGCGCAGGAACAAGCCCAGCTGGCAGCCGCCGACGCCGCCAAACGCGCAGCGGAGGACCGCGCGAGAACTGCGGCGCAGAATCGTCGTGCCACCGCTGAGCGACTACAGGGGTTGCGCGATGAGATCACGGCGCTACGCCAAGGTAGGTTGGCGGTCGAACGACTGCAGCTGGCCCGACAAGGAGCAACCGCGCAGCAGCTGCGACAGTTCAACTTTCTTAGCAGATGGAAAGACCGACTCGAAAAGCTGAACGAAGCGACCGAGCGCGGCAAGCAGCTGCAGGAGCAATTCGGTTCGCCTCGGCAAATACTCGCCGCGGAACTAGCAGAGCTTGACAGACTGCTCAAGTTAGGTGTGGTCAACTTCGGCACTGTGGCCAGAGCTGCTCGCGCCAAGGCGATTGAGCTCGGAAGCCGTAACCGGCCGGCCGTCAACCAGCAATCTTTCGGAGCTCTTCAGAAGGGCAGCGTGGAAGCTTTCAGCGCCAGCCTGCGTAATGATCGGGCTGCGAAGGAAGAGTCGTTACAGCAACAGGGCAACGCGTTGTTGCAGCAAGTCAATGAGACGCTCGCGCGCATGCTGCAGCACCTAAACAACATCGGCACAGTCGGCAAGGCCGGATAGGGATAGAGCGGCAAGGATGCCCACAATCAAAGGCCATCGCCGGAAAGGCGATCTCAACGGTTCCATCGAGCTAGCGGAAGACAAGGTTGTCTCACGCTATGCTCTCGAATTCGTTGTATTGGCTGACAACGCCAGCCAAGGACCGATCGCGATTCGCAGCACGGTTGGCCTGCCGCTCGTCGGACTATCCACCTATGCGTATCAAGGCGAGTCCGATCTAACGGCCGTCTGCAAACGCAAGACGCCGAGACAGGACAAAAAGCAAGCGCGCGTCTGGTATGTCCTCTGCGAATTCGACAACGATCCGAATAGCGAGAGTCAAGAGGACGAACAGAACCAGCCAGGTGCCACGAACCGTCCGGCGGTGATCAACTGGGATTCAGAGTATGGAGAGGAAGTACTCTACGAAGACTTCTCCAACCCACCCAAACCAATTCTCAATCCGGTCGGCCAACCCTACGACCCACCGCCAACACGCCGCGTAATTCATCCGGTGCTCACAATCGAGCGCTATCAAAGCACGTTCGTTCCTGCGACTATCATTGCCTACGTCGACCACACTAACGAACTCGCGTTCTACGGAGCTGCCCCGGGGCACGCACTGATGGCCAACATTCGGGCGCGACAAGTTGTCGAAGAGTCGCAACTATTGTGGCTGGTTACCTACAAGATCCGTTTTGCGATCAACAACGACGGATTCAAATTGAAACCGCTCAATCAAGGCTCCCACTACAGCACCGTCGCATATACGGGCGACGACACGACGTTGCGCCCTTTTCTCAATGGGCAAGTGCCCTACATCGGAAACCTGAACGCCGAC
The DNA here is from genome assembly GCA_028281725.1 of Pirellulaceae bacterium. Lineage (GTDB taxonomy): Bacteria > Planctomycetota > Planctomycetia > Pirellulales > Pirellulaceae > Aureliella. The sequence goes on along the minus strand of JANQJJ010000308.1, from coordinate 1,497 downwards.
GGAACGAAGGCCGCGCTGGGAAGCCCATCCTACGGCAGCTTCGAAGGCTACCCCAGTGCCGACTTCGACGACCTGACTCTGTAGCTAAACGAGAGGGTAAGGATGCTCATCTACAATACGATCATTGTCGTCGCTGGTACCGTAGCAATCATGGCGGCGGTCTGTCTGGTGACCAAGTATCTCGATGGCCCCCAAGACAACTACCGTGGCAGCTGGTGGTCCTGATCTTGCGCATCAGTCGACAGATCGGCCAGCAGTTTCAATAGCTTGCGATGGTCTGCGTACCGATGAACTTGAAACCGCAGGATCCGACTAGCAGCCAGATGCTGCGGCGATCGATCGAAATCTATCTCCAGCACCTTCCAAACCTTGCGCGCCCGCCGGCTCCAAGACAGCGCGACTTTCCAGCTTCCGTCCTCTTCTTCACGGTGCATCCTAAAATCTGCGAGCAGCAGAGCTCCGCGCCGGCAGCGTTTGACTTTCGTCGCGTTGACCGTGTGTAGGCAATCCATCACTTGCCGCAGAACTCGGCCGATGTCGCACCCACCTGGCAACCGAAACGCTCTTCTCAAGACTCCCTCCAATCTGGCACCGGCCAGCGGCACCCCCCCCCCCTAAAAATTCCCGCAAAAATGTGCGCGCTCTCGGCGGTCTCCGGGGGCCTACACTCGCCACAATTTACCCCCCTAGCCAGCATTAAGGTATCATCTGGCTTCACTGGATCAACACTCGCGATATCTGCGTTGCAGTCTAGCATGAGATCGGCAGTGGTTGTTCCGCAAACGATTTGACCATTGAGTACTGTCCAATATGACAAGCAGCAAACTTAGGAGTGCGATGGAAACACGTTACAGAACTGATGCGGAACTTCGCACACTGGCTGATAACCCGGAGCACCTGAGCCAACTGAAAACGCTTGATCTGTCGGGCACGAATATCAGCGACAGCGGCCTCGAAGCCCTGGCCTCCCAGGCTGAGCACCTCAGCCAACTGCAAACGCTTGGTCTGTCGGGCACGAGTATCAGCGACATGGGCCTCGAAGCCCTGGCCTCCCAGGCTCAGTACCTCAGCCAATTGCAAACGCTCGGTCTGTGGGACACGAATATCGGCGACAGGGGCTTCGAAGCCCTGACCTCCCAGGCTCAGTACCTCAGCCAACTGCAAACGCTTGATCTGACGGGCACGAGTATCAGTGACAGGGGCCTCGAAGCCCTGGCCTCCCAGGCTCAGTACCTCAGCCAACTGCAATCGCTCCATCTGGCGGGCACGAGTATCAGCGACAGGGGCCTCAAAGCCCTGGCCTCCCAGGCTCAGTACCTCAGCCAATTGCAAACGCTCGATCTGTGGGACACGAATATCGGCGACAGGGGCTTCGAAGCCCTGGCCTCCCAGGCTCAGTACCTCAGCCAACTGCAATCGCTTGATCTGATGGGTACGAGTATCAGCGACAGGGGCCTCGAAGCCCTGGCCTCCCAGGCTCAGTACCTCAGCCAACTG
>JANQJJ010000522.1 GCA_028281725.1 Pirellulaceae bacterium | reverse complement strand
GCACAGCACCCGAAGGGCCGCTGGCGGCAATTGACTCCTGACCCCTTTACCCAAATCTTTAGTGTTGACAAAGCACTAGTAGCCCGGCGCTCGCCGTCTCAATCTCGAGTTCGGCGGAACGCTCGAGCATCAAGAGACATTTTTTTAACAGGAACCAACCGTGACTCAGCTTACTCCTTCCCGACGCGCCGTCCTGCATGGAGCAGGCACATTGATCGCACTACCTTTCTTGGAGTCATTTGGATTCCAACGTTTTGCTGGCGCGTCAACCGTTGTGCCAACCGTTCCCAAACGAATGGCTTTTCTCGGGATGGGATACGGCGTGACGGCTGACCGATGGTACCCCGACAGAAGCACCGTGGGCGAAGACTACGCCTTCCCGCAGATTCTCAAACCACTTGCCAAGCATAGGAAGGACCTGACGTTCATTCAAAACCTGATGCACCAGTACTCTGCGGACGGTCACAGCGGAAGCACGTTCTGGCTGACCGGAGCGAATCGCTATGAAATCCCCGGGCAGAGTTTTCACAACACGGTTTCCGTCGATCAGGTCGCTGCCGAAGTGCTTGGCGAGCAGACGCGATTCACCTCGATTCAACTGGCAACAACTAGCGGGGCAGGTGCGTCAGGCGATGGTCATGGACCGGGACTTTCGCTGGCATGGAATCGTTCGGGCAAACCCGTTTCCGCCCTCAATACGCCTGCTGCCACCTTCCATCGACTCTTCTCTAGTGACACCACGCCGTTGGCCGAACGCAAACAGCGGCTGCGGGAACAACACAGCGTGCTCGACACTGTGCTCAGCGATGCTCGTGCTGTCGGCCGCAGCATCAGTAAGTCTGATAACCGGAAGCTGAACGAGTATCTCGAGTCTGTTCGGGAAATCGAAGTGCGGCTTGCCAAGGAAGAAAAGTGGCTCGCAATCAAAAAGACGATGCCGCAAGACCGAGTTGACGAGCCAGCCGAGAATCTTTCCGGCTACCAGGAAATGGAAGTCATGTACGACCTGATGGTTGCCGCCATGCAGGTCGACGCATCGCGTGTGTTCACTTACAGAATGCCTGTGACCTCACTGATAAAAAGCCTCGGTGCGACGATGACGGCTCACAACATGAGCCACTATTCCGAAGGCGAGCGCCGCACGGTGTCACAGAACCGTGATGGCGCGAACGCAAAACTACTGGCTCGCTTTATTGACAAGCTAAAAGCCTCGAAGGAAGCCGACGGCTCTAGTCTGTTCGACAACATCACGATCACGATGGGCTCAAACCTCAGCTCCGTCCACAGTCTCAACAATTGTCCAACGATCGTGGCAGGTGGCGGAAGCGGCTTCAGGCAAGGCCGCCACCTCGTAATGGATAATCCCAAAACCCCTCTCTGCAATCTCTGGCTGAGCGTCCTTCGAGGCAGTGGAATTCAAACCGAATCATTTGGAGATTCCACAGGGCTAATCGAAGAACTTTTTGGTTGAACCGTGAGGAGCATGTATAGATCTACGGATTTTTTCCGTATTGTTGATAGATGCTCGATAATCAGGAAATAGCGGCTCACTTGCTACGCGAACGATTGGGATTGACGGCCCATATCTATTCGATCGTGCGCAATTACCACCTGGCCGAGGACATTTTCCAGGAAACTTGCGTCAAGGCGCTGGGGCAGGCGGGAAGCGTTGAATCGAAGCGGCACTTGTTGAATTGGTTCCGATTGGCGTCGCGAAATCGGGCCATCGATCTGCTGCGTGCCCGTGGTGTGGACGGCCGGCAACTTTCGGAGCAGGCTTTGGCCACATTGGAAGAAAGCTGGGAAACGCGAAGGAGTTCTCAGGTCAGGAAATCACGCCGGTCGAAGGTTCAAGCCTCATGCCGATCTTTCGGGGAGCGGATTCACTCGAGCCACGAATCATCTTTGCTGAACACCAACAAGCACGTAGCGTTCGGCGAGGTCGCTGGAATGCGGTCTGGTCCAAACGCATGCCACGGGAGATCTCGTGGGCGAAGAAAGTCAAGGCAGAGCCCTACATAGAGACCGGCGATGGCGAGCAGACGAAACATTCAGGATGGACGCCGAAACAACAGCCAAACATCCAGCAGATTCCACTCGAGATCAAAGCCACGTTCGAATCCAAGTCGAATGATGCGTCGGGTGTGATCGTTTGTCATGGCGGTAACCAGCACGGCTACTCGATCTACCTCGACCAGGCAAGCTATACTTTGCAGTTCGTCAAGACGGCAGATTAACCAAGACAGATGCACTTCCGGTCGATGCCAAATCGGCCCGCGTGACGGCTACGCCGAAGCGTGGAATATCTACTGGATCTCAGCACACTTTTTGACCGCGGCTGCCAAGCTGGAACAACGTGGTGTCGATTGGCGATCTTTCTAGTACTGGACTCAAGTCATGCGTTTCTACCTCAAGCTCACGATTCAGCTCACAGTCTTAGCCGCAACTGCCCAGTACGTGTTTGCGAAGGACCGGCCTAATATTGTGCTGATCATGGCCGACGATATGGGATATTCGGATATCGGGTGCTATGGCGGGGAGATCAATACTCCGAACATCGATGCGTTGGCAAATGACGGGTTGCGATTCACCCAGTTCTATAACACAGGCCGCTGCTGCCCGACACGAGCCTCACTGATGACCGGACTGTATCCGCACGAAGCAGGACTCGGACACATGGTGTACGGAGACAAGGGGCCAGGATATCACCCATTCTTGAACAGCCAATGTGTCACCATCGCTGAAGTACTCGTCGATGCAGGGTACCGGACAATGATGACCGGCAAGTGGCACGTTGGCCACAAGCTTGGTCAGTGGCCAACCGATCGCGGCTTCGAGCATTTCTACGGTATTCATATTCACGTTGACAGCTATTTCAAGGTGCTGCCGGGATGTCCGGTTTACCACAATGACCAGCTGGCAATTCCACCAACGGTATCTCCACAGAACGCACTACATCCTGATCAAGAGTGGTACACGACCGACATCTTTGCGGATTGGTCGCTGAAGTTCCTTGATGAAACAGTTGGTGACGAGCGACCGTTTTTCTTGTACACCGCCTTCAACTCGCCTCACTGGCCACTGGAGGCGCCCGATGAAAACATCGCTATCTATCAAGGCAAATACGACCAAGGCTGGGACCATTTGCGGCAAGAAAAACTGGAGCGTATGAAGGCCATGGGGATCGTCAGTCCCGAGACTCAACTGTCTCCATCCAATTGCCCCGAGTGGAACTCGCTCTCGGAAAGTGATCGTGATGAGTTAGCGTTCCGCCGCGAGATCTACGCCGCTCAGATCGAACGCATGGACCAGAACATCGGACGCATCGTCGCGAAGCTTCGGCAACTCGGTGAGCTCGAGAACACCCTGCTCCTGTTTCTGTCCGACAACGGGTGCTGCGCCGAAGGTGGCATGTTTGGATACCAGTGGCAAAAGAACACAGAGCGGAACTTTGCAGATTGGCGGAAGCAGTCCGGGAGATCCAGTAGCGCGGGGGAAGCCTGGTCGAACGCTTCCAACACACCGTTTCGCCTGCACAAACGCTGGGTCCACGAAGGCGGTACGGCAACGCCCCTGATCGCACACTGGCCGGCATCCATCACCGAGGGTGGTTTGTTATCGCATCAAGTCGGACATGTAATCGACGTCATGGCGACTTGCATTGAGGTCGCTGGTGCCAAGTATCCCGAACGACGCGATGGACATGCGATCAAGCCGCTTGCTGGTAAGTCGCTTGTGCCGAACTTGCGCAAGCCTTCATGCGAAGTGGACCGGACTTTGTTCTGGGAGCACGAAACGCATGCTGCCATCCGCACCGGTGGCTGGAAACTTGTCTCGCTCAACGCAGCCGATCCCACCAAATGGGAATTGTATGACCTGAGTCGCGTTCGCACAGAAACAAACAACGTTGCCAGCGACCATCCGCAACGAGTTGCTCAATTGAAAGAACAATGGACCAAGTGGGCAACGCAGGCCAACGTGCTGCCTTGGCCGAAAGACCGCAAGTAACGAAGACCTCCAAACCAATGCTCGGCCTCAAGATGACCGCCATGACAAACCTCTCAGATTATCTGTTGACAAGATCCCCCATGACTCCACGCGTGAATCGCGTTGTAACTATTTCTAGTCTGGTTGTCGTTTGGATGATGTCCTGCGTGTCACCAGTACAAACATGCCACGCCGCAGACCGGCCAAACATCGTCTTCATCATCGCCGACGACCTGGGCTTTGGCGACGCGGGCTTCATGGGCACCCCCGATGTGCGGACTCCGGCGCTGGATGATCTCGCCGCGCGAAGCGTCTTGTTCGATCGCACCTTCGTCGCATCACCAAGTTGTGCGCCGTCGCGAGGAGCACTGCTTTCGGGACTCATGCCGTTTCGCAACGGCGCGGAACCCAATCACACGCTGGTTCGCGATGATGTGAGACAACTTCCAAGCTATATGCACGAAATCGGCTATGAGGTTGCCAGCATCGGAAAGGTCACCCATGGTACTGACAAACGAGCTGGCTTCGATTTCGGCCACCCGAAGAGCTCTATGACCTGAAGAACGATCCGCACGAGCAGCACAATCTGGTTGACGATCCGGCTTACGCGAAGATACTCGCATCCCATCGGCAACTGGTTGATCGTTGGATCGAGCAAAGCGGCGACACGGTTGAGAAGCACGGCAGACCGATGGAAGTCCTTTTGCCGGTCGGCATGCGTACTCGTTAACAAGAAGGGTGGATATAGCCAATGACCCGAAGACGAATTCGCTTGTGTGTAGCTCTCGTGGTTCTACTGGGAATACGCACCGCTTGTGCGGCCGAACGACCCAACGTGCTGATCTTCTTTGTTGACGACATGGGCTGGATGGACAGTTCGACCTATGGCAGCCAGTTCTACGAGACTCCCAACCTAAATCGACTTGCCGAAGGCGGCCTGAAATTCACGCAGGCTTACGCCATGCCGTTGTGCTCGCCGTCGCGGGCTTGCCTGCTAACGGGCCGGCATGCGGGTGCTAGGATGCAACTACACAAAGCGATTACCGGGGGCAGTCAGGCCAATCCGATCGTGCCGGAATCCGCGAATCCGCGAGAGGCAATGTGCTGGCCCGAGTCCCGTTCGCACTTGCCGCGGGACGAAGTGACGATTGCCGACTCGTTTAAGGCCGCTGGGTATCGAACGCACTTCCTTGGGAAGTGGCATTTGGGAAACGGGCCGAAATTCGAGCCCATCCAACGCGGTTTTGACACGCAACTGGCCGTTGGTGGCGCCGGACCTGGGCCAAGTTACTTTGCACCCTACAGTCGTCTGCAAGGGCTGGGAGATGCTCCCAAGGGCGAATACATCTGTGACCGATTAACCGCAGAAACGATCAAGCTGTTCGATCAGAGGTCAGAAGAACCGTTCTTTATCTATCTTGCACACTTCAATGTTCACTCTCCTTACCAAGCCCCCAAGTCCCTCGTTGCCAAGTACCAGCGAAAGGCCGCCGAGCTTCCCGCGAATGCAGGACAGCGGCATCCGATCATGGGTGCGATGATCGAGTCGATGGATCGAAGCCTGGGGCAGATTCTTGATGCGCTGGATGAGCAGGGCCTGGCCAAGGATACGCTGATCGTGTTCGCGTCCGACAACGGAGGCGTCCATTGGGCCGGCGGAAAGCCGGGCCAAGTCGCCGCTGACGTCCCCATCACCAGCAACTCGCCTCTGAGAGGCGGCAAAGCGGCACACACCGAAGGTGGCGTCCGTGTACCCATGGTGGTGCGTTGGCCCGATCATGTGCCTGTCGGATCGACGAAGCACCTCACTCATCTCATGGACATCTATCCGACGCTCGCATCAGCCTGCCAGGTACCACTTCCAAAGGGCAAGTTGCTCGATGGAGTGAACGCTTGGAAACAGTGGACCGGACAGGAAGCCACACCTGCTCGCACACTTCTCTTTGAGCACTTCCCCCGCAGAAAAACGCTGGTTGATACCGTCGGTGCGTCTTTCGTGCGGAAAGGTGACTGGAAGTTAGTCCGGCTTTGGGGTGCGGGCAAAGATCGAACGAACCGGCACGAGCTTTATGACTTGTCCAACGACATCGGCGAGACGCGAAACCGTGCTGAAGAGCATCCGGATATGACTCAGGAGATGTCCCTTTTACTCGATCAGTGGCTTGCGAGTACCGGAGCGTTACTGCCAAGGAAGAATCCTGCATTCGAACCCGCAAGACCGAAGGCTGCCAAGTAAATGAACGCACACTTTCATCGATCTTCATTGGGGCTCGCGTTCGTTCTGGCGTCGCTGTGCATGAGCGCCGATGGGCTCGCCGATTCGAGGCCCAACATCATTCTGATTTTCAGTGATGACCAGGGATACTCTGATCTTGGGACGCAGGGAATCGTGGGCGACATTCAGACGCCCCACATTGATCGTCTTGTTCGCTCGGGCATTCGCATGACCAGCGGATTCGTCACCGCTCCCCAGTGCATGCCATCTCGGACCGGAATCTTGACCGGTCGTTTCCAACAGCATTCCGGTGTCGAGTCGAATCGACTGTGGACCAATCCGAACACGACTAATGCCATGCTGCCTGGGGTATCGACGATTGCAACATATCTCCAGCAGGCGGGCTATACGACTGGCATGTCGGGTAAGTGGGGCGTCGGAGGATCGCTGTCGCGAATTGCTATGGCCTCAGGACAAGCGAGAATTCGGCCCGGCGATCAAAAGCTCTTGCCAGAAGCCCGTGGATTCCAGGAGTATTTCTGTGGAACGCTCAATCCGTACATTGCGTCGCATGACCTGCAAGGCAACCAGCTCGTCGGCGCGCCAAAGATCGTCCGGGACAAACGCTACCGTGTTGAAGTCCAGGCCGACGCGGCCGTCAGTTTCATTCAGCGGCATGCGGGCGACGAGCAACCATTCTTTCTGTACTTTGCCCCGTACTCGCCCCACTCTCCATTTGATGCGCCAGAAGATTATCTCGCCAAGTTCGCTCACATCAAGAACGAAAAACGCAAAACTTGTTTGGCGATGATGGCTTGCGTGGATGATTCCGTCGGTCGAATCGTTCACACGCTTGAGCAACATGAGATTCTCGCAAACACCATGGTCTGGTACATCAGCGACAATGGAGCACCCAAGCATGGCGGAGGACTCAACAAGCCGTGGAGTGGTGGCAAAGGGAACTTAACCGATGGTGGAATCCGAGTTCCGTTTTCCGTTACCTGGCCTGCCCGGCTCGATTCGGAGCGGACGTATGATCCGATGGTGAGCACCCTGGACGTCTTGCCGACCTGTTTGTCTGCCGCTGGCGTTGATCACACGCCTTCTGATTTAGACGGTGTCAACCTTCTGCCATACCTAGCTGGCGATCGAACGGATCGACCCCACCAAGCACTGTTCTTTCGATGGACGTTCGGCGACAACACGAGAGCAGTCATCCGGACAGACCAGTGGAAACTGCTACAGAGCGGCCGTTCCTCTGTGCTCTACGACCTACAGAATGATCCTGCCGAAACGAAAGATGTTTCGTCGGCAAATGCTGAGAAGAAGGAAGCCATGGCACAACGGCTAGACATCTGGCTGGCCACGATACCTGAGGTCGAATTTAGCAAGAACGGAAGAGGCAATAGGCGTTGAACACTTGGTAACGCCTCAATCGTTGACGCCATCCCCATTTGCGAGTCGGTCCGTTGCTTGTTCGGGCGTCAATTCCTTAACCTTGCCATCGGCCAACAAGGCGACTCGTCCATCGGGGAAGAGACGCCGAAGCCCGACATGACCGACGATTGGAACCGCGCCATCCGGCAAGAAATGTGTCCCACCACCACCCGGTTTGCCGAGAATGACGTGCAGTTTGCCCATCGGAGTCTAGGCGAGTCAGCGCATTATTCCCCGAAAAGAAGTAACTGTCGTCGGAAGCACGATAGCTCTGCCCCTCAGGGAACTAGTCGAATTTGGAAATCGCCAGAAACTGCATATCTTTCTATGGCTTAGCAGATAGGTCGTTTGACTCTGCCGCCGAGATCGATTTCCGGTCTTCTGGTTTCCACGCACCATACTTATCTTTGACAAAGTCCAACCACCAGGCGATGCCCGCATCGGCGTGCAAGCGATCGATATCTTTGTCGACATCCTTGATTTGGGAATGTCCCCCCGAATCGGTGAATGGACCTCCGACGCGTTCGTTCGGGGCGCACTGTAGCCACGTTGCTGCAAGCATGTGCCCGTTGTACCGCTCGATCTCGTCGACCGTACGGCGGATCTGCTCAGCCTTCATCGCTTCGGTGTAACGTCCGATCCTTGAATAGTTGTAATATCTGCCTTTTGTCCGTTTGTGGGTCTGTTTACTGAAATTGCCCCAATACCCTCCGGGAGCTGACTTTCCGGGCGTCGCCTCCGTGTCCAGCCAGGGTTTTCCCTTCACCTTCGGGCTGTGGTGGACGTACAGATCGGCATTTTCTGGTGGCGGATCGCTGTCGTTGTACGCAAGCATGATCGATGGATCGACCGCGTGGCCTGCATCAATCATTTCGGCAATGCTCCAACCCGTCGCGTCGTGCGCCATTCCCTCGTTGTCGACGTCGACGAAGACATTGCGAAAACCGCTGCGACTGAGCCAACGGACGGTGTTCGCAATCGCGTGGTTTGCATCCTGCTGCTCCCACTCCCCGAGGTCTTCCTTCGCCTTCGATGTACTCCAATAGAGACATCCGACAACGACGATCATCTTCTGCTCGTCGGCAGCCTTGATAATCCGCGCCATGCGATCAGCATACACCGGATCCAGGCTGGCGTCCGGCCGGTAACCTTTCACGTCACCATAGCGTGATCCCATGAAGAACACACTGACTGTGTTAATTCCGCTTTCGCGGTACGCAGGAAAATGCTCGATCAGGTCATCCGTAGTCTCTTCCGAGATCAACGCGTTGGAGCATCGCAAGCCAATGATCTTAAACGGCTTTCCGTCGAGGAGGAGCTCATCCCCTCGAACCGCAAATGTCGTCTTGTCTACAGCCTTGGAATCCACAGCAAGAATCGCACTCGCAGCGATCAAAACGCCAACAGTAGCAGTGAAAATATGGGATATCATTTTGAAATCGCCCTCTACGAGTCTTGGCGTCTGGCCCTGAACGGGTAACTCGAATCCGTCGCGTCGTGGTCGATCCAACAGCGAATCCGCTGCCTTTCCATTTTTCGGCAATCGCGGAATCGGGAGCGTTTTGGACCAGGTCGGTTGGGTCGGTAACATACTTCTTTCGACTGATTCTCATGGTTCCGTGTTCGTCAGAGAACATGGCCGTTGGAACATCTGGTCGGAAGTTTAGCACGGTACCATCGGCGTATTCCATCGCGACTGGGCGGAAACGGCTTGCATTGCTGAACCGCACTTTTGGGTCGTGGCATCTTGTTATACCATTCTTACCATTTCTTGCGCTCCGCGCGGCTCCAGGTCTCAATGAAAACGACAACCATGCGAATCCTAGGCTGCTTATTAATGATTTGTTGTGCGGCAACCGCTGTAGGTGCCGATGCGGAACGACCCAACATTGTCTTCATTCTGGCCGACGATCTCGGATGGTCGGACCTTGGTTGTTATGGGCATGCCTATCACCGGACTCCCAACATCGACCGACTGGCTGCCGAAGGGTTACGATTTACGAACGGCTACGCTCCAGCCCCGATCTGTTCTGCTTCGCGCGCAAGCATTCTTACCGGTAAGACACCAGCGCGGTTACACTTCGAGTTTGTCACCAAAAACGACGCAGGATTTCAGCAACTCGACACACAAGTGCCATTGCAGACGCCAAAACTCACGCTGAATCTGCCGACCACTGAAATTACCATCGCAGAACGATTGGCAGCAGTCGGCTACCGAACGGCATTTTTTGGAAAGTGGCACGTGAGTCAACACTACCAGCGCCGCTATCTTGCCTGGCATCCGCAGTTCGGGCCTCGAAAACAAGGCTTTGCCATTGCAACCGAAGACTTCGGCGACCATCCCTATGCTTGGCGCAAGCGGAACGCACAAACTGACCTTCCAGACGGACACTTTCCCAGTGACTCGATGATCAACCACGCGACTGACTTCATTCACAGCCAGAAGGATTCTCAAACACCTTACTTTCTGATGGTCTCGTCGTTCTACGTTCACACGCCCGTAAAAAATCGCTGCCGCTGGTTAGTAAAGGACTATGAACGATTTCTCGGCAAGCATGCACCGAATCGCAGCAAACGCTTGGAGTATGCCGCGTTTGTGGAAACGCTTGATCATCACGTCGGTTCAATCCTTGACGCGATCGATGACTCAGGTCAGCGAGATAGTACACTCGTGTTTTTCATGTCCGACAATGGCGGACATCCCGAATACTGCTCCAACGCGCCGCTTCGCGGGTCAAAATGGAATCTCTACGAAGGCGGCATTCGCGTTCCCATGATCGCTCGTTGGCCAAAGACGATTCCGGCGGGTGCGACGAGTGACACTCCAGTGATTGGTTACGACCTTCTACCAACATTCGTTGAAATAGCGGGCGCTAGTGCCGACGGACAGAATGAAGTCATCGATGGCCTCAGCGTTCGGGGTGTCTTTGCCAATCAGAACTGGCAGCCGCAGCGGAGTCTGATTTGGCACTTTCCGTACTACCACCCGGAGTCCACATTCTCAAAGGCAGTCAAACGCGTCGGTATCGATGATTTTGCTACGAGCAAGACGCGACCTCAGTCCGCCATTCGCAAAGGGGATTTCAAGCTGATTCATTTTGCCGAGGACGATCGCGTGGAGTTGTACAACCTCGGAGATGATGTTTCCGAGCAGAATGACCTGAGCAAACACCAGGCAGAAACCTCAGCCAAACTAAGGACTCTGCTCGACCGGCAACTCGCCACCATGAATGCTCGCCGCGCCGTCGCCAACAATTAGATTTTACTCCTACTAAGGGTGTAACTCGCAATTTGAGGCTCAGGTTCCATTGGTGTCCATTGCAACCTGGTAGAATGGTGCAACAAGCCCAGATCTCTTTTTGCCACACCACACCTACCTACTCTAAAGACGCATGCGCCAGTATCTGTTTCATCTCTGCTACTTGCTCTGTTTGACCGCGAACGGCACTTTGGAAGCTCAGGATTGGCGGCGGAAATTTGAGACCCCATTCGAGAAAAGCGATGGATGGGACACGGTCGACTACCAGTCGGCGATTCGGTTCTACAAG
>JANQJJ010000231.1 GCA_028281725.1 Pirellulaceae bacterium | reverse complement strand
AGTGGCCATCGCTCTGATGGTCGCGGCCTTGGGCGTAGGTAACGCCGCCTATCAAACCGGCAATCTAACCGGCGCGGCTGTTGGCATCGCCTCGGTTGTAGGCGGATCAGTCAGCATTTGGGCGATCGCCCTGGCGGTGGCGACGGCGGTTCTACTGTTCCAGGGCAGATTCCAAGTCCTCAAAGGGATACTTGTTGCACTCGTTCTGCTTCTGAGTGTGGCGTTTATCGCCACCGCGGCTACCTCGCTGCCCGACCTGGCGCGCATCGGCAGTGGATGGTACCTTCCTCGCTTGAACTCCGAAAACATCACGCTGGCCTTGGCGTTGGTCGGCACGACCATCGTTCCATACAACCTGTTTCTGCACGCCAGCAGTGCTGCGGACAATTGGCGAGAGTTCCCCAGAGCGCAGGCGCTCAGGGATGCCCGGACCGATACCGTACTGGCCATTTCGCTCGGCGGAATGGTGACGGCCGCTGTGCTACTCACCGCCAACGCGGCTTTTTTTGAGCGAGGTGTTTCGCTCACCCAAACGTCTGCAATCGCCGATCAGCTACGCCCAACCCTGGGTGACTGGTCAGGTTCGGCATTCGCGCTGGGGCTTTTTGCCGCTGGTCTTACCAGTAGCATCACGGCGCCCTTGGCGACCGCCTACGCCCTGAGTGGGTGTTTTGGCTGGAAAGCCGAGCTGTCGAGTTGGCGGTTTCGGGCGATCGCTCTGAGCGTTGTGGGCATCGGCGCCTTGATGGCTGCAGTGTTTGGCAGCAGCCCCAGCCAGACGATTATCTTTGCTCAAGTCGCCAACGGGCTCCTGCTGCCCGTGGTTGCCATGTTTCTTCTGTTCGCGGTCGGACGCGTTCGGCATCGACAAGTCAACGATCTGAGTCTGCTTGGAAAACTCGCAGGCTGGGCCGTTGCCGTGGGCGTCTTGGCTCTAGGAGCCTGGCGTGTCGTCCTCGCTTTTCTTTAAACGCGTTCCGGCACAACAGCGCCAGCCCGGACTCTGCAGGTAGAACCGACCGCCACTACTTTTCCCTTCACCGCCCGTTGATGCAACCAGTTTGGGCGGCTGGAGGGCTCGCAAAATGCTGACACGAGAGTAGGCGCTTGGGGCAGACACTCGGTGGAGAGGAAACCCCATTGATTGTCCGAGTAGCCTCGGATTCACGCTACGGTTCGCCGATTCGCCCCCATCTTGAGCGAATATTGATCGACGTCTTCAATGACGTCCTTCAGGCCGCAGATTTTATCTAAGTGTGCCAGCAAGTACGGGTTAGCGCGCCGTCGGGTTAGGTGATAGAAGAGAGCGGAAACAACGCTGAGCACGAATGCAACGCCGATTAGTGGAAGAATGAATGCTACGATGGAAGCAGCAATTAGCGCCAACAACAACCAGACGGCATTCAGGAGCGCGTTTAGGATACCCCGAAAATATCCAACAAACAGGCCTTTACGAAAGTCCTTTTTGCAGAAATCACACAAAACACACGGGATGAGAACGGTTCTCGAATCGTAGTCGCCTTCATATTCAGCGGCAGGATTCTTACAGGCAAGCTCCAAGTTGACCGGAATTAGATTGGGAGCCGCAGACATGTCGCATATCTGACAAGTACCGTCGAATGGCCGTAGACCTTTTCTTATCTTTTCGCACAAGCGCCCTAGCGGAGTAACATCGATCTGATTTCCGCCTTTCAACTCACTGATCGTCGGCACGTCAAACTCTGATTTGCAAAAAACGCATTCGACACGAGTTCCCGCGGATAACAGGGCCACGTAGTTCTTCTCGCCACAGCCACAGACTACTTCGTATCTCAATTGCGGGTACATCTTTAGCTTTCCTGCATGGGGATCCATGCTCCGTGGCGAAGCGAACATCGGACTAACGTGGGCCGTCGATTGACGATGCACTGCCAAGTCGATTGGCTAGAGCGTCCTTGCGCTCGATCCATCGTTGCATTGCCAGCTGTGCCAGAGGGGCCGCATCAACCCAAGCAAATCACCGATTGCACCGACACGTAGCGTGAATCCAGTGTAGCATCTCGCGGTACGCGATAAACTAACTTTGATTCGGGCTGCGTCTCCATTTGCATCATCAGATTGTACGTTGCGATGGGAACACCGAATTTTTGAGACGCGAAATGCGTGAAACCCCATGCCGGTAACCAGAAAGATCCGTGCAGTTCCTGGCTCTCCGCTGCAACTGGTTCATCAATACGGATCTTTCAAATCCAAGTCAGCACGCACGTTGGTACTTGCGCAATAACTTGATCGCCCAGTTGTAATGGGCGGATGTCGCGGAGGTTAAATAGGAACCCAACGACGTAGAACCTGTCCACGCGTATCGACGCTTCTCGAAAAGCTCGACATTCGTGTGGCTGAGAATGAGCTTCTGCAGTTGGTCATGCGTCTGCTCCAGATTGGAACGGACCTTCTTGAGACTGATACGCTGGACCTTTTGGCGGATAGCTTCGTTTAGTTCGGGAGTCGTCTTCCAGCTATACCCTTCTGCAGGCATGGCTGGCTTGCCGCCATCCATCCCGATTGCATACCAATCCAGGAATAGCAAATGCCACTCGTGCAGGTGGGCGAGCACATCGCGAATGCACCGGTCCCGATGGGAAAACGGAAAAGTTCCTTTCAACTGAGTAGCTGAGAACTGCTCAAGCAACTCAGTAAGTTGTCCGAAAGCCTCGGAACTTGCATTCAATAATTCGCTTTTTTTCTTCGGTCGGGGCATGGGCGTTACTAGCAGAAAGAGTGCCTATCTCGCGAAGTTACTTTCTGGTGGCTTCGGTGTCGAGTACGACGCGGCTACCCAGCAGCCGGTCGTGCAGGGCCAGACGCCTGGGCCCAAGAACCGGTAGCGTGTTGACCAACAACACGATTTCGTCCAGCGGCGCGAACCAGAAGACGGCCATGTCAAATCCTAAAGCCAGCGCGGTGACCGCCACCGAACCAATCCAGAAAGGGGCGAAACGAATGACACTCCGCAGAACCCGCTTGCGCCGTTCTAGTCGTAACCCGTGTGCATCGACGACTCGCAATTGAAATAGGTACCTGCCCAACGTCCGCACGCCGCGCCACTCCGCCCAGGCTGCCGCCGCGGGAATGATAGGCGCCAGCACGCTGACTAGCGCCAGTCGATCGGAGAAGATTCTCAGATAGCCCGGCCAGTCCGACTCGGCGGCTCCGCTCGCGGTTAGCTGCGCCGAAATCTGGGATGCAAAATGAGCCGGCAGGCTCAGCGGAAGCATGAGTATCCCCAGCATGATCATGTCGACCAGGTACGCCAGGCCACGGTTCAATAGGCCCGCGTTGGTGACTCCGACCGGGGCCAGGGCGTTCAGGTCCCGCTCGAGGGCATCGTAGTCGTCGTAGCGATCGTCGGGTGATTTTGCCAGCAACCGCTCCAGCACGACTCGCCAGCGGGCTGGAACCGTGTTCGGCCACTTTTCCGGAAACTCGACTTCAACTCCACGGTGGTTGTCCAATTGTTCGCGCAGCGTGGAACCGAAAACCGTATAAGGCCGCCGACCAAAAGTCAGCTCAAACAACGTCACTCCCAGCGAGTACATGTCGCTTTTTGCACTCGGCTCGCCACCATCGGCTAGCTCCGGTGCCATGTAGCTCAGCGTGCCACTGATACCTTGCGTGGGCGAGCTGTGCTCCATTTTGGCCAGGCCAAAGTCTCCGAGTTTGACTGTCTTGTCGCCGGCCAAAATTAGATTGCTGGATTTGATATCTCCGTGAACCAAGCCCAACCGGTCTGCCTCTCTCAGAGCGCCGGAGATCTGACGAGCGTAGTGAATCACATCTTCATACGGCAGCGGCCCGTCGCGCGACAAGACCTCGAGCGTCGGTCCCGGCAACAGTTCCATCGCAAAAAAAGGCTCTTCCTTGGCGCGTCCGACGTAGTAGATCGTCACGACGTTCGGATGGTTCAGCCGAGCCTGAGCAACCGCCTCGTCCAGCAGTCGAGTCACCTGTCGGGCTGAACTGCTTCCTCCATCGGTCGGCGATCGCATGACCTTCACTGCGACAAAACGCTGCAGCGATTCGTCGAGCGCTCGATAGACGGCTCCCATCCCGCCATGCCCAAGTTTCGATATGAGACGGAAGTGCCCGAGTTCTTCGCCCGACCGGTCCGAGCCGCTGGCCAGCTGCAGCGTCGTCGTGCTGCCCACTTCGGAACAGAAAGAAACGGTCTGAGTGGCATCCAAACCACTGAGCGTAATTCGTCGTCCACAATTGGCACACGTCCCTTGTCCGTCGACCGGTAGCTGCACGTCGCTCCCACACGAACAACGATACGAGAGCGTTCGATTCGCATCGATAGTATCTTCTGGTTCTGTGGTTCCGGTCATATCCGGCCATACATCGCATCGGTTTTTCTAGACAGAGCCCTGCATTTTAGTCGTTTGCCCGCGTCGTGCAGACCACGCCTGCCATCGGGTTTGGGCTGGAAAAACGCCCACCTTAGGCGCTCGTGTCTCTGCGGACTCCGCGCAGAAAGAACTCACTGGCGTCGGTCGCCGGCCGGCTTCAGTCGCTGGTATGTCTGTGTTGCCGTCACCTGTCCGTCTGGTATACCCTGTTTGTCTGCTCTCCCGTGTCCGTACTTGCTTTCTGAATCCCCTTTTCTTCCGAATGACCCAATGCAACTTTCCGTAAAAATGGCGTATGGCATCGGCGTAAGATGGCATCTGGTAGCTTGGATCGTTGTTGGAACCGTCACTCCTGGAATGTCTACCGTGGCTCAACCACCCCAAGAAGAGGCGACACCCGCTGCCAGCCTGCCTAACTGGAAAGTACCGACGCTAGGCGGAAAGCAGTTTTGGACGGACCATCAATGGCGCCGAGGCTGGAGAATTCAGCGCCATGCCATTACTGGGCATTGGCGGCTGATCGATGATCGCAACGTCCGGCAGGCTTGGGGCAGCCGCGCAGCGTGCGATGCCGTCCTCAGCCGGAAAGTACCTGATCCGAAGTTGCCGTCCGAACATGCGATCGTACTATTGCATGGGCTGATGCGGTCGGCAGATTCGATGAGCCGGATTGGCGAGTCGCTGGCAGATGCGACCGGTGACTCGATCGTCATGTTTGAATACGCCAGTACGCGCGCGTCGATTACCGACCACGCGGCGGCGCTGCGCGAAGTCATTGCAGGCCTGCCAGACGGCATCAGCCTCAGCTTCGTTGGCCATAGCATGGGGAACATCGTTGTGCGGCACGCGATTGGGGATTGGCAGCGAGCCGAAGAGCAGCAAACACTCGATCGCATCAAGCATGTGGTGATGCTTGGGCCGCCTAATCAAGGATCTTCTATTGCGCGGCAGTTGGCCAAGACAGGCGTGTTGGGGTGGATTACCGGTAACGGAGGACTGGAGCTCGGTCCCAGGTGGCAGGAGTTTGAGTCCCGGCTCGCCGTACCTCACTGTCCGTTCGGAGTGATCGCCGGTCATCTGCCCGAGAGCATTCCGCAAAATCCGTTAGTCGACGGCCAAGGAGACTTTATTGTCAGCGTCGACGAAACCCGGTTGCCCGGCGCCGCGGATTTTCTGGAGGTACCGCGGATGCACACCTTTCTGATGGACGATCCGGCTGTTCAGCGCGCGGTCGCAGCGTTCCTGGATCACAACCGGTTTGAGTAGTCCAGTCGGCACTTGTGGCACATAAATCGGCAAATCGCCCATTTCACGACCGCGCGACGAATACGGGATACGCCTGGGCTAGGTAAACTTGGAGGCCCAGTTGGGTATTGAGTCCGGTTAATCGGTGCAAGGTCTAGGCGGTGTCTGAAGTTACGCAACTTATTAACTCGGTGCGCAATGGCGAAAAGGATGCTTCGGAATTGCTGATCGCGGCGGTCTACCAAGAGCTACGGCAGATCGCAGGCTCCCAGCTTTCTCGGGAGGCGGCTGGCCACACGCTTCAAGCCACTGCGCTAGTGAACGAAGCTTTCCTGCGGCTGTTTGGGAGTCAAGCCAGTTGCCACTGGGAGAATCGAGCTCACTTTTTTGCTGCGGCCGCCGAGGCCATGCGACGTATCTTGGTCGACCACGCTCGGAAGAAAAGGAGCCAAAAACGAGGTGGCACGTCTAAGCGAGTTGGCAACGTCGATGAGCTAACGGATCAGGAGGTGGATCTGAACGAAATCTTGGATGTGCACGAAGCACTCGGGCAACTAGCAGATAGGCACCCCAAGAAAGCGGAATTGGTCAAGCTGCGATACTTTGCCGGTCTGACGATCTCTCAGGCCGCCGAGACGCTAGGAATCTCGGTACCAACGGCGAACCGGTACTGGGTCTTCGCCAGAGCCTGGCTCCTGGATCGCATTCAGCTGCGGCACGAGTAGAGCAGTGACCACCGGAGAGGCCGGTATGGATGCTGAGTGCGTTCGGTGGGCGCGGCGGCTTGCCGTACTGGTGGTGATACGGAATCATGGCCAATTGCGCATGATAGGACGCGGATGAGACGGGGAACTCGATTCGTCGCATCTGCCGCTGATGACGCCGGCAAACCTGGAAGCATGCGGCCAGCGTGCCCGCGGAGACGACCCTGAGGACCCAGCAACCACGAAGACCCAGTGCCGTAGCCAGACAGCTGGCCCTCCCGCCATCCAAGACATGGCCCCTGCAGATGTACCAGTGAAGATGGAAGATGACCGAAGACGAAATTTTCGAGCAGGCGTTGGCGATATCCGATAGCGGATCGCGGGCAAGGTTCATCGTGGATTCTTGCGGTGAGAATGCCGAGCAGGCTTCGTTCATCGCGAGGTTGGTGGCATCACATTTTTCCTCCAGCCAATTCATGGCTCGCCCGGCCGGCGGACTGGCCAAGCCGATGGACGATGGCGATCCGCTGCTCGCAGCGACCAATGCGCGTGCTCCCACCGAGACGGCAGGCGACCGCATTGGGCCGTTTGAATTGATAGATGAAATCGGTCGTGGTGGCATGGCGATCGTCTACCGGGCTCATCAGGACGGACCACTGCGGCGTGACGTGGCACTGAAAATCATCAAACCGGGACTGGAAACCGAGCCGATCATCGCGCGAATGCAAGTCGAACGGCAAGCCCTGGCGATGATGGATCATCCGGGCATCGCCAAGGTCTTTGACGCCGGCATCACCCAGCTTGGGAGGCCGTACTACGTGATGGAGTTGGTCGATGGAATGCCAATCACCAAGTTTTGCGAGACCAACCACACGGCCCGTCGAAGGCGTCTGGAACTGATGCTCCAGGCAAGTGAAGCCGTGGACCACGCACATCGACGAGGCATTATTCATCGGGACATCAAACCGTCCAATATTCTGGTAACCCAGCACGAGGGCCAGGAGACCAGCAAGGTCATCGACTTCGGGATTGCCAAGGTCGTTTCCGAGGAAGCGGACGGTCCGTTGACCCATCTGGGACAAATCGTGGGGACGCCTCAGTACATGAGCCCCGAACAGGCGGCGCCGGGCCATACGGAAATCGACGTGCGCACCGACGTCTACTCTCTCGGTGCCGTGCTCTACGAACTGATTACAGGCCAGCCACCGATCACGCCCGGTACGCTGGTAGAAACACTGCATCGCATCGCGACTGACGAGCCGCTGGCACCCTCACGCATCGATCGTAGCGTCGACGCGGATCTGGACACCATTTGCCTGTCATGCCTGCAAAAGGAGCCGTCGCAAAGGTACTCCAGCGCGAGAGAGTTCGCAGAGGATCTGAGGCGTTTTTTAGAGAATCGTCCGATTGACGCGCGTCCCGTTGGACGGGCAGTCCGGCTCTGGAAATGGGCCCGCCGTTCTCCCATAGCTGCCAGTCTGACCGGCGCGACGGCGCTGGCTCTGGTGGCCATGATCGGACTATGGGCCGCATTGACGTGGCAGTTGAAAACCCAGCGCGAATCGGCAATCGCAGAACATGACGAAGCGGAGTTCCAAGCCTATGCTGCCAACATCGCTGCCGCCGACGGCGCGATCCGCATGTACGACGTCACCGACGCACGCACGCGGCTCGACCTGGCTCCCGCCGGAAAAAGGAACTGGGAGTGGTTTCAGCTTCAGAGGCGGCTCGACTCCAGTTCGCTCACGTTCGTCGGGCACCGCGCTTATGTGGAGCGAATCAAAGTGTTGCCCAAACGAGGGTGGCTGGTTTCTACCAGTTGGGACCAGACCGTCCGCATTTGGGACTTGCAAGACGGTCGCGAGCTCAACAAGTTCCAATTGCCCGCGCCGGCATGGAGCCTGGATGTGAGCCGCGACGAGGAGCTGATTGCCGTCGGCGATTGGGATCACACCGTTCGCGTGTGGAATACCGCCAGCGGCGAGTTGCTGGCCAGATTCCGAGGTCCAACGCAGCGGGTACCTGCGGTGGCGTTCGCACCCGATGGCTCGCAGTTGCTCGCATCATTTTGGGCATTCGAACCGGATGAACCGGCCTCGGACAATGTGCTGATCATCGTGGACCTGAAGACCCAGCAAGTCGTGGATCGCTGGCCGCAGCGAGCTCCAGTCGAAGCGGTAATCTTTGCTCCAGACGGCCAGATGGTCGCAACCGTCGATCAGCATGGAACGCAGCTGTGGCGTTGGGAGAGCCGAGAAAAGATCCGAGCTCTGCCAGGCAATCTACTGGCGTTTTCGCCTTCCGGAAAGCGGTTCGCGAGCGCCGCTGGCGGCAATGCGGTTGAAGTCTCTTCACTGGACTCTGTTGCTCCGGTCGTCCGGCTACATGGACACACGGGTTCAATCTTCGACGCTCGGTTCAGTAGCGACGGCCAGCGGATTGTCACCGGTTCACGAGACAAAACAGTCCGATTGTGGGACACCGCGTCCGGCCGAGAACTGGCGGCTTATCTGGGCCATCAATGGGCGGTGACGTCAGTTGCCTTTGACCGAGACGACGAGCGCATTCTCTCGGCTTGCTGGGACCAAACCATCAAAGCGTGGGAAGTAGAAGGGGAGCAGACGCTGCCAACCATTCGAGCCCACGCGTTGGCGGTCACCGATGTGAAGCTCACCGAAGACGGGTCCCGCATGGCCACCGCTTCGGAGGACAGATCCGTCAAGCTTTGGGACTACGCATCTCGCCGGCTGCTGCGAACCTTTCACGGCCACGATCGACCCGTCCAGGCGATCGCGTTTTCGCCTGACGCGACTCAACTTGCCTCCGCTTCGTGGGACCACACGCTGAAATTATGGGACGTCAACAGCTCTCAGCCGCGTTTGACGCTACATGGACATACGGATCTCGTCCTGGGCGTTGCCTTTCATCCGGCCGGACATTGGCTCGTTTCAAGCTCGCGAGACAACACGTTGCGCGTCTGGGATGTCGAAACTGGCGAGGAACTGGCATTGTTGACTGGGCACGATGATCATGCTCACAGCGTCGTCTTCAGTCCCGACGCCAAGTACTTTGCTTCGTGCGGTCATCGGTCCGTAAAGCTCTGGGATTCGGTTACGCGAAAGGAACTCGCATCCTTTCAACGGACGATTCTTCAGGAGGATTACTCGTTGGCGTTCGAGCCGACCTGCGGGCTGCTGGTCGCCGGATTCGACAGCCGATCCGTGCGTTTCTGGGACGTCGAACGAAAGGCCACCGTGGGTACTGTCGTGGCACACAGCGACGAAATTCTTTCGATTTGTTTCAGCCCCGACGGTTCCAGGATGGTTTCCACTTCCACTGACGGATCCGTCAAGATCTGGGACGTTCCGCATCGACAACCACTGAATATACTGCACGGATACTCTGGCCAGGTGACGCGGATTGCTTTTACGCCTGACGGGCGAGAGCTGGTTGGTGGAACGGACGATGGAAGAATCGTCTTTTGGGAGGGTCCCGAACAAGAGCCGTAGCATCATTTGAAATGAGCGTTGTCCAGCTGCTAGACTACCAGCTAGCATTTCCATCCCTGCGGCGCGTTCGAATCGGCGTAAAATATGACTTGGAAAACAACCTCCATCGGACTGATTGATTTTTTATGTGTGTGCTGGTTGTTCGGGGGACAGCCAGCTGGCGTTTGGGGACAAAACCGTCATCCCCTGGCGGCTCCCGGTGTCACCAGTCTGACCCAACCGTCCGTCCGCTTTCGCGTTGCCAAGTCTCACATAGCTACCTTGCAACGTGGACCGGTGACAGCGATCATTGTTGACAACGCAGCGGTGAACGTGGCGGAACTACCGGGGCATCGCGCCGGTTACAGTGGCTTGGCTTCGCTCACCCATGCTGACGATCCTCAGCGGCGTGACCCCTCAGCCAATCTATTCGTCAGCCCCTACGCGGGCATCAATTTCGAGCATATCCATGACGGCACTCGGGAGGGGTTGCGCGAGAAGTTTGAGCCGCGCAAGTTCCCGATGGAGTTGCGAATCATTGATGAACACACGGTGGAACTCTACCAAAGACCGACCGGCAATTGGCAACTGGAGAGCTGCGGTCGCTACGCCATGCTCGAAGATGGAGTGATCGAGTATACGTTCGAATGTATTCCTCGCGCCGGCGGCTACCACCACGACTACATCGGGCTATTCTGGGCGAGCTATATTCAGTCGCCCTCGGATCTGTCGATTTACTTCCGAGGTCGCCGGCGCGGCAGCACGTCGGAGGCGACATGGATCCAAGCGACCACGCCCGAGCACGGAGTTCGCAGTACCCACGCGCCGCAACGTTTTCCGGACTTGGTCGCGGTCGACGATGATTTCCCGCTGACACTGGTGAACCATCCATCGGATTTTGTTTACGTCGAGCCTTGGTACTACGGGGTCTCCCACGGTATGGCGCTCGTGCAGATGTTTCGACAGAAAGATCGCATTTGGTTCGCTCAATCTCCGTCCGGTGGCGGACAAGGCAATCCAGCTTGGGACTTCCAGTGGTTCATTGAAAACTATGCGGTCGGTGAGGCCTACGGATTTCAAATGCGAGTTGCCTACCTACCGTTTGAAAACCGGCGGCAGCTCGAGCGGGCCACCTCCGAGCATCGCCGCGCGCTCAATCCTGAGTGAGGACTTTGGAGTACCTGGTTGCCGCGACGGATCGTGGCGAAGCCTGGGGCTACGGCCGGCGCTGCAGGTATCCGATCAAATCTCGGATCTCGTCGTCGCTGAGCGGCTCCAACAGCCCTTGGGGCATGATCGATTGGCTGGACTTCTTCCTGGCAGCGATATCGTCGACGGGAATCACCAGCCGCTCATTGACGGTCTGGAGCGTGAGCGTCTGGCTTGTTTCGGATTCAATCAAGCCGGTGACCACCCGCCCGCTTTCGGTTTGCAGAATTTCCATCTGGTAGTCCTTGGCGACGGACGCGCTGGGATCGATGATGTTTTCGAGCATGTAATCGAGGTTGGTTCGTTGCGCGCCGGTGATATCCGGCCCTATCTTGGCGCCTTCACCAAAGAACTGATGACAACCGGCACACTGCTTCTGGAACAGCTGCCGACCGCGTGCCAAGTCCGCTTGGCTCAATACGTCCGCGGACAACCAGCTTTTCATCGCCGCAATCTGCTTGGCTCGATCTCGTGGCGTTTCCCGCACCTCGCCCCACAACCGCGCGAGTTTGGCTGAGATGTCCGAGTTGCCCAAGGCGCGAATCTGCCGAGCTGTGAAGGCCGTGAGGTCGCCGGCTGCGATCCGCCCCGCTTCCATCGAATCGAGCAAAGCCATCGCCCAGGTTTCGCGCGAGGCAAGCGTGAGCAGCGCATTCTGCCTGTCGTCGGCTTCCATGGAGTCGTAATGCGTCAAGATCGCGACCGCCGTCCGAGGCTGATTGTACGCGGCCAGACCGCGCAAGGCGGACGTTCGCACCGACGCGTCTTCGAGCAAGCGAATCAAGTCCGAATCAAACCCCGGAACCCGCTTCACCACCAACGCGTCGATCGCGCGGCTTCGGTCGATTGCTGCGGCGCTTCGGTCACTGGCTATTCGGCGGAGCTTGGAGAGGGCGGTTTGATCATTGAAGACCACCGCAAGTCGCACGGCTTGATCGCGCAGGGCCGGGTCGTCGCTTTGAACCAGGCGATCATAGGCGTCGCGCCAGGCCGCTGGCATCGACAGGTCCCGCTGTCCCTCCACGCCCTGGAGAATCCCGGTCAACAAATCATGAGCAACTTCGTCCGCGATTGCGCCAGCGAGATGCTCCGACAGTAGAACCAATCCTTCCTGCACATGCTGCGAAGCAGCGATGCGACGGGCCACGTTAATGCGTACTCGCGGGATCGAGGCCGAGCTGCCGAGGCTAGCGAATCGCTGCAGGTCGTCGTTCACCAACGGCTCGACGCCATACCAAATCATCAGCGGCAGATTCTGATCCACTTGATCCTCGCCACGACCTGCTAGCGCCGTGGCCAGGGGCCAACGATCGACCGGCGCAAGCCGCTGCAAGGCGCTGGCCAGGCTCAGCCGAACCAGGGGCGAAGTGCCGTGGGAGGCCAACTCGACGAAACGCTGC